>CP099863.1:3865605-4184416 GCA_024134725.1 Bacillus sp. 1780r2a1 | reverse complement strand
AGAAGTAAGCCTCCTTTTCCATCAGAATAACGACTTGTACAACTTTTGTACAATCTTTAAAATCGTTTATGCATATAAAATTTATATTTATTCAATTGCTATTATGTGGGTAAATATATATTATAGAAGAAAAGCAACTATTCGACATATTCCACATGTTGTGGATAACAGTTCATAACAAGGGTGGAAAACATGTCCACAACTTTTCCACAATATGTGGATAAAGATGATATGTGGAAAAGTAATTAAGAGTGAAAACAAAAATATAATATCAAAGAATAACGGTTGTTGCAACGGATTTTCGAAACTTATCCACAATCACTACACCTTGTGGAGTAAAGTTTTCCACAACACAAGATGATGTGTACCACTTGTCGATAAGCGAAGTGGATTATTAAATTTGTCGAAAAAACTTATCCACAATACAAAAAACGACTTTTTATGAATAAAACCTTAGAAAAATGTCGTAGTTTTGTTTAAGTGTTTGAAAATGAGGAAGGGATTAAGATAATCGGTACTTTAAGGAGAGGTAGAAAGCTATCCATAAAAAAGAAGAAGGAAAGTATCGATTTACTATGGACAAGTGGACAGCAACAATATTACAATGGAGAAGATTTTAAGAAGACTGTTGAGAAAAGGATTTAGGAAGAGCATTTATTATTTTATAAATAACATTGCAATTTCTACTTATTTTCATTATAATAGTTAGGACTGTCTTTTTCAGTTATTCCTCGAGGAGGTGTTTATAGATGAAAAGAACTTACCAACCAAACAGACGTAAGCGTAGCAAGGTACACGGTTTCCGCTCTCGTATGAGCTCAGCAAACGGACGTAAAGTTTTAGCTCGTCGTCGTCGTAAAGGAAGAAAAGTATTATCAGCATAATAGACCACTGAGACGTCAGTGGTCTTTTTTTCACTTAATGGACAAGTTTGCCTCTAATCCTTTATGGAATTCATGGTGGAAACGTGCCTGAAAAAGGGTAGGAGTGTTGAAATGAAAAAAAAATATCGGATCAAGAAAAATGAAGAGTTTCAAAAGGTTTTTCAAAAAGGACATTCATTTGCGAACCGTCAATTTGTTATATATGTACTAGACCAACCAGAGCTTCAGCATTTCCGTGTTGGTTTTTCCGTCGGTAAAAAAATTGGAAACGCTGTTACTCGAAATCGAGTAAAGCGATTAGCTCGTCAAGTCATGTTTGAAATTGCCCCATATCTCAAACAGGATAAAGATTATATTGTGATAGCTAGAAAACCAGCAGCCGAGATGGAATATGAGGAAGTGAAAAAAAGTTTACAGCATGTATTTAAAAGAGCGAAGCTTTATCATCATAGGCTCAACAGTTCACGAACTGAAGAAGAGAACTCTCAATAAATGTTGTTTTTCTACTATATCCTTATATAATGGTGTTTGACAAACTTTCAGTTTTGGAAGTTGGAACTTATTAAAGGAGGAGCAAAGGTGAGAAAGAAAGTTTTACTAGGAATTACACTTGTCTTTCTTTTGACGGTTTTGGCTGGATGTACGGAAATTAATCAGCCAATTACTGCTGATAGCAAAGGCTTTTGGAATGAGTATGTCGTTTATCCACTTTCTATGGTAATCGTATACTTTGCGAATTTACTTGGTAGCTACGGTTTTTCCATCGTCATTGTTACTATTCTAATTCGATTATTAATTTTACCTTTAATGGTTAAACAAATGAAAAACACAAAAGCAATGCAGGTTTTGCAACCTGAAATGCAAAAATTAAAGGAAAAGTATAGCTCAAAAGATGCAAAAACTCAGCAAAAGTTACAGCAAGAGACCATGCAACTTTTCCAAAAGTACAATGTAAATCCTCTAGCGGGTTGTTTTCCAATCTTAATTCAGATGCCAATATTGATTGGTATATTCCATGCTATTACTAGAACTGAAGAGATTGCAAACAACAGCTTTTTATGGTTTGACTTAGGTTCACGTGACCCATATTTTGCATTACCAATCATTGCAGGAATTACAACATTTATTCAACAGAAGATGATGATGGCGGGAAATGCAAATCAGAATCCTCAAATGGCTATGCTTTTATGGTTAATGCCAATTATGATTGTGGTTTTTGCAATTAATTTCCCAGCAGCTTTATCATTATATTGGGTTGTCGGAAACATCTTTATGATTGTACAGACGTATTTTATCAAAGGACCAGATTTAAAAGCAGGCTCAGCAACCCCTCAAGGAGCTAAAAAATGAAAGATATAACGGTAACAGCTCCAACTGTTGAAGAAGCCGTCAATCAAGCTCTTTCAAAGCTAAATATTTCAAGAGAAAAAGCAGAGATTACCGTTGTTGAACAAGGGAAAAAAGGTTTCTTAGGGATTTTTAAAGGTAAACCTTTTGTTGTTCATGTGAAAAAAATAATGGATCCTGTTGAAGAAGCTGTATCATTTATTAAAGATGTAACAGCGCAAATGGGAATTGAAGCAGCAATTGAAGTGAAAAAAACATCAAGACAATGTGAAATTCATATCTCAAGTTCTTCGATTGGTCTATTAATTGGTAAACGTGGACAAACGATTAACGCACTCCAACTTTTAACACAACTGGTAGCAAACCGTTATAGTAAACACTATTTTAAAATTACTCTGAATGCAGAGAATTACCGTGAGAGAAGAGAAGAAACACTGGTTCAGTTAGCGGAGAAAATGGCCCATCAAGTACTACGCACAAATCGATCCGTGCAGTTAGAAGCTATGCCTGCACATGAGCGAAAAGTTATTCATCAAGCACTTGCTAAGAATAAAAAAGTAGAGACTTTATCCGTTGGAGAAGAACCAAAGCGATGTGTACTCATGCGTCCTGTACATTCAGTCTTTAAAAGCACTAATCACTTGTGATTAGTGCTTTTTTTATGTGTAAAAAAACAAAAACAAAAGATAGCAATTGTTATTCACATGTGGATAAGTTAAAATAATACGTACTGTTTATTTTGAGGTTGTGCATAACTGCTATTCGTTTTTTTTATTGATTGAATTGTGGTATCCTAGTTAGTTGATTGCCTTAATTTTAATAAGGTATGTTTTTGTTTTTATAAAAATGTGAACGATAGTAAAAAATCGTTTTAATAATAGCATAATTAGTCCAAAGGGATGAGGTGAAACTCAAATGTTAGATTTTGATACTATTGCTGCAATTTCTACTCCAATGGGAGAAGGCGCAATTGCAATTGTAAGATTAAGTGGAGAAGAAGCGGTAAGTATTGCGGATCGTGTTTTTAAGAGTGTTTCAAATAAAAGATTAAATGAAGTACCTTCTCATACCATCCATTACGGTCACATTGTTGATCCTAAAAATGGACAAACGATTGAAGAGGTTATGCTTTCTATTATGAAAGGCCCTAAAACGTTTACGAGAGAAGACATTATTGAGATTAACTGCCATGGAGGAATTGTTTCTGTGAATCGTGTGTTGCAGCTTGTTTTGGCAAATGGCGCACGTCTGGCAGAACCAGGGGAGTTTACAAAGCGTGCTTTTTTAAACGGTCGTATCGATTTATCACAAGCAGAAGCAGTCATGGATTTAATTCGTGCTAAAACAGATAAAGCGATGAATGTAGCAATTGGACAGATGGAAGGTCGACTTTCTAACTTAATCCGCCGTTTGCGTCAAGAAATTCTTGAAACGCTTGCTCATGTGGAAGTAAACATTGATTACCCTGAATATGATGATGTTGAAGAAATGACCCATCTTGTATTAATTGAAAAAGCGACTCGAGTTCGAAATGAGATTGATAACCTTCTACAAACATCTCAGCAAGGTAAAATTTTACGTGAAGGGTTAGCAACAGTGATTGTAGGTCGTCCAAACGTTGGTAAATCTTCACTTTTGAATAGCTTAGTTCAAGATACTAAGGCAATTGTGACAGACATTCCTGGAACTACTCGCGACGTAATTGAGGAATATGTTAATGTTCGTGGCGTACCACTACGCCTAGTAGATACAGCTGGAATTCGCGAAACAGAAGATATTGTTGAACGAATTGGAGTAGAGCGTTCTAGACAATACTTACAAGAAGCGGATTTAATTTTACTTGTTCTCAATTATAATGAAGAGTTAACAGACGAAGATCGTAAACTGTTTGAAGCAGTTAAAGGAATGGATTACATTGTCATTGTTAATAAGACAGACTTAGAGCAAAAACTAGATATGACTGCAGTGAAAAATCTTGCTGGAAATCGTTCAGTTGTCACAACTTCTCTGTTGCAAGAACAAGGGATTTCAGAGCTAGAGGAAGCTATTTCTTCTCTGTTCTTTACTGGAACAATTGAGTCACAAGATTTAACTTATTTATCAAATACAAGACATATTGCATTACTAGCACAAGCACAAAACGCAATCAATGAAGCAATTGAAGGAATTGAAAGTGGAGTTCCAATTGATATTGTTCAAATTGATTTAACAAGAACGTGGGAGCTGCTTGGAGAAATTATTGGTGATGCTGTACATGAAAGTTTAATTGATCAGCTATTTTCTCAATTTTGTCTTGGGAAATAAAGAATTGTTAAAAGGAGGTTATTCTTATGCATTATGAAGGTGGACAATATGATGTAATTGTTGTTGGAGCTGGACATGCTGGATGTGAAGCTGCACTAGCTTCTGCACGAATGGGTGCAAAGACATTAGCTTTAACAATCAATTTAGATATGGTTGCATTTATGCCATGTAATCCATCTGTAGGTGGTCCTGCAAAAGGGATTGTAGTAAGAGAGATTGATGCACTTGGTGGAGAAATGGGACGAAATATTGATAAAACTCATATTCAAATGAGAATGTTGAATACAGGTAAAGGTCCTGCTGTACGTGCTTTACGGGCGCAAGCAGATAAATTCGCTTATCAGCATGAAATGAAAAAAACCTTGGAAAATGAAAAGAATTTAACACTTGTTCAAGGTATGGTTGAAAAATTAATCGTTGAAGATGGTGTTTGTACAGGAGTTGTGACGCAAACAGGAGCGGAATATAAAGCAAAAACAGTTGTTATTACAACAGGTACGTTCCTTCGTGGAGAAATCATTCTAGGAGAACTGAAGTATTCAAGTGGTCCTAACAATCAACAGCCTGCTATTAAGCTATCGGAACACTTAGAAGAGATTGGTTTAGAGATGGTACGCTTTAAAACAGGTACGCCTCCGCGTGTTAATAGCCAGACAATTGATTACAGTAAAACGGAGATTCAGCCTGGTGATGATGTGCCACGGGCTTTTTCATATGAAACTACACAATTCATTACAGATCAACTACCTTGTTGGTTAACCTATACAAGTGAAACAACGCATCAAATTATTGACGATAACCTTCACTTATCACCGATGTATTCTGGAATGATTAAAGGGACAGGCCCACGCTATTGCCCTTCAATCGAAGATAAGGTTGTACGCTTTAATGATAAACCGCGTCATCAAATCTTTTTAGAGCCTGAAGGACGTCACACTCAAGAAGTGTATGTACAGGGTTTATCAACAAGCCTACCAGAACATGTCCAGCGTAAGATGCTTGAAACAATTCCTGGGTTAGAAAAAGCTCAGTTGATGCGTGCTGGTTATGCAATTGAGTACGATGCAATTGTACCAACGCAATTATGGCCAACATTAGAAACGAAAAAGGTAAAAAATCTGTATACAGCAGGTCAAATTAATGGAACATCCGGCTATGAAGAAGCGGCAGGTCAAGGTTTACTTGCAGGTATTAATGCTGGTTGTCGTGCTTTAGATAAGGAAGAGCTAATTTTAGGTCGAGCAGATGCTTACATTGGTGTTTTAATCGATGATTTAGTAACAAAAGGTACCAATGAACCATATCGTTTATTAACATCAAGAGCAGAATATCGTTTACTTCTTCGCCATGATAATGCGGACTTACGTTTAACAGATGTCGGATATAAGATTGGTTTAATTAGCGAAGAGCGTTATGCTTCATTCCAGGCTAAAAAGGCAGAGATTGAAGCTGAAAAAAATCGTCTGCATGCAGCAATTATTAAGCCAAATGAGCAAGTACAAAGCGTAATTCGAAGCGCTGGGGGTAGTGAATTAAAAGACGGTATTCGAGCCCTTGAGCTATTGCGACGACCAGAGATGACATATGATCATATTAGTCAGCTTGTCCCTGCAGAAACTGAAATCCATCCAGAAGTAGCTGAGCAGGTTGAAATTCAAACAAAGTATGAAGGTTACATTCAAAAATCATTGCAGCAAGTTGAACGTTTGAAGAAGTTAGAAAACAAAAAAATCCCTGATTTAATTGATTATGATGCTATTCATGGTTTAGCTAACGAAGCGCGCCAGAAATTAAAAGAAGTACGTCCTTTAACAGTAGCTCAAGCATCACGTATTTCAGGAGTTAACCCAGCGGATATTTCGATTCTTCTCGTTTATATTGAACAAGGTAAAATTGCAAAAGTATCAAACGACTAACTTATTGGTAAAGGAAAGGGTAACGCAATGAATATTTCACAGTTTCAACAGTTGCTAGAGGAAAAAGGAATTACTCTTTCTTCCTCTCAGCTTGATCAATTTGAACGTTACTATAAAATTCTCGTTGAGTGGAATGAAAAAATGAATTTAACGGCTATTACAGAGCATGGTGAAGTGTATGAAAAACATTTCTATGATTCTGTATCAGCAGCTTTCTTTCAAGACTTTCACTCTATTGAGAGCGTTTGTGATGTAGGAGCAGGTGCTGGTTTCCCAAGTATTCCATTGAAAATCTGCTTCCCTCACCTTCACGTTACAATTGTGGATTCGTTAAAAAAACGAATTACATTTTTAACACATTTAACCGAGGAGTTAGGTTTGGAAAATGTGTCACTTTATCACGATCGAGCAGAAGAGTTTGGGAAAAAAGAAGGAATTCGTGAATCCTTTGACTTAGTAACAGCTAGAGCTGTAGCTCGTATCTCAGTTTTAAACGAATTTTGCCTACCTCTTGTAAAAGAAAATGGTCGATTTATTGCCATGAAGGGATCTTCTGCACCTGATGAATTAAAAAATGGCGAAAAGTCCTTTAAAGTATTAGGTGGAAAAGTACAAAAAATTGAACATTTCCAGTTGCCATTTGAACAAAGCGAACGTTATATTGTTTTAGTAGATAAAGTAGCAAAAACGCCGAAGAAATATCCAAGAAAACCAGGAATGCCTATTAAATCACCACTTGAATAAATGGGATAAAAGGCACGTTAATGTAAAGAATGTTTCTTGTGAAACATTCTTTACATTAACATTTTCCTAGAGCAAAGAAGGATATTAACGACAAATATCGAATTAGTTTTAAGGCGGGATTTTCCTGAAGGTGGTGTAGGATTATGAAATCTGCTTTTTCACGTTTTTTTAATTTAAAAGAAAAAGATGAAGCTATCTCGGTAGCCTCAGAAGAACCTCAAATTGAAAATGTCGAAAAAGTTTCAAAAGATGAAGTAAAGCAAATTTTGGTTTCAAGTATTACTCCCAATCGCTATCAGCCACGTACGGTTTTTAATCAATCTAAAATAGAAGAGCTAGCACTTACTATTCATACGCATGGTATTATACAACCAATTGTTGTTCGACCGGTCAATGATAATGAGTATGAGTTAATTGCTGGTGAACGTCGCTGGCGAGCAGTTCAGTCACTTGGTTGGGAAAGAGTTCCTGCTATTATAAAAGATTTTAATGACACTGAGACAGCGTCAGTAGCATTAATTGAAAATTTACAAAGAGAAGAGTTAACGGCGATTGAAGAGGCATTAGCCTATGCGAAATTACTAGAGTTACATAATCTTACGCAAGAAGCTCTTGCTCAGCGACTAGGCAAAGGCCAATCAACAATTGCAAATAAACTTCGATTATTAAAACTTCCTTCTCCTGTACAAGATGCTATTAAACAAAAGTTAATTACAGAAAGACATGCACGAGCACTTATTCCTCTGAAGAATGAAGAAAAGCAACTTCAACTTTTAAATGACATTATCGAGGGTAAGCTTAATGTGAAACAAACGGAAGAACGTGTAGCTAAACTATTAGAAACACAGGTGAAAAAACCAAGAGCAAAACGAAAAGCATTCAGTAAAGATACTCGTATTGCTATGAACACAATTCGTCAGTCTTTAACAATGGTTAATGATAGTGGAATTAAGCTGAATACAGAAGAAGAGGAATTTGAGGAGTACTATCAGTTTACGATTAAAATTCCAAAGAAATAAAGATTAAAATAATCCTCATCTGCTTACGATGAGGCTTTTTTATAATTAGTTTAAGCACGAACTGAAAGTAAGAACAATAAATGGATGGGAAATGAAAGCAGGTGACAACTTGGGGAAAATAGTGGCGGTTGCTAATCAAAAAGGTGGAGTTGGAAAAACGACTACTGCTGTCAATCTAGGTGCATGCTTAGCGCAGCATGGTCAAAAAGTACTGTTAGTAGATGGTGATCCGCAAGGAAATGCAACAAGCGGTGTAGGAATTGAAAAAGCAGATGTAGATGCTTGTGTCTACAATGTTGTTGTAGAAGATATGGATACAAAACAGGTCATTTGCCCAACAGCTGTGGAAAACTTATCAATTATCCCTGCAACAATTCAATTAGCAGGTGCAGAAATTGAACTTGTTTCAACTATTTCCAGGGAAGTACGCTTAAAAAGGGCATTAGAAACAGTAAAAGATCAGTATGATTATATTATTATTGACTGTCCCCCTTCTTTAGGTTTATTGACATTAAACGCTTTAACAGCAGCAGATTCAGTATTGATTCCTGTTCAGTGTGAATATTATGCGCTAGAAGGTTTAAGTCAGCTACTTAACACAGTAAGATTAGTACAAAAACATTTAAATCATCACCTTCGAATTGAAGGTGTCCTATTAACAATGTTAGATGCACGCACGAATTTAGGACTCCAAGTTACTGCTGAGGTCAAAAAGTATTTCCAAGAACGTGTTTACCAAACAATTATTCCACGAAACGTTCGTCTTAGTGAAGCACCTAGTCATGGTGCACCAGTTATTTTATATGATTCAAAGTCTAGAGGGGCTGCGGTATACATGGAACTTGCGAAGGAAGTGATATATAATGGCGAAAGGATTAGGTAAAGGTATTAATGCTTTATTTTCGGGGGTAGATACACAAGCTACAGATTCAATTCAAGACATTGATATTAATGAATTAAGGCCAAATCCTTATCAACCGCGTAAAACGTTCCAGCAAGAAGCAATCGAGGAGTTAAAGCAGTCCATTTTACACCATGGAATTCTACAACCGATTGTTGCTAGAAGAAGTATTAAAGGATATGAAATCCTAGCTGGAGAACGTAGATTTAGAGCAGCAAAAGAAGCAAACTTAACAACGGTCCCTGTTATTGTAAAAGATTTTTCAGAAAAGCAAATGATGGAGTTGGCGTTGCTTGAGAACTTGCAGCGTGAAGACTTGACTCCAATCGAAGAAGCAATGGCTTACCATCTTCTTATTGAAAAACTTGATATGACACAAGAGCAATTGGCAGCTCGCCTAGGCAAAAGTCGACCGCATATTGCCAATTATCTACGTTTGTTACAGCTTCCAGAAGAAGTGCAAATGTTAATTTCAAATAACGAAATTTCAATGGGACACGGTCGTACATTAGCTGGATTAAAAAATAAATCATTACTTCCAAAAGTAATTAAAAAAATAAAAACAGAGCACTTAAATGTTCGGCAATTAGAGGCGTACGTTTCTCACCTTAATCAATCTGTTTCACGTGAAACAAAGAAAGAAAAACCTCAAAAAACAAAAGATATCTTTATTAGAGAAAATGAAACAAAGTTGCAGGAAAAACTAGGTACCCCCGTAAATATTACGAGAACCAAGAAAAAAGGAAAGATTGAAATTGAGTTCTTTACTCAAGATGATTTAAATCGCTTATTAGAGTTATTAGAACATATTTCAATTGAGCAAAAATAAAAAGGTTGTCCTAATTATTAGGACAACCTTTTTATTTTTCATACTCTAATTGATAACTATGAGATGACAAAGAGACAGAGGGTCCTCTATGAGTTTGATAAGCATATTGAATACTAGTAGCAATTAATTCTGCAATGCTCATGACTAAATAAAGTCTTGTATTTTGTAGTACAAAAAACTCCATAAAGCCACTTACATTTACAATTCCAGTCATATGAATATCACCCACAGGAGGTAACTCTTTATTTACGCCCGCACCAGGCTTTACCGGCCCTATTCCCAATGAAACAGATCCTACACTCTTCATTCTTCCTAAACAAGCATCAATGCCGATAATAAAAGGGTTATCAAATTCCTTTTGAATCATTTTTAAAGTATCTTTTAAATTAACAGCATGAATGGGATCTTTTAATGTGCCATATATATGAAAATGAGAAAGGCTTTTTTCTTTTAATTTCGTGCCTACTAATGGTCCTAATGAATCTCCAGTTGAGCGGTCTGTTCCGATACAAACAATTACGACCGGTCTAGCAGGATCAGCTGGAAGTAACAACCCTAGCTGTTTACTTAATTGTTGAGCAGCAAATTCTTCATCATGAAAAATACGAATTGAACGTGATGTTTTCTCAAAGAAGGAGGATTTTAGATTCATAGGTTCCACTCCTTATACATAGTAGTAACAGTATACGAAGATTTTTAATATTCTATACATACATTTCACTTAAAGGAGGAATTTATGTTGAAGCAGGGCTTTAAATGGATGTTTCTTATTTTAGGTACAATTATTGGAGCTGGTTATGCATCTGGAAGAGAACTTTGGCAATTCTTCGGCGAAGAAAGTGGACTGGCTCTGCTTTTATTCACTATTATCTTCATTATTTGTTGTCAAGTAATTATGAGTATTAGCTTTCAATTGAAAACAAATCAATTTTATCCATTGCTTATTGAAGTGTTTGGAAAAAGGTGGGCTTTCCTTTATGATAGCTTAATCATTTTTTATTTATTTTCAACAACAGTTATTATGATTGCAGGTGGAGGCGCTACGTTAGAAACATTTCAGCTTCCATACTGGTTAGGCATTATGACCTTTAGTTTATTAATTATCCTGGTGTTTATTAGAGGTATTCAAGGAATGCTCTCTATTAATTCTTATATTATGCCTGTACTTGTTATCGGCTTAATTAGTGTACTTCTTTTTTTTATTTTAAAAAGCCAGCATATTTTAGATATTGACTGGCGTCATCAACATAATTGGTCTTCAGGTTTTACTTTTACGGCTTTAAATATTCTCCCTCTCGTTGCAGTTCTCACAACCATTGGAAATGAGATTAAAACAAAAGTAGAAATTCATATTGCTTCCATAGGGAGTGGTTTGCTAATTGGTGGTTTATCCTTTGTTTATAATGAATCACTTTTACAGGTTTCAGATTTGTTACCAGACTACGAAATTCCGTTATTTGCTATAATGAAAAGTTTTCCGTTTTTTATGCTAATTATTATGAGTATCTTATTGTTAGTGGCTATCTATACAACAGCAGTATCAGGGATACTAGGTTTAACAACTAGATTTCGCAGGAATGAAAATACCTCATTATGGAAAATGGCCATTATATTTGTCATCATTATGATTCCATTTACAAAACTCGGATTTTCTAAGTTAATTGCTGTTTTATACCCTTTATATGGTATGGTTAATCTATTCTTATTAGCCGCTTTACTAGTTTATCCAATACGAAATATCTACAAAAATTAAATAAAACTTGCTAAAATAAACTAAAATATTATGACAATCATGAGAATGGGAGCTTGCAGCATGGAATCAATTCAAGCCTTTTTAAAAACGACGTTTCAGACGTTCTTTAAAGAAGAGACGTGGGCTAATATAGGGATAGGTTTTATTAAAATATTACTCATTATTATCGTTTCAATGTTATTAATTCGATTTGGGAAAATGTTTTTAAATAAAATGATAGAGGTTCGGACAAAAAGTCCACTGCGTATTTCAGAGCGAAGAGAAGCAACGTTAGTACGTTTAATTCAAAATGTATTTACCTATGCAGTTTATTTTATTGCGCTTGTTATGATTCTAGAAACGATGACAATTGAGGTAAAGGGATTATTAGCAGGAGCAGGAATCGTTGGTTTAGCAGTAGGGTTTGGTGCTCAAAATTTAGTAAAGGATGTTATTACAGGTTTCTTTATTATTTTTGAAGATCAGTTTTCTGTAGGAGATTATGTGCGAATTGGTACATTTGAAGGTACTGTGGAGGAGATTGGTTTGCGGACAACTAAAATTAAAAGTTGGACAGGAGAAATTAATATTTTGCCTAATGGAAGTATTATAGAAGTGACCAACTTTTCGCTTCATAACAGCATTGCATTTGTAGATGTTAGTATCTCATATGAAGAAGATATTCAAAAAGCGGAAAAAATTATTCTAGAACTCTTAGAAGAATTGCCTGGGAAATATGAAGATATGGTAAAAACACCAGAATTACTAGGAGTTCAAACAATGCAAGCAAATGAAGTTGTTATGCGCATTACAAGTGAAGTGAAACCAATGAGGCATTTTCACATATCACGTATGATTCGTAAAGAAGTAAGAATGAGATTAAATGAACATGGTATTGAAGTTCCGTTTGCGAAGATGATTATGTATAATCGTGGTGAAGATCCTAAAAATGTATTAACTCATCGAGAAAATCAAGGAGGTCACAGTAATTGAATCAAAAAGAATTTGGTTTAAATGACATTGTAGAAATGAAAAAACCCCACCCTTGTGGAGAGAATAGATGGAAAATAATTCGAATGGGAATGGATATTCGAATTAAATGCGAAGGCTGTGGTCATAGTGTCATGATTCCTCGTAAGGATTTTGCTCGAAAAATGAAAAAGATCTTAGTTAAACATGAAGAATAACTGAAAAAGTAATTCATATACATACTGAACTAGGACAGGCTTTTCCAATCAATAAAGCTTGTGTTTTCAAATGTGAATTACTATAATTGTGAAAGGTTAACTGGTTTTCGGTTATATAAAAGAGGAGTGAATGATCATATGGCTTTAACAGCTGGAATTGTTGGTCTTCCGAACGTAGGAAAATCAACTTTATTTAATGCAATTACACAAGCGGGAGCAGAGTCTGCTAACTACCCTTTCTGTACAATTGATCCGAATGTTGGGATTGTAGAAGTTCCTGACGAGCGTTTAGATAAACTTACTGAGCTTGTAAAACCTAAGAAGACAGTTCCAACAGCATTTGAATTTACAGATATTGCAGGAATTGTAAAAGGTGCGAGTAAAGGTGAAGGATTAGGAAATAAATTTTTATCTCATATTCGTGAAGTAGATGCAATTTGTCACGTAGTGCGTTGCTTCGAAGATGAAAATATCACTCACGTTTCGGGGAAAGTAGATCCTATCTCAGATATTGAGACAATTAATTTAGAGCTAATCCTAGCTGACTTAGAAACTGTGGACAAGCGTATTGGCCGTGTTCAAAAGATGGCGAAACAAAAAGATAAAGAAGCAATGTACGAATATGAAATCTTAGAAAAGCTAAAAGAAGCGTTTGAAGCTGGACAACCTGCGCGTTCTGTTTCATTTACTGATGAGCAATTAAAGCTTGCTAAGCAGCTACACCTTTTAACAATTAAACCAATTCTGTATGTAGCGAACGTATCAGAAGATGAGGTAGCGGATGCGTCATCAAATCAATATGTAGCAAAAGTACGTGAATATGCGAAAGAAGAAGGCGCAGAAGTAATTGTAGTTTGTGCTCGTATTGAATCTGAAATTGTTGAGCTTGAAGGTGAGGAAAAAGAAATGTTCCTTGAAGAGCTTGGAATTGAGCAATCAGGTTTAGACCAACTAATTCGTGCCACTTATGATTTATTAGGTCTTGCAACATACTTCACAGCTGGTGAGCAAGAAGTACGCGCATGGACGTTCAAAACAGGTATGAAGGCACCTGAATGTGCTGGTATTATTCATACAGACTTTGAGCGTGGATTCATCCGTGCTGAAACGGTATCTTATGAAGATTTATTAGCAGCTGGAACAATGGGAGCTGCACGTGAAGCAGGAAAAGTTCGTCTTGAAGGAAAAGAATACATCGTTAAAGATGGCGATGTTATGCATTTTAGATTCAACGTATAAAAAGTACGGCTTTAAGCCGTACTTTTTCTTTTAAACGAAACTCTTTTAATATCATTGCGTTTCGAAAGTTTACATGATATAATTTTAAATCGTGAGTAATATAATTATTGCTCCTTGCCCGTTTAGGGCCGTTAGACCAAAAGGAGGTGACAGTGATGAGAAAGTATGAAGTAATGTACATCATCCGTCCAAACATTGATGACGAAGCAAAAAAAGCATTAGTTGAGCGCTTTAACGGTGTTTTAACTGACAATGGTGCAGAAGTTGCAAACGTTAAAGAATGGGGTAAACGTCGTTTAGCTTATGAAATCAACGATTTCCGCGATGGTTACTACATGATTCTTGACGTAGCAGCGACTTCAGAAGCAGTTTCTGAGTTTGATCGTCTTGCTAAGATCAACGAAGACATTATCCGTCATATCGTTGTTAAACAAGAAGCTTAATTTATCGTTTAAATAAATAGTTTTTTCCTTAAGGAGTGGTTCTGATGATGAATCGCGTAATTCTCGTAGGACGCTTGACGAAAGATCCTGAATTACGTTATACCCCCAATGGAGCTGCAGTTGCAACATTCACACTAGCAGTCAACCGCGCATTTACAAATCAACAGGGTGAACGTGAGGCAGACTTTATTAACTGTGTCGTATGGCGTCGTCCTGCTGAAAATGTAGCAAACTTTTTGAAAAAGGGTAGTTTAGCTGGTGTTGATGGACGTTTACAGTCTCGTAGTTATGAAGGACAAGACGGTCGTCGAGTTTATGTAACAGAGGTTGTGGCAGAAAGTGTGCAATTCTTAGAACCAAAAAGTGGTGGCGGGGATATGCAACGCAATAACTTTGCTAACACTGGTGGATCTGGACAAGGCTCTCCATTTGGAGATAATCAGAACCGTAACTCAGGTAATCAAGGTTATACTCGCGTTGATAATGATCCATTTGCAAATAATGGTGAAACAATCGACATCTCTGATGATGACTTACCATTCTAAAAAGTGATAAGTGCGAAGTATACAATCGGATAGAGTTTAAAAGGGAAGGAGGCGTATTTCAATGGCAGGTGGACGTAAAGGTGGACGTAACAGACGTCGTAAAGTTTGTTTCTTCACAGCAAACGGCATCACTCACATCGACTACAAAGATGTAGATATGCTTAAAAAATTCGTTTCAGAGCGTGGTAAAATTTTACCTCGTCGTGTAACTGGAACAAGCGCTAAATACCAACGTAAATTAACGATCGCTATCAAACGCGCTCGTCAAATGGCATTATTACCATATGTTTCAGGTGAATAATGAATATAAAAAGAGACAGTGAGGACTTCCTTGCTGTCTCTTTTTACATCTAAATAGATAAACTGGTGAAATAGTTGCTTCTCTTGTATTGAATCGATACAATAAGTAATAGTTTATACAATACGAGGTGAAGTTGTGAAAGGGATTCGTTATATTACCGAAGGAGCAGCACTTTTAGCCCTTTTTGTAGCGCTGTTGTTGTTTCTCCTATACATACCGGTTATTGGTGGGTTTTTAACTCTTGCTCTTGCTGTACCGTTTATTGTTTATACAGTTAGACATGGTGTGAAAAGATCCATTCTGTTTTTTATTGTATCTTTATTGTTAACATTATTATTTGGGACAGTTGTAACATTACCAGCAACAATGGTTTTTGGTATAAGCGGTATTGTAATTGGCTACTTGTATCAACAGAAAAAAGCGCGATACAGCGTATTGTTAGGTGGAACCATTGCTTTTAGCCTTGCATTTTTGCTAATGTTTGTGCTATCAAGTTTGCTTATGAATGTTAACTTAATTAGTGAAATGAACAATGCGTTGAATCAGTCAATTGATCAAAGCGTTGATATGATGAAAAGTTTAGGACAAACCGTTACAGATGAACAGATTCAACAGTTGGAACAAACCATTACAACTTTTAAATATTTACTTCCACTGTTTATTGTCATGTTGGGGGTTGTTTGTGCCTTCTTTTCTCAGTTAATCGCTGCATCTGTATTAAAGCGTTTGAAGCATGATATTGAATCATTTCCACCATTTCGTGAACTGCAATTACCTAAAAGTGTAATTTGGTACTATTTAATTGTATTAATTTTATCATTTCCTTCATTTAATTTTGAAGAGGGATCATTTATGTTTATCGCCATCTTAAATTTAGCGATGGCCTTGCAAATGTTAGTCATGTTACAAGGATTTTCTTTTATCTTTTATTTTTCATATCAAAAAGGTTATTCGAAAGCAATTCCAGTGATTGTAACAATTTTGGCATTTATTCTGCCAATTCTCCTTCAATTTGTACGTATCTTAGGTATAATTGATTTAGGATTTAATTTACGTAAGCGTATTGGGAATGTGGATAAATAAAAGTTAATGTGGAACTTAAAGATTAGGAGCTGAAATAGATGCCTGTCTTTACAAAGAAAAATATCATTCGTTATCCATTTTATTTACTGTACAGTATTGCTCTTATTTTAGTAGGGGTAGTGACATATCACAACTGGATGATTGGCGTAGGGGGCTTTGTGCTTTTACTGGTGACCTTGCTGCTGTTTATTAAAATGGAGCGAATGTTAGTAGACGAGCTTGAAAAGTATATCTCAATGATTTCTCACCGGGTGAAAAAAGTGGGGGAAGAGGCATTAATGGAGATGCCGATTGGGATTATGTTGTTTAATGATGAATATCAGATTCAATGGACTAACCCTTTTCTAGCTTCTTGTTTTGATGAGGATTCATTAGTAGGACGTTCCTTGTATGATGTAGCCGAAAGTGTTGTTCCGTTAATTAAGCAAGAAGTTGAGACAGAAGTAGTCACTTTGCATGAAAGAAAATTTAAAGTAATTATCAAAAGAGAAGAACGTCTACTTTACTTTTTCGATGTTACAGAGCAGATAGAAATTGAAAAATTGTATGCTGATGAAAGAACCAGCATCGGTATTATCTTTTTAGATAACTATGATGAGCTTACACAAGGAATGGATGATCAAGTGAAAAGTAACCTGAACAGCCAAGTTACTTCTCTGCTTAATCATTGGGCTCAAGAATATGGTATCTTTATCAAACGGACGTCTTCTGAGAAGTTTATTGCAATTATGAATGAACAAACATTACTTCATCTTGAACGTAGTAAATTTTCGATTTTAGATCAAGTACGTGAAGAAACGTCCAAACAGAATATACCGCTTACACTAAGCGTTGGAATCGGTACTGGAACCTCTCCATTACCTGAATTAGGTGCACTAGCTCAATCCAGCCTTGACCTAGCACTAGGACGTGGTGGAGATCAAGTAGCGATTAAACAACCAAATGGTAAGGTGAAGTTTTATGGTGGCAAAACAAATCCAATGGAAAAGCGTACAAGAGTACGTGCACGTGTCATTTCGCACGCCTTAAAAGAGCTTATCACCGAAAGTGGTCAGGTTATTATCATGGGGCATAAATATCCAGATATGGATGCGATAGGCGCTGCAATTGGTATTTTAAAAGTAGCACAAGTAAATCAAAAAGATGGATTTATCGTTTTAGATCCTCAACATATTGATACGGGTGTAAAGCGGCTTCTAGAAGAGATTAAGAAAAGTCCTGATCTTTGGGAACGATTCATTACCCCTGATGAGGCACTTAATCTAGTGGGTGACGATACATTACTGGTGGTTGTCGATACTCATAAGCCTTCACTTGTAATTGAAGAACGATTATTAAATCGAGTTGAAAACGTTGTGGTCATTGATCATCATAGACGAGGCGAGGACTTTATTGAAGATCCTCTACTCGTCTATATGGAGCCATATGCTTCCTCTACTGCCGAATTAGTGACAGAGCTATTAGAATATCAACCTAAGCGTTTTAAAATTGATATGCTAGAAGCCACTGCTTTATTGGCAGGGATTATTGTAGATACGAAAAGCTTTACCCTTAGAACTGGTTCTCGAACGTTTGATGCTGCGTCCTTTTTAAGATCTCAGGGAGCTGATACAGTTCTTGTTCAAAAGTTCCTTAAAGAAGACATTAATCAATATGTGCAAAGAGCTCGTTTTATTGAACACGCAGAAATCTATAAAGCAGGAATTGCTATCTCAAGAGCAGATGAAGCTGAAACGTATGATCAAGTGTTAATTGCACAAGCTGCCGATACATTATTATCGATTAGCGGAGTCGTTGCTTCATTTGTTATTTCGAAAAGAAGAGATCAGCTTGTTGGAATCAGCGCTCGCTCACTAGGTGATATCAATGTTCAAGTAATTATGGAAAGCTTACAAGGCGGCGGTCATTTAACGAATGCAGCTACTCAATTACAAAACATGACGTTAGATCAAGCAGAAGAGCTATTAAAGCAAGCAATTGATGAATACTTGGATGGAGGTAAAAAATCATGAAAGTCATTTTCTTAAAAGATGTAAAAGGTAAAGGGAAAAAAGGAGAGGTTAAAAACGTAGCCGATGGTTATGCACATAACTTCTTATTGAAGAATGGATATGCTGTTGAAGCAACAGGTGGTAATGTAAAAGTATTAGATGCTCAAAAGAAAAAAGAACAAAAAGAAGCTGCACAGGAATTAGAAAACTGTAAAGAACTAAAGAACACGCTCGAATCTCTAACAGTAGAGTTAAAAGCTAAATCAGGTGAAGGTGGCCGTTTATTTGGTTCTATTACAAGCAAGCAAATTGCAGAAGAATTAAAGAAAAAACATAACATTAAAATTGATAAGCGTAAAATCGAATTAGATGATGCTATTCGTGCGCTAGGTTATACAAATGTACCTGTGAAACTACATCCTGAAGTAACGGCTACAGTAAAGGTTCATGTAACAGAACAAAACTAATGATAAACAAGGATTAGTCTATAAATAGTAAGGTTAAAATAAGAATAAATTAAATGTTGGCGCGAAGAATTTCGCGCCAACATTTGCGATAATCGAAAAAGCGATAGAGGGGCATAAACTATGAATGATCTTTTTGCTGATCGTCTACCGCCTCAAAATATCGAAGCTGAACAGGCGGTATTAGGGGCAATTTTCCTAGAGCCATCTTCTTTAACGTTAGCGTCTGAGTTATTAATTCCAGAAGACTTTTATCGAGCAGCTCACCAAAAGATTTTTACATGCATGCTAAAACTTTCAGACCAAGGTGAACCGGTCGACTTAGTTACGGTTACATCAGATTTAGCAAATCAAAAAATCTTAGAAGAAATAGGTGGAGTGGCATATCTAAGCGATTTAGCTAACTCTGTACCAACTGCTGCTAACATTGAATACTATGCGAAAATCGTAGAGGAAAAATCGATTCTTCGCAGGCTTATTCGAACAGCGACTGATATTGCTTCAGAGGGTTATGCGAGAGAAGATGAAGTCGAAGTCTTATTGAATGAAGCGGAAAAAAACATTTTAGAAGTAGCACAGCGTAAAAATACGGGCGTGTTTCAAAATATTAAAGATGTTTTGGTACAAACCTATGACAATATTGAAGTTCTTCACAATCGTAAAGGTGACATTACAGGGATTCCAACAGGGTTTACTGATTTAGACCGCATGACTGCAGGGTTTCAGCGAAACGATTTAATCATTGTTGCCGCACGTCCATCGGTAGGTAAAACTGCATTTGCGCTAAATATTGCCCAAAACGTAGCAACCAAAACAGATGAAAACGTAGCGATTTTCAGTTTGGAGATGGGAGCGGAACAGCTTGTTATGAGGATGCTTTGTGCAGAAGGTAATATTGATGCACAAAGGTTAAGAACAGGCTCTTTAACATCGGAAGATTGGGGAAAGCTAACCATGGCAATGGGCTCTCTATCTAATGCTGGTATTTATATAGATGACACGCCAGGTGTACGAGTAGGAGAAATTCGCTCAAAATGTAGACGTCTGAAGCAAGAAGGCGGCCTAGGAATGATTTTAATTGATTATCTACAGTTAATTCAAGGAAACGGTCGAAGCGGCGAGAATCGTCAACAAGAAGTATCGGAGATTTCTCGTTCGTTAAAAGCATTGGCACGTGAACTTCAAGTTCCTGTTATTGCACTATCTCAGCTTTCACGTGGAGTTGAGCAACGTCAAGATAAAAGACCAATGATGTCGGATATTCGTGAATCAGGAAGTATTGAGCAGGATGCTGATATTGTTGCCTTTTTATATCGTGAAGACTACTATGAAAAAGATACTGAAAATCAAAATATTATCGAAATTATCATTGCTAAGCAGCGTAACGGGCCAGTTGGAACGGTGCAATTAGCTTTTGTGAAGGAATATAATAAATTCGTAAACTTAGAAAGACGCTTTGATGATTCGGGTGTACCACCAGGTGCATAAACCTCTCAATTCGAGAGGTTTTTTTGTATATATATCGTATATGTTCGGTAAAAAGCAGTATATTATCTTTGTTTAAGATTAAATAGTTCGGATTTACATTGACTTTACTATGATAAATTGATACACTTATTTACGGTTAAATTATGTCGTAGTAGGCTGTTGCTTACTAAGCGGAGGTGCTTAAGATATGTCTTCAGTTGTTGTAGTAGGAACACAATGGGGAGATGAAGGAAAAGGGAAGATTACAGACTTCCTGTCAGAAAATGCAGAAGTAATTGCACGTTACCAAGGTGGAAACAATGCTGGTCATACGATTAAGTTTAATGGTGAAACGTACAAATTACATTTAATTCCTTCAGGGATTTTTTATGATGATAAAGTTTGTGTGATTGGAAATGGTATGGTTGTAGATCCAAAAGCACTTGTTCAAGAATTAAAATATCTACATGATCGTAACGTAACAACAGATAACTTACGTATTAGTAACCGTGCGCATGTTATTTTACCTTACCACTTAAAATTAGATGAGGTAGAAGAAGAGCGCAAAGGTGATAATAAAATTGGAACAACGAAAAAAGGAATTGGTCCAGCATATATGGATAAAGCTGCACGTGTAGGTATCCGTATTGCAGATTTATTAGACCGTGAAGTGTTTGAAGCAAAATTAACGCAAAACTTAGCTGAAAAAAATCGTCTTCTTGAAAGAATGTATGAAGTAGAAGGCTTTAAATTAGAAGATATCTTAGATGAATATTACGAGTATGGTCAACAGGTTGCAAAATATGTTGTCGATACGTCTGTTGTATTAAATGATGCTTTAGACGAAGGTCGTCGCGTATTATTTGAAGGTGCACAAGGTGTTATGTTAGATATCGACCAAGGAACATATCCGTTTGTAACTTCTTCTAACCCTGTTGCTGGTGGGGTAACAATCGGTTCAGGTGTAGGTCCTTCAAAAATCAAGCATGTAGTGGGTGTATCAAAAGCATACACAACTCGTGTTGGTGACGGTCCGTTCCCAACAGAATTAACAAACGAAATTGGTGATCAAATTCGTGAAGTAGGTCGTGAATACGGAACAACAACAGGTCGTCCACGTCGCGTTGGTTGGTTTGACAGCGTAGTTGTTCGTCACGCGCGTCGCGTAAGTGGTATCACAGATTTATCTTTAAACTCAATCGATGTTTTAACAGGAATTGAAAAATTGAAGATCTGTGTAGCATATCGTTATGAAGGTAAAATCATTGAAGAATTCCCAGCTAGCTTAAACGTTTTAGCTAAATGTGAGCCTGTTTATGAAGAGCTTCCAGGTTGGACGGAAGATATTACAGGTGTGAAATCTTTAGATGAGTTACCTGAGAATGCACGTCATTATTTAGAGCGTGTTTCACAATTAACTGGTATTCCGTTATCCATTTTCTCAGTGGGACCAGATCGTAAACAAACAAACGTATTACGCGGAGTTTATAGCTAATAGTGTAAAAAAACCAACGTTTAGTTTCTTAAACGTTGGTTTTTTGTTAAATTCATTTCTTAAAAATGTTTTTCTAAAAAAACTATTGCATTTAGTATCTAAATCATGTTATTATTACACATGTCGCTGATATTCATAGTATGAGCCATTAGCTCAGTTGGTAGAGCATCTGACTTTTAATCAGAGGGTCGAAGGTTCGAGTCCTTCATGGCTCACTTTTATTACTATGGCCCGTTGGTCAAGCGGTTAAGACACCGCCCTTTCACGGCGGTAACACGGGTTCGAATCCCGTACGGGTCATTTTTATTACATATTATAAACTGAGGGTCCCGTGGTGTAGCGGTTAACATGCCTGCCTGTCACGCAGGAGATCGCGGGTTCGATTCCCGTCGGGACCGCCATTTGATGATGGCTCGGTAGCTCAGTTGGTAGAGCAAAGGACTGAAAATCCTTGTGTCGGCGGTTCGATTCCGTCCCGAGCCATAAAAAGCATGACTTTTAAAAGTCATGCTTTTTTGTTTGTATATGGTTGAAAATTAATGCTGTTGTTGTATAGTAGAGGATGAATTTGTGACGATTACTATGTTATGAAGTATAATACAATTAGTGTATTCAAACATTATGAATACTTACTTTCCTATTTTTTGTTCGAAATGATAAAAGGAGAACGATGATCATGGATAAACGTATTTTAGTAGTAGATGATGAAAAGCCAATTGCAGATATTTTAAAGTTCAATCTGCAAAAAGAAGGTTACGAAGTGTTTTGCGCTTACGATGGTGTAGAAGCACTTGAAAAGGTGGAAGAAGTACAACCAGAAATGATTCTGTTAGATATTATGCTACCGCAAAAAGATGGCATGGAAGTGTGTCGAGAAGTTCGAAAAAAGTATGATATGCCAATTATTATGCTGACCGCTAAAGATTCTGAAATTGATAAAGTACTTGGCCTTGAACTAGGTGCAGATGATTATGTAACAAAGCCTTTCAGTACCAGAGAGCTGTTGGCGCGAGTGAAAGCAAATTTAAGAAGACATCAACAGATTTCAAATAATGTTGAAGAAGAAGAGAGCAATGAGATTACAATCGGTGCACTTGTCATTCATCCTGATGCTTATATTGTTTCAAAGCGTGGAGAAACGATTGAATTGACACATCGTGAATTTGAATTGCTGCATTACTTGGCAAAGCATATCGGACAAGTTATGACGCGAGAGCACTTGTTACAAACAGTATGGGGCTATGACTATTTTGGTGATGTTCGTACAGTTGATGTTACTGTTCGAAGATTACGTGAGAAAATTGAAGATAATCCAAGCCATCCAATGTGGATTGTAACAAGACGTGGGGTAGGTTATTATTTGCGTAGTCCAGAGCAGGAGTAACGCTACGTTATGAAGAAAGTCCGGTTTTTTCAGTCCATTCATTTGAAGTTTGTATTAATTTATGTATTGCTTATTTTAATTGCAATGCAAATCATTGGTGTTTATTTTGTACGCCAGTTAGAAAAAGAACTTGTTAATAACTTTACAAATTCATTGACAGAACGTGTAGGGTTACTTGCTTATAATATTGAACAAGAGCTAGAAAAAACACGTAACGACACGTCCCCTACTTTAGAAGAAGACTTAGAAGTAGTGCTGAGAGACTTTGCTTCTATGCAAGGGATTTCTTCTAAAGATATATTAGAAGTGCGCGTTATTGACCCGAATAGACGTATTATAGGGACATCAAATCCAAACCCTGAACAAATAGTAGGGAAAAAAATAAATGATTTAGCCGTTACGAATGCTCTTTTAGCAGGCACATCTTCTAATAAGGTATATCGTAAAAGTGGTGACAGAATTAGAGTATTGACTGTGCCTATTCGTCTACAGGATGATGTAGGAGGAAATGCTTCTACAAATCCAAATAGCCGAGAAAGTTTACAGTCAGAACAAGAGATACTAGGTGCTGTTTATTTAATTGCGACGATGGAGCCCGTCTACGAGCAAATGAGGAAAATTAATAGCATCTTTGCTTCCGGTACAGTTATATCGTTAGTTATTACAGCACTTTTAGGTGTGTTTTTGGCTCAAACGATCACACGACCAATGTCTGAGATGCGTAAGCAGGCATTAGAAATGGCAAAAGGAAACTTCTCAAGAAAAGCAAAGGTCTACGGTTATGATGAGATAGGACAGCTTGCCTTAACGTTTAATAATTTGACAAGGAAACTGCAAGAAGCACAAGCTACTACTGAAGGAGAGCGGCGTAAGCTAAGCTCTGTACTTGCTCATATGACAGATGGTGTTATTGCTACTGACCGTAAAGGTAGAGTGATTTTAATTAATGACCCAGCTGCGTCGATGTTAAACGTTTCACGTGAAACTGTATTGTCAGAGCCTATTGTCACGCTTTTAGGTTTAGATGAAACACATACATTTGAAAGCTTATTGGCCAATCAAGATTCACTAATCCTTGATTTTAGTACGAAAACAGAACCGTTTATCTTGAGAGCCACTGTGTCAGCTATTCAAAAGGAAACAGGTTTTATCAACGGAATTATTATTGTCTTACACGACATTACAGAGCAAGAGAAAATCGATCAGGATCGACGAGAGTTTGTAGCAAACGTCTCTCATGAACTTCGAACACCTTTGACTACAATGCGAAGCTACTTAGATGCTTTGGCAGAAGGCGCGTGGCAGGATAAAGAGATAGCTCCAAACTTTTTACATGTTACTCAAACAGAAACAGAGCGCATGATTCGTTTAGTTAATGACTTGTTGCAATTATCTAAGTTAGATAGCGAAGACTATCGTTTTAGTCGAGATCCGGTTAACTTTGTAAAGTTCTATCATTACATTATTGATCGTTTTGAAATGACAATTGAGCAAGGAATTACCTTTGTTAGAGAACTACCTGATGAATCCATCTATGTAGCGATTGACCAAGATAAAATTACGCAAGTATTAGATAATATTATTTCAAATGCGATTAAGTATTCACCAGAAGGGGGAACAATTACGTTTTCCATTAAACAACACACGCATGAAATTGTGGTGAGTATTAAAGACCAAGGCATGGGAATACCAAAGTCAAATCTGTCTAAAATCTTTGAACGCTTTTATCGTGTGGATAAAGCGAGAACGCGTAAGCTAGGAGGAACAGGTTTAGGTTTAGCGATTGCAAAAGAAATTATTGAAGCTCATGATGGTCGAATATGGGCAGAAAGTAAAGAAGGGGTTGGGACATCTATTTACTTCACACTCCCAATTGAAAGCGAGAATGATGAAGAATGGGAATGAGATATGAAAATATAAAAACCATTGTGCTAGTGATTCTGGTGGTTTTAAGCTTATTCCTGACTTGGAATTTATGGTCCTATCAATCACCTTCTGATTTAAATACTGAAACCCAAAACCTTCAAGAGGCTGAGGTAGGTGGAAAGAGTGAACTGGAGGAATATATACGTCCTACGAAGGTACTCTATCACCAAAGCGGCAGTCACTATCTGTCTCATGAAGAAAAGCAAATAGACTCATGGTTGCAAGAGATGAAAACGTGGAAATTAGCAGATATTACGGATGTTTCGAGTGCCATTGAGCCTAGTGGCTTTTTAAACTATGTTCATGATAATAATTCTGTAGAAATTGTATATCCTGACCTAATACCAGTGGAAACTTTTCAGCAAATGTTTAGTTTTACCACAGATAAATTACCAAGGATAGATTTTGATCGGGTAGTCATAAAGATAAAAAAGACGCCTACTTTGTCTGTAAACATGTATTTGGTGAACTATAATCAACAAAAAGTGTATGCAGTAAAAATTAGTAATGTAGTGAAGAACGATGTGCAAAAATTAGCAGATGCGGGAACGTCAGCAGAGCGTTGCGTAGTTTATAAAAAGAATGAAAACCGATATATTTTCATACCAGCTCAAACGCCTGATATGCACAAGCTTTATGCATATGAAGCACCTTTAGATATTCGTAAATTTCAAGATGCGCTGTTTACAAATCCAAGTTATGCCCGAACAGAAAGCTTAGCATATAGAGAGCTGTATACGGAAGGAACAAAGGTTATTAATGTAAATACACGAACAAATGTGATGGAGTATGTTAACCTCGTGAATTCGAATACAGAATCAAATGATGACGCAAATTTATTAAATCGTAGCTTTAGCTTTGTTAATGATCATGCCGGATGGACAGAGCCCGATTACCGTTTTGATAGTTGGAATCGTGTAACAAAAGAGATTACATATCGTTACTATCACGATAATCACCCTGTATATAGCAACCAAGGCATGACAGAAATCTATCAAAGGTGGGGTAATGCTGAAGTCTTAAATTATCGTCGACCTTTGTATCGCTTTGTTCAAGTTTCCTTACCTGAAACGAAAGTGCAGCTCCAGTCTCCTCAAGAAGTAATTGAAATGATTGAAAAGCATCAGGATTTTGATCCTTCTCTGCTAAATGACATATCAATTGGATATCAGCTTGAGGAAGGGATTGGGAACAATCAACAAAAAGATAAGGATAAAGCCGAGTATGATTCAAATTCCGTTACATTGGTTCCTTCTTGGTTTTACTACTATAATAACAAGTGGTACCGAGTTACGTTACCTGATGAAGGAGGCGTAAACGGTGGATTGGAATAAAACGAAATCGATTTTCATTGTAACGTTCCTAGTCTTAGATTTATTTTTAATTTATCAATTCATGAAAAAGCATGATCAAGATCAGTATTCATTATTTGTTGAATCAAGTATTGAAGATCAGCTAGCTGCAGAAGGAATTACTTACACGGAGCTTCCTAAGATTGAAAAAAATGCATCTTCACTAAACGCAAATAGTAAAGGGTTTAGTGAAAGCGATTTGAAAAAGCTTAAAAAGCAAAAAGCAAAATTAATTGATGAAAAAACAATTGAAAGTACGTTAGATAAACCAATTCCTGTTCCTACAAAGAATAAAACATCAAAGCTAAACCAGTTCTTACAAGACTATGTTCTTTCCGGGAATGCATATACACTTTGGAAAATCAATGAAGATAAAAATACAATTACATTTTATCAACAGTATAAAAATAAAGTTATTTACGATAATGAAAATGGCATTGTCATTGCGCATTTAAATGACAAAAATGAAATTACTTCTTATGAGCAGACCCTTATGGAAAATATCGAGCCTTTAGACGATGAACAAGAAGTTCTTGCGCCAATTAAAGTGCTTGAAAATCTGTATTTAAAAGAAGAGTTAACCGAAAAAAGCACGGTAACAGAAGTAGAGTTAGGTTATTATACTTTTGATTTACCTTTGCCAAGCTCACAGGTCCTTGCACCTACTTGGCACGTTGTCGTAGACGAAGATGTTGACTATTTTGTAAATGCTTTTGAAGGGCAAATCATTCAAAAGAGTTCAAAATAGTATATTGGAGTGAGAAAAATGAGTTTGCATTTTAGCGTGCTAGCTAGCGGTAGTACTGGAAATGCGATTTTTGTAAGTGATGGAGACCAATCGCTATTAGTCGATGCAGGCTTAAGTGGTAAAAAAATGGAGTCACTTTTTCAAGAAATCGATCGAGATATTCACAACGTATCGGGGATACTGGTAACTCATGAACATAGTGATCACATTAAAGGGCTAGGCGTGTTAGCCCGTAAATATAAGCTACCTATTTATGCAAATGCAAAAACATGGAAAGCTATGGACGGGTTAATTGGCCAGGTATCACCGGATCAACAATTTCACTTTGAAATTGGTCAAAATAAAACATTTGGAAGCATTGATGTTGAATCGTTTGGTGTGTCGCATGACGCTGCTGAACCAATGTTTTATGTTTTTCATCAAGGAGATAAAAAACTGACGTTAATTACGGATACTGGCTATGTAAGTGATCGCATGAAAGGCATTATTAAAAATAGTCAGGCTTTTGTTTTTGAAAGCAATCATGATGTTGAGATGCTTCGCATGGGCAGGTATCCTTGGAGCGTTAAGCGTCGTATTTTGAGCGATGTGGGTCACGTTTCAAATGAGGATGCAGCATTGGCAATGGCTGATGTTATTGGCGATCAGACAGAGAGGATTTATCTAGCTCATTTAAGTTTAGATAACAATATGAAAGAAATTGCTCGAATGTCTGTTTCACAAGTTTTAGCTGAAAAAGATATTGATGTGAAAGAACAGATAAAACTTTATGATACAGACCCTAATAGACCAACACCGATTGTTTATGTATAGTCTACATGAACAAAACAAAAAATAACTTCATTTAGATGGTTAGAAAGAAACAGAAGTGTCTAAAAAAGTAATAGTTAATCTGTTTCGGTACGTATAATCATAATAAATGAAAAGGTCGGTGATGGATATGGAACATTATGATGAGAATCGTGAACCGTCTCCTTCACGTCAAAAGCCAAGAAGACGTGGAGGCTGGTTTCTGTCGTCATTAATAGGAGCAATCATTGGAGGAATAGTGGTTGTCATTGCACTTCCATTTTTATCGGAATCAAATTTACTTCCAAACCCTCCAGCAGAAGAAAGTCAAGGCTCCATTCAAAATGGTGAAGATATTGTTCAGAAAACGGTATCTGTTGATGTAAACACAGATACTACAAAAGCTGTGAACCAAGTTAATGAAGCAGTGGTTGGAGTAGTAAATATTCAGCAAGGCGAAAGTTTTTGGAATGAAAGTGGGACAGACGCTGGCACGGGTTCGGGTGTCATCTATAAAAAACGGGGAAACAAAGCCTTTATCATTACAAATCATCATGTGATTCAAGGTGCCAAGCAAATTGAAGTCAGCTTGTATGACGGATCTAGAGTACCTGCACGCACATTGGGAAGCGATGAGTTAATGGATTTAGCCGTTATTGAGATTGATGCTGAACACGTAACCAAAATTGCTAACTATGGGGATTCAGATAAGCTGAAAGTTGGGGAGCCGGTTATTGCTATTGGAAACCCTCTTGGACTGCAGTTCTCTGGTTCTGTAACACAAGGTGTAGTCTCTGGTGTCAATCGTGTCATTCCACAGGACTTAAATGGTGATGGAAGCCCTGATTGGCAAGCAGAAGTTATTCAAACGGATGCAGCGATTAACCCTGGTAACAGTGGCGGTGCTTTAATTAACATTGACGGCAGGTTAATTGGAATTAACTCCATGAAAATTTCTCAGCAAGAAGTTGAAGGAATTGGCTTAGCTATTCCAATCAATATGGCCAGACCTGTTGTAGATGATTTAGAAAAGTATGGAGAAGTAAGAAGACCTTATTTAGGTGTTGGAACATTATCGTTAAGCGAAATATCAGGTTATCATCTAAAAGAAACGTTAAAGCTTCCGCAAGACGTTGTAAATGGTGTTGCCGTATTAAATGTTGCAAATGGCTCACCAGCTGCTAAAGCAGGCTTAAAAGAATATGACGTTATTGTTGCCTTAGATGGAGAAGATATTAAAGACTTAGTAGGATTACGTAAGCATTTATATATCGACAAAGAAATAGGTGATAGTATGGAAGTGACGTTTTATCGACAAGGCAAAAAACAAACGGTCACGGTGAAGCTATCACGCGAGTCATTATAAACTAAAAGTTATCCACAGAGGAACTTTCTCTGTGGTCTTTTTACTGATACTTGTGAAAAAGAAAGGAGATCATAATTTGAAAATTTATTGTTGCTTAGAACATACAGAATTAGCGTTAGATGTAGCCGTAGATGAGATTGAGTTAGCCCCAGTTTTTAAAGAAATAACTGAAGATGAGCGCAATCATGTATGTGAATACTGCGAAAACCCAGCGTTATACACAGTGGAAAACTAAAAAAACACAGGTTGTGTATATATATTGTGGATATGTGGATAAAATCTGTGGATAATTTATAAGGGAGATTATTTTGAATATTTCAATTGTATCGATCGGAAAATTAAAAGAGAAATACTTGAAGCAAGGCATTAACGAATACTTAAAACGATTAGCGCCTTATGCCAAGATAGAGATTATCGAACTTCCCGATGAAAAAGCACCTGAGAATCTGAGTGAGTCGGAAATGGTTCAGGTCAAGCAAAAAGAAGGAGAGCGCATACTAAGTAAAATTGGGCAAGATGTACATGTTATTGCTTTAGCGATTAATGGCAAACAGCGTTCATCTGAAGAGTTGGCCAAAGATTTAGACTCGCTTGCTACATATGGAAAAAGCAAGGTAGCTTTTGTCATCGGAGGATCACTGGGGCTCAGCGATGAAGTGATGAAAAGAGCAAACGCTACGCTCTCTTTTTCAAAGATGACGTTCCCACATCAGCTTATGCGCTTGGTGTTGGTTGAACAGATTTATCGTGCGTTTCGGATTAATCGTGGTGAACCGTATCATAAGTAAAAACTCTACTTTTATAGAAAAAAGAAGCTGGTTTAACTTAAACCAGCTTCTTTTTAATCAAATCTAAGCAGACAATAAAACCTTCTTTTCCACTTCTAGTTTCCGGTACATAAGTGCAATTAACATCGCAGGTAAGCTACATGCAAGCATTCCAATGAAAGCATACCTTGGCTCAATTTCATATAAGAAGCCACCGAAAACTGTAAATACAGCCGTACTCCAGCTGAGCGCGAAAGCTGAATACATGCCTTGAGCTTTTGGAATATGTGTATGTGGAATGTTTGCTGTTAGGTACTTCATGAAAGCATAGTGCCCCATCGCAAATGAAAACGCATGTAGGGTTTGGGCCATACAAAAGACAATAATGTTTGGAAAAATAAATACTAACACCCATCGCAGAGAAGAGCCAGCTGCAGCTAATGCTAATAGGGTACCCGGTGAAAACCGGCTAAAGCGTTTATCTGCAATCGAAAAGAAAATAATCTCAGCAATAACGGCAATATTGATAATGACACCGATTAGATAGATTGGCGCATCAATTTCTTTTAAAAAGATATAGCCATAGTTGTAATAAGTAGCATGGGCAGCTTGGAGAAGCACTACGATAACAAGTACAATTAAGAAATGTTTAGTGCGAAATAAATCTAAGATATTTACCTTTTTACTTGGATTTACTTGAGGTTTCTGCGATAAAATATCCGGAGCACTTGTGAAGCTGAGAGCCACAAAGCAGCTAATCCCAAGCAGTAGCGCCCAAAAAATAACTTTATCCCCAAATATTCCTGTAAACACGGTTAACAGGATACCTACAGAGACAAACCCAATAGATCCCCATTGGCGGCTTTTTCCGTAGTGTTTCAGCTGCTTGCTTTGTACAAGAACACCCGCGACGCTATCTAAAGCTGGCATTAAGGTTGGATAAAAAATATGCAAAAAGACGGTTACCACTAGTAAGCTTGTAAACGAATTAGCTGGAATGTAACAAAGAATTCCAATCAATGTGCCAATTCCCGCGATATTTAAAAGTGCTTTATTACTGATTCGTTCTAATAAATAAGGAAAAGCAAATAGTGTAGAAAGACCTCGCGCCACTAATCCAATACTCATAATAAAACTAGCTTCTGAAACGCTAATTCCTTTTGTTTGAATCATCCAGCCTGACCAGTAAGGTAGAAAAATTCCCCATGTCAGAAAAAAACTAAAAAAATGTGTGCTCATCCAACGTTGTGTATTCATTGATATCCTCCTTATCAATGGCATGATATCATGAGAATAAATAAGATTACTATGAGATATCTCATAGTTTTGAGGTGGAAGATGGAAATTTACAAAGGCGAAAAAAAACAGTTGTATCTAGAAAGCTATTCAATTGCTAATCAGTTTTCTTTTCCAATTGAAGAATTTCTTGAAGTGCGAGAGTATAAGCGAGATGAATGGATTATCCGCGAAGGGAAAAGACCAGATTTTTTGTTTTATGTGACAGAAGGCAAAGCGAAAATCTATGTAACGCATCAAAATGGAAAAGTATCGCTTATTAATTTTATTAGCGCGCATGATTTTATTGGTGAAATGGAATTGTTAAACGATGTGTACTATACAAAAGGTATTCAAGCTTCTACTAAAACAGTTTGCTTTGCCTTGCCGTTTTCGCAATGTCGCACGAGGTTGCTTGAAGACGCTAAGTTTCTTCGGGAATTAACAAAGTTCTTGAGTGCAAAAGCAACGTTGATGGCAGCTAAGTACTCACAAAGCCTAGCTTTTCCTCTAGAAAATAGGCTTGCAGACTTTATTTTACAAACGGCTGATAAAGGATTTTACCGAGAAAAGCACGTCATTGTTTGTGACTACCTCGGCGTTTCTTATCGTCATTTATTGCATGTGTTGACACAGTTCTGTGAGAAAGGATATTTGCAAAAAGAAGGTAGAACCTATCAAATTAAAGAACAGCGTGCTTTATATGAACTTGCCGAAGCAATTAAGAATAAAAGCGTGTAAAGTCCAAGCTGAATATATAGTAAAAATTAATAAAATCACATAAAATAATGTTAAAATAAACAGCGTTGTATCATTTCTTAAATATATCTATTCATACGAATATTCTCACCCTTCAATTAAAGAAAGGAGGGGTTTTTTCATGATTAAATTAAATCGTGTAAGCAAAAGATTTTCACATTTTGAAGCAATTAAAGAAGTGTCTTTAGAGATAAATAGTGGTGAGATTCATGGAATTATAGGAGCGAGCGGAGCAGGAAAGTCAACGTTGCTTCGCCTTATGAACCTAATTGAAATTCCTGATGAAGGAGAAGTAGAAGTGAATGCTCAAAACTTAACAAGGATGAGTGGAAAAAAGCTTCGCGAAGCGCGAAAATCAATTGGGATGATTTTTCAGCACTTTAATCTCGTTTCAAATAAAACGGTGTACGATAACGTAGCTGTTTCACTAGAGTTAACACAAACGCCAAAGGAAGAGCAGAAAAAGCGCGTATCTGAATGTTTACGCTTTGTTGGATTAGAAGAGCTTAAAGGTAAATATCCGTCTCAGCTAAGCGGTGGGCAGAAACAACGTGTGGCCATTGCACGTGCCCTAGCAAATAGGCCGCAAGTTTTACTGTGTGATGAGCCAACCTCCTCTCTAGACCCTAATACCACAGCTGACATACTAAAAGTCTTAGAAGATATTAATAAGCGCTTAGGTGTGACGATTGTCATTGTTAGTCATGAGATGGAAGTCATTAAAAGCATATGCAATTGTGTGACCGTTCTCGAAAATGGATCTATTTATCAAACGGTCATTACAAAGCCAAACGGTGTTCAAATGAAGGACAATGGGGCACAATACTTTGTAGATCAATTAACACGGGGAGAGGAAGCGAACAATGCTTGAAGTTTTGGCGCAATACGAAACTGAAATTTGGCAGTCTATTGGTGAAACCTTTGTCATGGTGGGTGTTTCAATTGTAGCTGCGGTTTTCATCGGCCTTCCCGTTGGCACTTTTTTGTTTCTTTGTCGCAAGGGGCAACTGCTTGAAAATCAGCTTATATTTTCAACCTTAAACCTCTTGGTGAATACGATTCGTTCGTTTCCATTTTTATTACTAGTCGTCTTCCTCATACCGTTTACTCGGTTTGTCCTCGGGACAGCAATTGGAACAGCAGCAGCAACAATTCCACTCTCAATTATTGCGATTGCACACTATTCACGTCTTGTGGAGCAATCGCTGTTAGATGTGCCTAAAGGCGTTATAGAAGCAGCAATTTCTATGGGGGCATCTATTCGAGAGATTATGTTTAAGTTTGTTTATGTAGAAGCACGTTCAGGCCTAATTCTTGGACTGACGACCTCAATCATTAGCTTTATTTCGTATTCCACTATTATGGGAGTTGTTGGTGGAGGAGGAATTGGTGATTTTGCCATTCGGTATGGATATCAACAATTTAAAACAGATTTAATGATGTACATGATTATTATTATGATTGTATTGGTGCAGTTTGTTCAATTTATTGGAATGACTGTAGCCAGAGTATTGGATAAAAGATAAGTAATGGAGGAAAAAATGAAAAAACTATTCTTTTTTATGTTGGTGCTTGTTGTAGCATTAAGTGGTTGTGGCCAACCAAACGAAGCAAAGGAAAATAAAAATAAGCAAGGACAAGATGGAGAAGAAGTGACGTTAAAAGTAGCTTCTTTAATACCACCAATGACAGAGATTTTAGACCTTGTAAAGCCAAAGCTAAAGGAAGAAGGAATTAACTTACAAGTAGAAGTCTTAAGTGACAACGTACAGCCAAATAGCGTGCTTGCAGCTGGAGAAGTAGATGCAAACTTCTTTCAACATGTGCCGTATATGAAAGAATTTAATCGTAATAACAACGCAGAATTAGTAGCTGTTGAGCCAATTTATTTTGCAAACTATGGTGTATATTCGAAGAACTACAAGTCAGTGGAAGAATTACCTGATGGTGCGACTGTGGCCATTGCTAATGATGTTTCTAACATTGATCGTTCGCTTTCTTTGCTTGCACAGCATGAGGTTATCAAGTTAGGTGAGAAGAAAGATACGTATTATACGAAGGCCGACATTAAAGAGAATCCAAAAAACCTTCAGTTTAAAGAAGTTGATTTATTAATGCTATCGAGAATGTATGATGATGCAGATGCGGTAGTCATGACGCCAGCTTATGCTGCACCTCTTGGCTTAACCCCAAAAAGTGATGCACTTCTTACTGAAGGAGTAGACAATGATTTTGCGATTACCTTAGTGGCGCGCAAAGATAACGCTGATTCAGATGCAATTAAGAAGCTAGCTGAAGCAATGACAAGCCCAGAAGTTCGTAAATTCTTAGAAGAAAAGTACGACGAAACAGCGATTCCAGCCTTTAAATAAATAAAAAAGCCATTTGAAGATTTTTTCAAATGGCTTTTTTATTTATATTTCATTAATTTTACTTTTTTTAATTACAAAACTTTAATAAGTTTCATAATCTATCAACGCTTGTTAAAAATCATTTAGAATGTCTATAAGTCAACTTGAAAACGATTACAAAAGGGGGATAAAGCGTATGGAAAAGCCATTGAGAAAATCAGATGTCTTAGATCAAAAGCCAAAGGTATATGACCTTTCGCAAAACAATATGCAGCCAACAATTATGGGAATGCCCATCTTATGGTTTGCTTTGTTTTTAGCTATCACAGTTGTAACGGTTTATACAGGTAATCTACCTGCTGGAATGATTGGAAGTTTACTTGTCATGGTTGTATTTGGTGAAGCTTTAGGTTGGATTGGAGATCGTTTGCCAATCATTAAATCATACTTAGGTGGAGGCGCTATTGTTGCTATCTTCGGTTCCGCTTATATGGTATACAGTGGGCTTTTACCTGAAACCGTAACGACAAATGTAACGGAGTTTATGACCACTGCTGGATTTTTAGACTTTTATATTGCTGCTTTAATTACGGGTAGTATTTTAGGAATGGATTCAAAAGTACTCATTAAGATTGGTGTTCGCTATTTTGTTCCAATCTTTGGTGCAGTGATTGGAGCTATGGTTATTGCAGGTTTGGTAGGAGCACTCATTGGTTTTTCAATTCGAGACGCTATCTTAGTTATTACTCTTCCAATCCTAGGTGGAGGAATGGGAGCTGGAGCAATTCCGATGGCTCAGGTTTATTCTGAATCACTTGGAAATTCACCAAGTTATTATATTTCAATTCTTGTTCCTGCATTAGCATTAGGTAATGTATTTGCCATTATCTTTGCAAGTTTACTAAACAGTTTAGGTAATAAAATTCCTTCATTATCAGGAAACGGCCAGCTTATCCCGGGCTTAAAAATAGAAGAAAAGAAATCAAAGTTTGATATCTCGAAAATGGGAATTGGGTTACTAGCTGCTCTATTATTCTTTGCGTGTGGCCATTTATTAGGCGCAATTATTCCGCTTCATCCATATGCTTTGATGATTATTCTTGTTGCAGTTGCTAAAATTGCAAACTTAATACCTGAAAATGTTGTAGAAGGTGCGAGCCAATGGTATCAATTCGTTGCTAAAACATGGACACTCGCTTTACTGTTTGGAATTGGTGTAGCGTATACGGATTTAAATGCCGTGTTAGAAGCACTAAGCCTGCAGTATATCTTACTAGTAGCAGGCGTTGTATTAGGTGCCGTAATTGGAGCAGCACTGCTTGGACGATTAGTTGGATTTTACCCAATTGAATCAGCGATATGTGCAGGTTTATGTATGGCTAATATGGGGGGAACTGGTGACGTAGCCGTTCTTTCAGCCTCTAAGCGTATGCAGCTCATGCCATTTGCACAAATCGCTTCTAGATTAGGTGGTGCTCTAATCTTATTGTTAACAGGTTTAATTATTCCACTCTTTATGTAAAGGCTGGGTTATACCTTTGTTATTTTTATTCAGATAGTAAGAAGTAAAATCTTTTTTACAACTAATATTTATTCTCTTATTAATCCTCTAGCTTGTTTAGATATGCTGGAGGATTTTCTCATTCTTTAAATTGGTAATAGGTATATTGATACCCTTTTGGATTAAGTTAATTGATACATGAATACTAGAAATAGTATGTATGAAAAACTTTATAATTATGATTTTAAAGGAAAAGAAGTCGTTGCTTACTATAAAATAATTAGTTATATTTAATAAAGAACACTTATATTAAAAGGATTTTTATGAACTTAAACATTTCTGTTAGGAAATAATTTATCAAGTTATAAAGCCGTAAAACATTCTTTAAATTTAGATAGCCTAGGTTGAAAAATGACTATCAAGTAGTTCTAATATACTATTGGAGATTGGAGAGCTAACGCGTTAAGACATGTTTAAGTGGAAAAAAATTTTATTAATAGTTGTGTGTGCTGGAGTATTTCTTTTTTATATGGGATATTTCAATAAACCAGAGGACAAGGTAAATGATTTCGTATCAGCTTACAATCATCAAAATGTGCGAGCAATGATTGGAATGTTTGACAATCAAGAAGTTAATCAAATGAAAAGTGCGATGAGCTTTGCAGGGAAAATTAGTGAGGCAACATTAGGAATAGATGCGAGCGAGTTGTTAATGGATTTCCTACCTATTTCAGAGAGTCTTTTAGGGTATACAGGCTCCCGAATGGACGCTTATATACAGTCAACTGACATGGATTTATTACATAGTGAAGCAAAAGTATATACACAAATTTCAATCAGTGAAGATGAAGCAACTGAGAACGAAAACATTATCTTTTTTCTGAAGAAAAAAGACCGAGAATGGTATATTACTGATATTCAAGAGTATTAAAAAGTATTAAATAAAATAATGAAAGTTAAAATGAATTTTTTATATCGACACAATGAAAAGTCTATATAAGAATATGTTCTCCTTACTAAAAACAAAGCAACTTCTGTTTATTAGTAAGGTTTTTTTATAAACTAAATAACCAAGGTTTAAAATAATCAGATAATTCTAACTAAGACTACCAATTAGCTGCATCTCTCGTTATACTAAAATAGTAGGGGGCGTTGCAAAGTGAAGGCTCGTTGGCCGTTAGAGCGTAAATTTATGTTTTTGATTTCTATTTTGGTTACGATGATCATGTTAATGGTAACCATTGTATATGTTTATTTTGAACGAAAACAGACGCGTGAATTAATGGGAGAAAAAGCATTAACAACGGCAATTGCTGTTTCAGAAATGCCACTTGTAAAGGAAGTTATTCTACAAAATGAAAACGCTATAATTATTCAGCCGCTTATTGAGCGAATTAGAAAACAATCAGGTGCAGAATTTATTGTAGTTGGTGATGCAGATGAAGTTCGTTATACTCATCCTCATAAAGAGAAGGTTGGTCAAAAGATGATTGGTGGAGACAATGAACGAGCTCTTATTGAAGGAGAAAACTATATTTCATTTGCAAAAGGCTCTCTTGGGATGTCAGTGAGGGGAAAATCACCTATCTATGATGAAAATAATAGGATTATTGGCGTTGTATCTGTCGGCTTTATGCTATCTTATGTAGACTCTTTATTTGGACAAGGGCTTGCAGCTTTTTCAATTTGGCTTGCTTTTATTTTTATTAGTGGTGTTGTAGGTAGTTTTATGCTTGCGAGAAGTATTCGCAGAGATACATTTGGTTTAGAGCCTTATCAAATTGCTAGATTGTATAAAGAGAGGGAGGCTATTCTAGAAGCACTGAATGAAGGGTTAATTGCAACAGACCAAAAAGGGAACGTAACGCTCATTAACCATTCAGGTAAAAAAATTCTTGGAATTAGAGAGAATATTATCGGCCAACCAATTCGAAAAGCTTTAAGGAACTCAGAAATTTCAAACGTGCTTGCGAATCAGCTAGCCGTTGGTCACTACGAAACAATCTACCATAAAAAGCCGCTGCTCGTGCACTATAAAATGATTGGTGACAAAGATAGTTACGCGGGCAAAGTAGCAAGTTTCCAAGAAAAATCTGACGTTCAAGAGCTGCTCAACACTTTATCAGAGGTTCAACAGTATTCTCAAGATTTGCGTGCGCAAACTCATGAATATACGAATAAGCTCTATGCTATTTCTGGCTGGTTACAGCTGGGACACGGTGAAAAAGCTAAACGATTCATTCACGAAGAAATTGGTCAGCAAAAAATATATGAACGTGTACTATTTGAACGAGTAAATGATTCAACTATACAAGCGGTTTTGATTGGCAAGCTTTCAAAAGCCTCTGAAAAGAAAATTGATTTTGTTATTGATGAAGATAGCATGGTTCACAAGACTTGGCCGACCAAAATGACGGCACCTTTAGTCACTATATTAGGAAATATTATTGATAATGCGTTTGACGCTGTAGCAGAACAAACAGAACCGCTCGTCGATTTGTTTCTAACAGATGTAGATGGTGAACTAATTATTGAGTTAGGAGACAACGGTAGCGGTATTAAAAATAAAGATTTAAACCTTGTTTTTAATGAAGGTTATACTACAAAAGCAGGGGGACATAGGGGTTTTGGGTTAGCTCTTGTGAAAGCTGCTTTAGATGAACTAAATGGAACGATCTATCTATCAAAAAACCAGCCACACGGGACTGTTGTTCACATACATATACCAAAAACAGGAGCGACATGATATGAATGTTTTAATTGCAGAAGATGATTACAGAGTAGCAGATATTCACTGTCAGTATGTAAAAAGCTTAAAGCAAGTAAACGAAGTAAAAACCGTTGCAACGGCAAAAGAAACCCTACTGGAACTAAAGAACTGGCAACCTGATTTAATTTTATTAGACGTATATCTGCCAGATCAAACAGGAATAGACTTAATTCACCAACTGAAAGAAGAATGTTTAACTGTACAGGTAATATTAATCACAGCTGCAACAGATATAAGCATATTAAAAGATGCGTATAACCTTGGTGTCATTGATTATTTAGTCAAACCAATTGAACTTCAGCGTCTTTCTGATGCGATTGAGAAAGTAAGCAGAAATAATCTGGTCTTAAATTCTCAGCAAAAAATTACTCAAACGATGGCAGATCAGCTTTTTCAATTTAAAAATATAAAAAAAATAGATGGAAATCATCTTCCAAAAGGTATTGATCAATTAACTTTAGAAAAAGTAAGAGAATTATTACAACAGCAAAAAGAAGGAATTACAGCAGAAGAGCTTGGCAAGCTTCTAGGCGCTTCTCGCACTACTTCAAGACGATATCTAGAATATCTAATCTCTATTCGTGAAGCAAAAGCTGAACTGGTATATGGGATTGTTGGAAGACCAGAGCGAAAATACTATGTTGTTTCTTCCGAATAAGAAGCTTTCAAAGAGTCCATTCTTTGAAAGCTTCTTTTTGTGAACAAAATGAACTTAATTTGTAAAATAAACTTAATACACTTTAAAAAGAAAACGGTTACAAAAAGGGGTGCGGTAGGTAAAATTAGTTAAAAACAAAAAGGAGGCGCTTTCATTGGTTAAAAAATGGTTAGTTTTACTTAGTGTAAGCTTAGTTGTATTAACCGGCTGTTCCATGCCAGTTCAACAAGGAAAAGTTAATGAACAAGGAGAATGGGAGCCAGATCGATCTATTGAAATTATTGCGCCATCTGCAGCAGGTGGAGGATGGGATACTACTGCACGTATGCTAGCACGTACAATTGATGAAGAAAACTTAGCAAACAAAGGATTTGGAGTTGTAAATAAGCCAGGTGGAGGAGGCGCTGTTGGCTGGGCGTACATCCACAAGCGCAACGATCCTCATAATCTTTTTATTAGTTCACCACCTCTACACTTTGTCGCATTGAATGGACAGTCTCCTTATGGATATGAAGATTTTACACCTATTGCGAATTTAATTGCGGATTACGGAGCTTTTGCAGTCCGTGATGATGCTCGTTGGGATAACTTAGAAGAGCTTTTTGCTGAGATGAGAAAAACGCCAGAAAAAGTAACTGTTATTGGAAACTCTTCACCGGGAAGCATGGATCATATGCAGTTTATATTGTTTGCAAACGCAGCAGGGGTTGATATTACAAAAATTCGTTACATTTCTGACCAAGAAGGTGGAGCGATGACAGCTGTTTTAAATGGTAGTGTAGATGTCGTTTCAACCGGTGTATTAGACGCAGCTGAACAAGCACGAGCTGGAAAAATGAAGGTTCTGGGTATCACGTCACCCGAAAGACTAAAAGGAGATAAATTTTTAGGTACTTTACCAACAGGGAAAGAACAAGGGATTGACACAGAGTTTATTGTTTGGCGTGGTATTTTTGGACCTCCTAATATGACAAAAGAGCAATTAGAGTATTATCAACAAATCTTTAAGAAAGCGTCAGATTCAAAGTCATTTGCAAAGGTTCGTGAATCTTACGGCTGGGATGAACAATACATGGACAGTGAAGAATTTAAAGTATTTTTAGATGAACAATCAAAAGAGTTAGAGACTTTATTGAAAGAATTAGGATTTATAAAAGAATAAAGGAGGTAATCGTATGAACTGGTCTGTTAATAAGGGATTAGGTTTAGCATTAATGATTATATCAGTCGTCTATTTATTTTTAGCATTTAGTTTACCTGAGTACGCGTTTGTTCCTGTAGATTCAGATCTTATTCCAAAAATATTAGGCTTTTGTTTGTTTATATTAGCTATTGTTCTCTTTTTTAGCCCAGATAATGATACAGAGGAGCAAAAGAAAAAGCGTGTTATTAAGCGGAATGAATTATTTATGCTTTTAGGGGTGATGGCTCTTATTTTAGCTTATATTACCGTACTAGAAGTAGTGGGATTCGTTATTATGACAACGGTCTTTATTATTTTCTGTTCCCGCTTTCTCGGCTATAAAAACTGGATGGCCAATATTTTAACAGCCTGTATTTTTTCTCTTGGTTCTTATGTTTTATTCAACTATGGCTTAGCTATTCGATTACCAGCAGGCATTTTACCATTTTAAAGAGGTAGGAAAGGGGGAAGAGAGTCATGTTTGAAGGAATCATACAGGGGTTTCAAGTCGCTTTTAGCTGGGAAGCTATCTTATTTGTCTTTATTGGTGTCTTTATCGGAACAATTATTGGAATGATTCCCGGTCTGGGGCCAATTAGTGCAATTGCAATTATGATTCCGGTCACATATGGGATGGATACAACAAGTGCATTGGTTATGATGGCAGGGGTCTATTATGGCTCGATGTATGGTGGGTCCACATCTTCTATTTTGTTAAATGCTCCTGGGGTAGCAGGGACGGTTGCAGCATCATTCGATGGTTATCCGATGTCTCAACAGGGAAAAGCAGGTAAAGCGTTAGCCATCTCAGCCATTTGTTCATTTATTGGGGGGACTGTTAGCGTTATACTTTTAATGATGTTTGCACCGATGCTGGCCAGCGTGGCCATCGTGTTCGGTCCTCCAGAATACTTTGCACTGATGCTCCTTGGGCTGACGGCCATCGCTAGCCTATCGGAAGGTTCAACAATTAAAGCGTTAATTTCAGCAGTTGTTGGTTTTATGGTGGTGACCATTGGAATTGATGCACAAACTGGTACGAGCAGATTTACATTTGGCAGTGTGAATTTATTAGATGGAATTGACTTTTTAATTATTGCGCTTGGCGTATTTGCTTTGGCTGAAGTTTGCTTCTTAATCTTAAACCGTAAGCAAAAACTAAAGGGATTAAATAATATCGGTAGTCTAAAGTTAAGTAAGCAAGACTATAAAGACATGGCCGGACCTATGGCGAGACAATCCTTTCTTGGCTTTATCTTAGGGGTTTTACCGGGGGCAGGGGCAACAATTTCTTCCTTTGTGGCTTATATATCCGAAAAGAAGCTAGCTAAAAAGCCAGAAGAATTCGGAAAAGGATCTATCAAAGGTTTAGCAGCACCAGAAACAGCGAATAATGCAGCAACAAGCGGCGCGTTTGTACCATTATTAAGTCTAGGAATTCCAGGCTCTGGAACAACAGCTGTGATGTTGGGAGCATTTCTTGTTTTAGGTGTTCAACCTGGTCCATTACTCATGACAGAAAATCCATCTGTGTTTTGGGGAATCATTGCGAGTATGTATATCGGAAACGTATTTTTGTTAATTTTAAACCTTCCGTTGATACCATACTTTGTGAAAATTTTAAAAGTACCACGTCCACTTTTAATTTCACTCGTTATTATTTCAAGCTTAGTGGGAGTATATGCAGTAAGTTTCAGCACGTTTGATTTATATCTCCTCGTTTTGTTTGGAATCTTAGGTTACTTGATGAGAATCTTTGCGTTTCCAGCAGCACCGTTTATCCTAGCTTTTATTTTAGGTGGAATGATGGAAAACTCGCTTCGTCAATCGTTAACAATTTCAGGTGGATCATGGAATATCTTCTTAACCAGTCCGTTGGCCATGTCACTGATTGTGCTAACAATTTTAGCGATAGTAGTACCTGCATGGAGAGGGAGCTTAAAGCGTAAAAAAGAAAATACTCAAATTGGAATGTAGCTATAAAAAAGAGCCCTTGTCCAAAGACAAGGGCTCTTTCAATTGGATAATTCGTTAAATCTTAATCAGTTACGAATTAGGTAATCAAAAGCACCTAAAGCTGCTGTTGCACCTGAACCCATGGAGATAATAATTTGTTTATAAGCACTATCTGTGCAGTCTCCCGCAGCAAATACGCCAGGAATGCTAGTTGCACCATGCTTATCAACGACGATTTCTCCCATGCGTGTACGTTCTATGTCATCGCCTAACCAATCAGTGTTTGGTACTAAGCCGATTTGAACGAATACGCCTTCTAATTCAACGTGTTTTTCTTCCTCTGTCTCACGATCAATATAAGTAATACCGTTTACTTTATCCGTTCCGGTAATTTCTTTTGTTTGAGCATTTTTCACGACAGTTACGTTTGGAAGGCTGTTTAGGCGCTCTTGTAATACAGCATCAGCTTTTAATTCAGACATATATTCAAAAACAGTTACGTGATTAACAATACCTGCAAGGTCAATCGCTGCTTCCACGCCTGAATTTCCACCGCCAATAACAGCTACGCGTTTACCTTCAAATAAAGGGCCATCGCAGTGTGGGCAGTAAGCTACACCTTTGTTTTTGAATTCTGCTTCTCCAGGTACACCAACATTACGCCAGCGAGCACCTGTTGAAAGGATAACTGTTTTACTTTTTAGAACAGCACCGTTGTCTAGCTCAAGCTCAACAAAGTCTTTTTTCTCTAAGCTACGAGCGCGTACTAAATTCATTACGTCAATGCCGTAATCTTTAACATGCTCTTCTAAGCTTGCTACGAGTTTAGGACCTTCTGTCTTTTTAACGCTAATAAAGTTTTCGATGCCCATTGTGTCCATAACTTGGCCACCAAAGCGCTCGGCTACAATACCAGTGCGAATACCTTTACGCGCTGCATAAATTGCAGCACTTGCACCAGCCGGACCGCCACCAACAACGAGTACATCGTAAGGATCTTTATCAGCAAACTCTGCTGCATCTGGGCCGCTGCCCATTTTACTTAAAATTTCTTCGATTGTCATACGACCACTGCCAAACTCTTCACCATTAAGGTAAACAGTTGGAACTGCCATAATGTCTTTGCTTTCTACTTCGTCTTTGTAAGCCGCACCGTCAATCATTGTGTGAGAGATCCCGTCGTTTAAGATACTCATTAAGTTTAGAGCTTGTACAACATCTGGGCAGTTATGGCAGCTTAAGCTGATATACGACTCAAATTTGTATTCGCCTTTAATGTTCTTAATTTGGTCAATCACTTTTTGATCAACTTTTGGTGCACGTCCACTTACTTGTAATAAAGCAAGAACTAATGAAGTAAATTCATGTCCTAAAGGGACACCAGCAAATGTTACACCTGTATCTTCACCGATACGATTTACGCTAAAGCTCGGTGTGCGCTCTAATTCAGCTTTTTCAACTTTAATACGAGATGACATTGTTGCTAGTTCATCTACTAATGAAAGCATGTCACGAGATACTTTATCTTCTCCCGCGCTCACTTTTAGCACAATGTCACTTTCTAACAATTGAAGATACTGATCTAGCTGTGCTTTGATATTTGCATCTAATAACATGTAATCAAACTCCTTAGATTTTACCTACAAGGTCAAGTCCTGGTGTTAGTGTTTCAGAACCTTCTTGCCATTTAGCTGGGCAAACTTCACCTGGGTTTTTACGCACATATTGTGCTGCTTTAATTTTATTTACAAGTGTGCTTGCATCGCGGCCGATACCACCAGCGTTGATTTCAACAGTTTGAATAACGCCATCTGGATCAATGATGAATGTTCCGCGATCAGCAAGACCTTCTTCTTCGTTTAGTACTTCAAAGTTACGAGAGATTTTTTGTGAAGGGTCACCAATCATAATGTATTCAATTTTATTAATTGTTTCTGAATGGTCATGCCATGCTTTGTGTGTGAAGTGTGTATCTGTAGAAACTGAATATACTTCTACGCCTAGTTCTTTTAATGCTGCGTATTGATCTTGTAGATCGCCTAATTCAGTTGGACATACGAAAGTGAAATCTGCTGGGTAGAAGCAAACTACGCTCCATTTACCTTTAAGGTTTTCTTCAGTAACCTCAAGGAATTCACCTTTTTGGTAAGCTTGTGCTACGAATGGTTTTACTTCAGTTCCGATTAATGACATATCGAAATTCCTCCTCAATAAATTATAATAATTCTAATTCAATACTCATTATTATATAAAACCTGTTGTTTTGTCAAAGGAAATATGGTTAGTTTTTAAAAAAAGTTGTCTGATCGTCTGATTTCCTTTGAAAAACAAGGTTTTCTACAGTGTTTCTACATATATCTTATCACTCTTGTGTGTTTTTTATCTAATAATATGATTGTATAAACTGGAAATGTATAAGTAGTTTTTTTATCTAATGAAGGAAAGAAAATTTGAAAATAAAAGGTGGTGATTGAGAATAATTGAAGTTTATTGCATCTGCTTAATTTTATTAGTGGCTAAAAAGTATACAGTTTAATTCTTGGAAGGATAAAAATGGAGTTTTGTTTATATTCTAATTACATTTTTTAGGCTTAAATACCCATTCGAAAAAACTCCTTAAGAATGAAATGTATAAAAATTCATGAATTATAAATAGTAATTCTTATAAATAAACCATTATAAACCATAAAAACATTATTTTTCATATTTTTAAGAGGCGTAAGTATTGCTTCGGTATGATTGACGTAATATAAGCCATGTTATAGTCTATAAATGCTTTAGGAAAGGCTTTTCAGGTGGTTTAACAATATAGAAAAGGAGCCAATAAATGAGAAGCTTTCAAGTTCGGTTATTACTGCTTCTAGTCGTGCTTATTATCTTACCATACTTCCTATCGGTATTTGTTATTTATGGAAATACCAAAAGTAGCATTGAGAACAAAGAGTTGGAGAAAAGCCGCGAAGAGCTACGTGAAGCGGGGAATGATCTTGAGCAACATTTTGAAAAGATGATTATATTGCCTTATTCCGTTTATAACATGCCCGATATATTACAAGTTTTTGATGAGGGCTTGCCAAAAGAAGGTAGCAATGATTTTTTATCCTTTGAAAAAAGTATTGAAACATTTTCAGCTACAAGACCAGAATTGGTGCAGCTTCGCTTTTACTTTCACAAGGAAAATGAATCATTGATTGTTTATAAATCAAATTTAAGCGCACCAAAAACACAAGTTAACTATGTCAAGCATTCTCCATTTAAACAGCTTTATCAATCAGAGCAAGATTATGTGATTGAAGAGCCGCATAAACTCAAAAATTATAACAACGTTCCAATTATCCCTAAGACAGAAGATTCTATGGTATTAACAATGCACCATAAAATCAAAAACATTTTAAGCGAAGAGTTTCTTGGCTTTCTAACAATGGATATTGATATTAATTCATACGCTCCGTTAGTAAAACAGCTTGAGGGAGACGATGGTACGTCGGTTTTCTTGCTCAACGAAGATTATAAAGTAATGTATTCTAGTGACTCAAAGCAAATGGGACAAAAGATTAGTCAAAAGGAACTTACAGGATTGAGTGAGTCAAAAGAGCTTATACTTACCGAAAGCTTACAAGCACCGCTAAATAACTGGAAAATAGTGAAGGTTATCTCTAAAGATGCGCTGTTCCAAGATGCTAAAAAAGCAGCTTCTACTAACGTTTTGTTAGGTTTAGGCGTGGTAGTGCTGGGGGTGATTATGGTTTTTCTAATTTCACGAATTGTCACAAAACCCATAAGGGTTTTGAGTGATAAAGTACGGTCGATTGAAGGTGGAAATATGGATGTGACTCTTACAACTTCTCGTAAAGATGAAATTGGTCATTTGGAGAATCATATGCAAGAAATGTTATATCGTATTAACAATCATATTGATCGTGAGTATAAGTTGGAGATTGAAGTGAAGAAAAGTCAGCTAAGAGCGCTCAAGTCTCAGGTGAACCCGCATTTCTTGTTCAATGCTTTGCAGTCAATAGGAGCTGTTGCTTTAGATTGTGGGGCAAAAAGTGTTTATCGACTAATCATTTCTTTATCAAAGATGATGCGCTATTCACTTCAAGCAGATCAATTGGTAACGGTGAGACAAGAGTTGGACTATATTCATTCCTATCTAATACTTCAAAAAGAGCGCTTTGGTGAAGAGATTGATATTCAATTTTCTATAGGACATGGGGTGGATAATGCATTTATTCCAAGCATGCTTTTGCAACCTTTGGTTGAAAATTATTTTAAGCATAGCTATGAAAGCAATAATGATGAATCAAGATTAGAAATCATCGGTAAAAAAGAAGGGGAAGTTATTCAACTAAAGATAAAAAGCTACGGTCCATCCCTTCAAGAAGAGGAGCTCAGGTTACTTCGCCAGACTATTTATAGCAAGCATCACACGCAAAAAGGCATCGGATTAAAAAATATTTATGATCGGTTATTGCTACACTTTGGGACTGCTGCATCGTTTCACATTGATAATCTAACGGGAAAAGGGTTTGAAGTGGTTATTACAGTTCCTATAAATAAGTAGTATGTACGTTCTTTTTCGCTATTGACGTGACTGCTAAGGGAGGTAAATATAGTGAAAGCGTTGATTGTTGATGATGAAAAAAATGTTCGTAAAGTCTTACGCCAATTGGGAGAATGGGAAAGTGTAGGAATCAATGAAGTATTAGAAGCTACTAACGGTATAGAAGCCTTAAAGATAATTGAAAAAGAAATCCCAGATTTGATTTTTACGGATATTAAAATGCCAAAGATGGGTGGTCTACAGCTGATTGAAAGGTTAAATCAGCAGTCATATACAGGAAAAGTTATACTTGTTACAGGGTATGATGATTATACATTTATGCGAAAAGCTATTCAATTAAATAGCTTTGATTACTTGTTGAAACCCATTGATCCAGAAGCCTTTCAACAGGTACTAACAAAAGCAGTAGACTCTTTCAAAACAGAACAAGAAGGGAACGAGGAACTACTAGCCGAAGCTAAAAAACTTCATCATAGTCAGCTAATGACTTCCTTATGCTTAAATGAAGGAACAGATACAGTATTTTTACATTCGATAATTCCAGAAGCAGAGGAAATAGATTTTACACTTCTATATTTTTATCAAGGGCATCAACCTGACCCTTGTATCAATAAGCTTTCAAATGAATTACAAGCGCGGAATATAGGAGCAACGTTTACGTTTCAGGGGGAGGAGAATCTTTATATTATCCTAACAGCAAAAAATCAATGGATTTATGTAGAGCAGTGGATAAGTGAAAATATTTCAATTCCAATTCGTTTGGTTCAAGATTCATTTTCTTCCTTTACTCAAATTCCAGAAGTGTTTCACAGGTTGTTGACAGCACTAAATAGCAATCGATATCGAGCGATTCGTCAAGTAGATGAGTTAGAAGCACTTAAACGTATGCAAGAAATAGTAGCATATGTAGAAGACTATTATATGGAAGATATTAGCCTAGAGAAACTATCAAAAATGTTTTTTTTAACAAGAGAACATATATCGAGAAAATTTAAAAAAGAAACCGGTATGACGTTATCTAAATATGTAACAAATCTAAGAATAAGACAAGCTAAACAGTGGTTATTGGAAACGGATGAAACCATTTATTCCATTTCGTTAATGCTTGGCTATCAGGATGAAAAGTATTTCTCAAAGTTGTTTAAGAAGGTAGTTGGATTAACCCCTTTTGAATATCGGACTTTATACACCCATGCAAGAGATAATAAAAAATCATCTATATAGTCTAAGAGAGGCAAGGGTGAACAAATGAAAGAAAAAATATGTTATCTGTTTTTTGTCTCTTTTTTACTAAGTGTGTTAACAAGCTGTGATTCTTCAAATGCTCAAACTGAAACGGAAAATAAAGAAACAGAACAGGTCGTCTTAACTATACGTAATCCTAAAGTAGAAATTGCAACACAGTTTGAACAAATGGTACGGGAGTATGAAAAACAGAATCCAGATGTCAAAATCTACGTCGAAACAGTGGGTGGAGCATCAGATGATTTTTCTGATATTATTGCCCAAATTGCTGCAGGTCAAGGGCCTGATATCTTTACGAATATCGGCTATGGTGCGACAAAAGAATGGATTAATTATTTAGAAGACTTGAGCAGCCAGCCTTGGGTTGAAAAAGCATATCCTGATACGCTAAAGCCAATTACGCTAGAAGCAAAGGTATATGGCATGCCGATGGACATTGAAGGTTTTGGAATTGTTTATAATCGAGAACTATTTCAAGAAGCAGGTATTCAATCCGTTCCTCGCACGTATTCAGAGTTAAAAGTGGCAGTAAAGAAGCTTGAAAAAATTGGTGTTACGCCTTTTGCAAACGGATATTATGAAGAGTGGAAGTTGGGTTATCACTTGACTAGCCTTGCCTTTGCAATTCAGCAAGATCCAATAAAATTTAATTATCAGCTGAAAAAAGGTGAAGAAAGCTTTGCGACAAACGTAATCGCAAAAGATTTACTATCATTCTTAGATTTAACTCTCCAATACGGAAATCAATCTGCGACAAAAACAGATTATTATAATGAAGTGGAGATGTTAGCAAATGAAGAAGCAGCGATGGTACTGCAGGGAAGCTGGATACAGCCTCTATTAGATGAGGAAGCTCCGGGTAAGTCGTTTGGTATTTTTCCGATTCCATTAAATGATAAAGCCAACAGCAAAATTTTAACAGGTGTTCCAAACTACTGGGTTGTAAATAAAAAATCATCTTCGATCAAAAAGCAAGAAGCCAAAAAATTCTTAAATTGGATGGTGTCATCAAGTGAAGGTCAGCGGTTTATGACTGAACGCTTTAGCTTTGCTCCAGCTTTTAAGCATATAAAAACAAATGATATAGGTCCCATTAGTAAAGAAGTACTGAATGTTTACCACACGAAAGAAACCTATAATTCCAATTGGTTTGCCTACTCATCATCCGCTAAGCGAGAAGCAGGTCGTACGCTAAAAAGATACTTGAATCGAGAGCTTTCACAAAGCGAAACGCTTAGACAGTTAGATGACGTTTTACGGGAAGCTAGCAAGCCATAATCATTAAAGCCCTTTCTCAATTTGAAAAAGGGCTTTTTTATCATTCTTTTGTCATGCATATCAATTTAAGACGAAAACTCAATCAATTTATGCCGTATTCAGCCAAAGCATTGTTTTTTATACTGAATCTATCAGGTATGGAACGAACGATCAATCAAGCCAAAACTAATTAAAGTCAAAGAAGTATCGTCCGTGTCTTGCCAAAGCATGAAAAACTATCTACTAGGAGGAAAACTTGATGAACTTTCGTAATTTTGCGTCAAAAGCAACGGTAGCATCCTTAAGTGCAGCAATTTTATTAGGAGGTAGCTTTACACCTGCTTCTGCTCAAGGTAAAGGTGTAGATGAAGCACAAGCAAAATCCTATAAAGAAACGTACGGTACTTCACAAATTACGCGTGAAGCAATGAAGAACATGGTAAACCAACATGGTGACAAGCGCTATACGGTACCAGGCTTTGATGAATCAACAATTAAAAATGTAGAATCAGCTGTTAAAACAGATAAAAATGGAAACAAAATTAAAATGGATGTATGGGATACGTGGCCATTGCAAAATGCTGACGGTACGGTAGCGGAATATAATGGTTATCACATTGTATTTGGTTTAGCTGGAGATCCTAAGAACCCTAACGATACATTTATCTACATGTTCTATAAAAAAGCAGGAGACAATTCCGTTGACGCTTGGAAAAATGCTGGTCGTGTATTTGACGATAATGACAAGTATGAAGCAAACGACAAATATTTAAAAGGGCAAATAGAGGAATGGTCAGGATCTGCACTATTCACAGATGACGGTGAAATTCGCTTATTCTATACAAACCGTGGTGATTTTAATGAAAGCCAAAAATTATTTGGTAAACAAACCCTTACAACAGCACAGGTGAATGTGTCTGAACAAAAAGAAAATACGTTGAAAGTTGACGGTGTTGAAGATCATAAATCAATTTACGAAGGTGGAGACAGCAAAACGTATGAGTCTGTAAACAAAGCTTTCGAAGACCGTAACTTCATGAACAATCATACGCTACGTGACCCTCACTATATTGAAGATAAAGGGCGCAAATATTTAGTGTTTGAAGCAAATACAGGTACTGAATACGGTTATTCTGGTGAAGAGTCTCTTTACAATCGCGCTTATTACGGTAACGGTATGAAATTCTTCCGAGATGAGTTTAAGAACCTTGAAAATAGTGATAAGAAAGATGAAGCAGAGCTTGCAAATGGTGCAATTGGCATTGTTGAAATTAACGATGACTACACGTTAAAAAATGAAATGAAGCCTCTAATTGTATCGAATACGGTAACAGATGAAATTGAACGTCCAAATATCTTCAAAAAAGATGGCAAGTTCTATCTATTCACAAGTACACGCGGTTCTAAAATGACGACTGATGGTGTCGATGATAAAGACATTTACATGCTTGGCTATGTATCTGATTCTTTAACAGGTCCATATAAACCGATGAATGAAACAGGTATCGTATTGCATCAAGATTTAGATCCAAATGATGTAACATGGACATACGCACACTACGTGATTCCACAAAAAGACTCTGACAAATTTGTTGTGACGAGCTATATGACAAACCGTGGATTCTTTGAAGATAAGAAATCAACGTTTGCACCTTCATTTTTACTTGATATGAAAGGTAACAAATCTTCGGTTGTTCAAAATGGCATTTTAGAACAAGGTCAAATCACGTATGATGAAAAGCAGTAATAATCTTTGATATGAAATGAAAAAGAAAATGTCATGAGCATGGCATTTTCTTTTTATGTATTGGGTAAAAACAGTGAGTAACACAATACTTTTAATAAAGCGTGGTGATAGTATGAGCAGGCTGAATTCAACACAGAGAAGGTGGACTATGCTAGTTATCATTTTAGTAATCATAATAGGCGCCAGCATTTATGTATGGATGAATCAAATGAATAAAGAAGACAAGAGCGAACAAAAGCCTTTGGAATCAACATCCTATCGCTCGTCTTATCATTTTACAGCACCCGATAAATGGAAAAACGATCCCCAAAAACCGATTTTCTACAACGGGAAGTATCACTACTATTACCTTTACAATAAGGATTATCCTAATGGCAATGGAACCGAATGGCGACATGCAACTTCAGAAGACCTTGTTCATTGGAAAGATGAAGGAGTAGCCATTCCGAAGTACACGAATATAAACGGAGATCCATGGTCAGGTTCTGTTGTTGTTGATCGTACTAATACAGCTGGTTTTGGAGAAAACGCGTTTATTGCAGTTGTAACGCAACCTTCAAAAGATGGAGGCAAACAAGAGCAGTATTTATGGTATAGCACAGATGAAGGAAAAACGTTTCAAAGTGCTGGCGATGAACCTGTGTTATCCAATCCTGGAGTAGAAGATTTTCGCGATCCCAAAATTATATGGGACGATGAACGTGATAAATGGTTAATGCTACTTGCAGAAGGTTCTAAGGTTGGGTTTTATGAATCAACGAATCTGAAAGAATGGCAGTTTACTGGTGACTTTCAAACGGAGGATCTTGGCGTATTAGAGTGCCCAGATTTATTTCAAATGAGGGCTCCTGATGGCACCGTTAAGTGGGTACTTGGTGTGAGTGCAAATGGTGAAGCAGTCGATAAACCAAACAACTATGCTTATTGGATTGGTGACTTTAATGGAAAGAATTTTGAAAAAGAGCATGAAGAGCCTCAGTGGCTAGATTACGGTTTTGATTGGTATGGTGGCGTTACGTTTGAAGATGGCCCCGCTGAAGACAAGCTAAACAAACGTTATGGACTTGCATGGATGAACAAATGGTCGTATGCAGATAATACCCCTACTATGGAATTCGACGGATTTAATGGAACGGATTCAATTGTTCGAGAGATCAGGTTACAAGAAGATGAGCAGTACGGTTACGCATTAGCATCTCAGCCCGTGGCTGACTTAAACAAACTTGTACAATCGGAGAAGACATATAATGATATAACATTAACAAATGAATCCAACACGCTGGATGCGAAGCGAGAAACGTACCGAATAGAAGCGGATATCTCTTGGAAAGACAGTAAGAATGTTGGGTTGCGTTTACGAGAATCAAAGGATAAATCTAGACATATTGATGTAGGATTAGCTATTTCTGAGAACTATTCCTACGTAAACCGAGCGTTTGTCAACAATCCAGATGAAGAGAAAAAGTTTCAAGAAAGCCAAGCGCCTTTTGATGGTGATAACAAAAATGCGCGTCTGACGGTTCTTGTTGATAAAACAAGTATAGAAGTGTTTATAGATGACGGGAAAGTGGCACATTCCAATCTAGCATTTCCATTAGCTGACGACCAAGCTATTTCACTGTTTTCTTCCGGTGGTACAGCGACGTTTGAAAATGTGAAGGTTGAAGAGTTAGGAACACGCCAAAACAGTGAATAAGCATATGAAAAAGCTTCGGCCATAAGTAGCCGAAGTTTTTTTATGTTTGTTCTCTCTCTCAAATCGTTTATACTAAAAAAAGCTTATAAAGTGAATTCTATATGTAACAAGAAACGCTAAATAATAAAAAAGTGAGGAACTATATGTCCAGTTCAATATTTACTGATTATGCAATCAGTGATTCAATTATAAAGGCGCTAGATGCCTTAGAATATAACCAACCAACACCGGTTCAAGCACGTGTTATCCCCAAGGTATTAAAAGGTCAAGACGTAATTGTGACCTCACAAACAGGTAGCGGAAAAACCGCGTCCTTTGCCATTCCACTGTGTGAAAAAGTAGATTGGCTTGAAAATAAACCGCAAGTACTAGTACTGACACCGACTCGTGAGCTAGCGGCACAAGTTAGTGATGAAATGAAGAACATTGGTCGCTATAAGCGTATTAATAGCGTGGCCATCTACGGTCGACAGTCTTTTATGAAGCAAAAGACTATGCTAAAACAAAAAACACATATCGTAGTAGGGACACCTGGTCGCGTCTTAGACCATATTGAAAAAGGTACGTTATCTATTGAGTGTTTAAAATATGTTGTATTAGACGAAGCGGATGAGATGTTAAATATGGGGTTTATTGATCAAGTATCAGCCATTCTAGATAAACTTCCACAAAGTCGTACTACGATGCTTTTCTCTGCAACCTTTCCAGCTGATATTGAAGGTTTAGCTAAAAAATATATGATTAATCCTGAACGTATCCAAATCGAAACAGTAGGAAAAGCCCCTCAGCTTATTACACATCATGTAATGGAAGTGGAGGAACATAATAAGCTTTCCTTGTTAGCAGACGTCACCGTTGCTGAAAACCCGGATAGCTGCATCATTTTTTGCCGAACACAAGAACGAGTAAAAGAGGTTTTTCAGTACTTAGACGAACATGATTATTCTGCTGATTTACTGCACGGAGCGATGGTTCAAGAAGATCGCTTTGACGTAATGGATGATTTTAAGCGAGGCGAATTTCGCTACCTAGTAGCCACTGACGTTGCTGCTAGAGGAATTGACGTCGAAGAGATTACGCTTGTCATTAACTTTGATTTCCCACTTGAAAAAGAAAAGTACGTGCATCGTACGGGTAGAACAGGCCGTGCTGGTAAGTCAGGAAAAGCGATTACGTTTATGACGTCCTATGAACAAAAATTCTTAGAAGAAATTCGTGAATACAGTCAAGCCGATATTGAGTTAACGAATCCGCCATCTGCTGAACAAGTAAAAGCCAACAGAACGGCTTTTCAAGAGAAAATGGAAGCACCTGTAGTTCTAAGAGAAGAAAAGCGTGAAAAAGTTAACCAAGATATTATGAAGTTATATTTTAATGGCGGTAAGAAAAAGAAAATTCGTGCGGTTGATTTTGTGGGAACCATCGCTAAATTGCCTGGTATGTCTGCTCAAGATATTGGTATTATTACCATCCAAGATAACCATTCGTATGTTGAGATTTTAAACGGTAAAGGTTCAGCTGTATTGAAGGAATTAAAAAATAAAAGTATCAAAGGCAAGAAACTAAAAGTGCATGAAGCGAAAAAATGAAAAATGCTCATCTACACGCTGTAGATGAGCGTTTTCTATTGTTTAATCCAGACGGATACACTTTGACCATTAACCGTGAAAGAACCATAGCCATCCTCATTAATGATGACCTGATCATCTCGTTTTTCAAGCATATCAACCCAAGTACTACCGGCGTGCTCTTTTCCTACAAACATTTTCTTATATCCTTCATCTCCGTTTGAAAGAACGATAGCACAACCAGATCCTTCAATAGAGGGTTCTCCATGACGAACCCAACCAATTGTATTAGGGTGATCAAAATAGTCATCTTGGTCTCCATACGCTTTGTGATAGCGCACCGATAAAAGCTTTGTAAGCATTTCTTTTTTTGCGTCCATAGGGTTGTCCCCAGAAATGCCAAAGAAATCTCCATAAAATACGCATGGATACCCATCTTTTCTAAAAAGAATTAAGGCGTAGGCTAATTCTTTAAACCAGTCTTCTACCCATGACTCAAGGGACTCATTAGGCTGCGAATCATGATTATCCACAAAGGTAACGACATCTAATGGGTGCGTTTGGACTAGTGTATCATCAAATACTGTTTGTAAATCAAAATCTCTTCCTTTTTGTGAAGCTTCATATAATTTGTAGTGAAGGGGAACGTCGAAAATATCAATACCGTGTTCAACATGATCTAAAAAGTCTGCTGCTGTTCCTAAGTCAGGGTGCCAAAATTCCCCTATAAAATAAAAGTTGTTTCCTTGCTGAGACGTAATTTCTGCTGTAAACTCTTTGATAAAGTTATAGTTGATATGCTTAATAGCATCTAGTCGATAGCCGTCACAATTTAATGTTTTTGCAAGCCACTTTCCCCAGGAAATCATTTCCCTTTTAACATCTGGATGGTCGTAATCAATGTTGGCATACATAAGGTAATCATAATTTCCAAACTCGTGGTCCACCTCTTCATTCCATTTTTTATTTTCACCAAGAATTTTAAAGACGCCTGTACGGTCTTCTTTAGCGTCATAGTCTGTCCCATTAAAATGTGCAAAATTCCATTGGAAATCGGAATATTGACTGTTTCGACCATTAAACGTAAATTTAGTCCATCCTTCAATATCAAAAGGTTCAGATATCTCGTTGTTTCGATTATCAGCATCTACTTCAATGACTTGAAAGGTCTCTGTTTCATCAGCTCCTGCTTTGTGGTTCATGACAATGTCAACATACACGCTGATTCCATGGTCATGACACGCTTGAATTGCTTCATGTAATTGCTCTTTTGTTCCATACTTTGTAGCGGTGCTTCCTTTTTGCTCAAATTCACCTAAGTCATAGACGTCATAGACACTATAACCATTGTCATCAGGTGAAGATGCTTTTGTAACCGGAGGAATCCAAACAGCATCAATGCCAGCTTCTTTTAACTCAGGTGCTATATCCCTTAAACGATTCCAATGTTTTTGATCAGCTGGCAAGTGCCATTCAAAAAATTGAATCATTGTGTGATTACGTTCCATTCATCTCATCCCTTCACACCCGTTTTCTAGTTATATTCCTACTATATGTGTTATCTAAACCATGTATAAAGGTAATAATTTCAAAAATAGAAAGTATCATGTAATGAAAAACCATAAGACTTTTCTCATGAAGTCTGCTATAATTTTTAAAAATTATAAGCTTTTGGAGGAATGAACAGCATGGGGTATCGAGATCAATTACATAGCTGTAAACGTATCGTAGTCAAAGTAGGGACATCAACTTTGACGTATGATAACGGAGAGATTCATTTAGCGCGCATCGAAAAACTAACACGTGTTTTGTCTGATTTAATGAATTCTGGAAAAGAAGTGATTTTGGTTACATCGGGTGCAGTGCAGGTGGGAGTGAAGAAATTAAAGTTAGCGAATCGACCAACGTCAATTCGTGACAAGCAAGCAGCAGCAGCTGTAGGACAGTCTGAATTAATGCATATTTATAGTAAGTTTTTCGGAGAATATAGTCATATTGTTGGGCAAGTGTTGCTAACCAAAGATGTTATTGAAGATGAACACGTTCGAAGCAACGTGGTCAATACATTTGAAAAGTTAATTGAAGATCGTGTCATTCCAATTGTTAATGAGAATGATACCGTAGCAATTGATGAAATTGAGAATATTGTACGCTTTGGAGATAACGATAATTTATCAGCTATTGTTTCAGTACTTATTCAAGCTGATTTGCTAGTTATCTTATCAGATATTGATGGTTTCTTTGACTCGGATCCAACTAAAAATGAAAATTCGATGCTGATTAAAGTTATTGAAAAAGTTACGCCAGAGCTAGAAGAGTTTGCGGGAGGGAGTGGGTCCTCCGTGGGAACAGGCGGCATGGTAACAAAGTTAACGGCTGCGAAACGTGCTACGTTAGAAGGAATCAATGTGATTTTAGCAAATGGAAAAGACCCTGCTATCCTACGCGATTTAATTAATGGTAAAGAGCTAGGAACGTTGTTTTTATCTCAAAAGCAAAAAGTCCGTTAAGAAAAAAGTGTGGGAAATCCACACTTTTTTTAATTAAGCATTGCGTATCATCCTTTATTTCTTATACACTGTATGCTGTAAGAAACAAACCAGACTTTAGACGTTTGGAGTGAGAAGATGAAAGAAAAGAAATTAGATAGATATGACATTATGGATGTATGCTTACTAGCAGGGAAAATCATGTTGGAAAGTGGAGCAGAAACGTATCGAGTGGAAGACACAATGATGAGGATTGCTGCTTCATTTGGCATTAAAACGTCACATAGTTATGTCACTCCAACGGGAATTATGTTTTCTTTGGAGACGAGTGAGCCAACCAAAACAAAGCTTATACGTATTTCAGAACGTACAACAGATCTAAAGAAAGTAACATTAGTTAACAGCGTTTCACGTCAAATCAGCCAAGGTCAATTGCAATTAGAAGAAGCATATGATGCTTTAGAAAATATCGCAGAATCAAACGTTGCGTTTCCTCTATGGGTCCAGCTTGCGGCAGCTTCTATTTCAAGCGGCTGTTTTTTAATCATGTTTCAAGGTCAGTGGTTAGATTTTATTCCAGCTATGTTAGCAGGAGGGCTTGGGTTTTTAACACTTGTTTATTTCCATAGGATTATTCCAATTAAATTCTTTGCTGAGTTTACGGCTTCACTAACCATCGGTACGCTCTCACTGCTATTTGTTACGATTGGTGTTGGAAGTGAACTTGATAAAATTATTATTGGTTCGGTTATGCCTCTGGTCCCAGGGCTGTTAATTACAAATGCTGTACGGGACTTAATGGCAGGACATTTGTTGTCAGGCTTATCTAAGGGAGCTGAGGCTTTTTTAACGGCTTTTGCAATTGGTGCTGGAATTGCAGTTGTATTTACATTGTTATAAGAAGGAGGGCTGCATGTGACAATTATCGAGCAAATTATTACAAGCTTCATCGCTTCTGCCGCATTCGGTATTATTTTTAATGTTCCACGTGAATCATTATTAAAATGTGGTTTTGTTGGAATGATTGGCTGGTTAATTTACTTTTTAATGACGATGTATAATATTGATGAAGTGCCAAGTACAGTAGCATCCGCATTTTTTATTGCAATTATTAGTCAAATCTATGCAAAGGTATATCGCATGCCTATTATTATTTTTACAGTTGCGGGTATCATCCCACTTGTACCTGGTGGCATTGCATATGACGCCATGCGAAATTTCGTGGAAAATGATTATAATACAGCAATCAGCTTAGCTGCAAAAGCATTTATGATTTCAGGATCAATTGCCATTGGAATTGTATTCTCGGAAGTAGTTAACCAAATTATTCGACAATCGAAATTAAATGTGAAAGCAAAATATCGTCCATAAAGAAAAAAGGTCCCCCAATCTCATTGAAACAAATCAATGGAGATCAGAGACCTTTTTTTATTTATACAGCAACTCTTTTCCATATTGCTTTCCAGATAACGTATCAAACTCTAGAAGCTGGTATTGCTTCATGAATTGAATAGCGTCTCGTTTTAAAGAAGAAGTCTCGTGAACAACTTCTCCTTCATCATTTACATAAATTTGCTTACGAAAAGCTGGAATATGTTCTTTCATTTTTGATAAATAGCTATAAAATAGCGTTGGCTGATAGTTTAATTCATCTACAATCATCGGTGCAAAATACATCGGACTAATCACTCCTAATTCTTGCTCCATGTTTAAATCAAAGTTCGCCATGAATAAGAGTGGTGTTTCATAAAATTCTTTTGATTTTTGAAATTCGTCTGTGTTGCCAAAGCCGCCTTCTATATAGCCTTGAAGATTTTTACCTAGAGCAGGTAAATGATCTCCCCAAAATACAACTAGAGTGGGTTCATCAAGTTTTTGTATTTCAGTTTCTAATTTTTTCAGAGCTTCATCGGACTGCTTAATACCTTCAGCATAAATTTCAATTTCGCTTTTTATTTCAGGAGATAAGTTGTCTCCTTCAACAGATATCGTTTTTTCGCCACTATACTTTGTAGTCGGATACGGAAGGTGATTTCCAATCGTCACGGCGTGAATAAACGCTGGTTTATCTGATTTCTTTAACGTATCTAAAACTTGATTAACAACTGAGTCGTCTGAAACAAATCCCTCGTTATCCTTTTCTGTAAAGTCCATTTCATCAATAAATAAACTTTTTTCAAATCCTAGATTTGGATAGACGTTTTGGCGCATGTACATAATACCATTATTTGGATGCATTGCTTCCGTGTAGTAGCCTAATTGATTTAGATAAGAAGCAAACGAAGGATATTCTTTTTTGCTCAAAATGTGTTGAAATGGTAAACCTCCAGGGTTAAATGTATCCATTGAATAGCTTGTCAGTGCTTCAAATTCTACATTAGCTGTTTCCCCACCAAATGCAGGGCTGAGCATGGACCCAGAAGGATACTTCTTCATTAGCTCTTTTGTATGCTCTAATGGATCGTGTGAAAAAGAAAGGTTTAGCTTGGTAGGATCCCAAAAAGATTCATTCATGATAAAGACAATGTTTGGCTTTTTGTCTGCTTTAGAATCACCATTGAATGGCTTTACTTCTTTTTTCATATTCTCGATAACGGTTGTGACGCGTTTTTCAGAGTAATCCTCAGGCTCTTCTAGAATATTTGTCTTGATGTTCGAAATCATGCCAATAACAGGGCCGTTGTAGTAATAATTATTTTGCTGATTCCACGGCATGATGGCTGAATATTTTTCATAGTACTTTGCCGCAAAGGTATCTTCAAAAAACAGAAATGATTTGGAGATAAAAACAATTGGAACAATAAGTATAATACGAATTCTCCAATCAATTTTGAGCTTAGGTGAACGGAACCATAGAACAAGCAAGGCTATTAAGCCAATTACCACGAGTATGGTAGTTGAGAGCGAGATGGAATCTCGAATCATTGGTATAACATCTTTTAGTTGCGTAATTTGAATAAAATCATTAGGGAAGACGGGTTCGTTTCTAAAAATCTTTTTATAGTAATTCGTCAAGGCAAGAATAAAAAACAATAAAATTGAAATTCCACTACCGATATAGACTTCCCCTGCTAAAACAATAACTCCAAAAGTTAATAGAGAAAGAATAAAGGAGCTTAATAAGTAGCGGTCTGTATATTCTTGAATCCACTCAATTGATTTACCAGGTTGATGTAAATCAATATGATAGATAAGAAACAGAAGGGCACCTACTAAACCAATAAAGATTGCAAGTGAAAATGCAGAAGCAAGGTGATAAAGTTTGGATTCGGCAAACTTTGTAACTAGCTCTTTTTTGGCTAGCCCCCAAAAAGTTAGATAGCTTAATATTAAAGAAATAAAACTAACAAGTACGATAAAAGATGCTGTGTGGATTTGCGCCCAATCAAAAGCGAGATTAAAGTCGCCTGTAGATAAAGTTATTGTTATCCCATACAAAAATATGGTTAGGAATAGGTAAAAGATAAAGGTAGGTAAAAACTGAATGATGCGTTGATACATAAAGCATTCCCCCAAAAAAATAATAGCTTTACAATCTTAACATAAATTTAATACTTTTGAAGGGAAAATGTTTTGGAAGGATAGATCAAAGGTAAATAACAAAAGACGGTTTTACCTGTAAAGGTTATAAAAAGCCGTTAAAGGATGGAGACCTCTAACGGCTTTAATTTAATCTAATGTATTTGATTTATAAAAGTGTATACAAGCAAGGTATGCCGCTGTTACAGCAAAATAAATAGTTACAGCGGGTGCCGTAAAGACGTGACCAGCAACAAACGCAATACCTAGCGCCAGTACAACAGATGTGCTATACATCATAAATGACTCATTCCAAAGCTGTGAAGGTTCGCTAATGAATCGTTTTACTACGTATAGAGCAATAATTAGAAGAGGTAAAATCCACAGGATAAACCCGATAATACCAAGTGAGAAGAAAAGGTCATAAAAGTCCATTTCAATCATCTTTGGTGGTTGTTCTTCTGTGTAATTCCCTGCATATCCCATTCCTAAAAGCTTACGAGCGATAGGAGCCTCTTTATACTGTTCCTTATGGTGAGCTAAAAAGTCTTCACGACTACTTAAGATTAAGTTTTCAATATCGCTATTGTCTAACTTTTGTCGCTTTTTCTTTTTCTTGTCAGTAGTACTTTCATCTTCAGGCTGTTGTGGCTGCTGTTCTTTCTTTTTATTTTCTAGTAAATCGATATGCGCATATGTGTTTGTAAAAGCAGGAGAAATAGGAGTTGTTACTCCAACTACTATTAATAAAAGAATCGAGATAATTAAATTAGACTTCACTGCGCGTTGCTTTGTTGCAAATAGTTTCATTACTAATACAACAAATGCAACACCTAACGATAAAATGACAGCTCCTAGCCCTACTTTTGTTCCAATCATAATTGAAGATATGGCAAGCAAGATAAATGGAATCCAAAAGTAAAATTGCTTTAAGGACTGCGTTTTCTTTAATCCAAATAAAAGTGTTAAAGGTAACAGTAGCGCAACGATTGCTCCAAGTTCGTTAGCAGCATAAAACCAGCCTTTGAATCCGGTTTTATTATATTGATAACTCTCTAGGGCTGTTCCTGTAAGCATGGTTACAATGAACACAATGCTGATAATAAGAGAAGCAATCAATAAGTTTTTGTTGAGAGCTTTTGAAACATTTACAGATTGGCGATACATTGTAAAGACTACAATAGCACCTAAGAGCGTTACGTTCATATAAACAACTTTATTAAAGAACTTTATTTCCTGAGCTAAGTAATAAGGATCTTTCCATTGACTGTTAAAGTAAATGTTAACACCCAGGAATAATGCAAAAACAATTAAATAGAGAATTGAATATTTGGCCCACTTGGACTTTTTAAAAAATACCAGTAAAATGATCCCCACAAATACCATATATAAGAACCGGATGATTACACCGATTGAAAGAGGACTTTCTACATTTAAAATCATATATGTTGTTAGCATATCAATAATTGGCTGTATTGAAATAAAACCAACAAACAGAAAAAATAACCAGTATGCGTTCTTCATATAGTAATCTCCTGTTTTAGTAAATTTAACGTTTTCGTTTGCGTAAAACCATCATAATTCCATCTACTTTAAATATAAACGTCGATATTAAGTATACTAAACCTCCCACTAAGCATACAACCGTAAATCGAACCAGAACATGTAAATCGTTTACAAACTGTATATCTTTTAGGATGTACATAGCGATCATAACGGGGATGCTAGCTACTAAAATTTTTGTGGTTTCCGTTAGTAAATAGCGGAAGTGGAAACCATTTATAAGACGGTTTAGCATAATGAATACAATGGCAGTATAGAAAAAACCTACAACAGACATTGAAAGTGCAAGACCTTGGTAACCTAAAAATTGCGTAAATGTTAGGTTGAAAATGATATTCAGCAGGATTGATAGTAGCCCGATGCGCATAATAACATGACCTTTTCCTAATGAATAAAAACCTTTTGCTAAAATTGCTTGTAGTGAATAAAAGAATACGGATCCAAAGTAATAATAGGATGCATCAGTGGTTTTTAAAGTAGAATTAGCGTCAAATGCACCGCGTTCATAAGCAATTTGAACAATATCTTTCATATAAAAGCTCATAATGACAAGTGTTGGAACAAGTAACATCAACATAAATGTTAACCCTTTTTCGATACCTGTTTTGAAACGTTCTTCATTTTTATCGTTAAGAGCTTTTACAATCAGTGGGTAGATAATTGTCGCAACGGTAACACCAAAGATGGCTTGAGGAATACTAACAAGTCGAAACGCATAGTTCAAGTAAGAAATAACACCTTCTCCAAATGCCCCTGCAAAAAAGAAATTGACTGTTAAATTGATCTGTCCCACCATAATGGTAACCCCAACAGGTATAAAGACTTTATAGAAGATTTTAACTTCTTCTCTATCTATCTTCTGCTTCCATAGCAGCAAGTTTTTTGGCTTAAAGTACACAACTTTAATGAGAAACGAAGCAAAAGTCCCTAAGAGATACCCTAATGCAATTGCGTATCCACCCATTACACCCTGAAGTAAAATGGTGCTTAGGATGGTAAACAACACAACAACTGTTTGAGAGAATACGGAGAAGGAATATTGACTGTTAGCATCAAATACACCTTCGTATACCGCGTTTACCCCTACCAAAGAAAGAGACAAAAAATATAGAATTGCGGTATAGATACCAATATCAATCGCTGCTTTAGAAAAGTTAGGGTAACTAGCAGGAAAGTAAAAGAATGCTGCTATTGATCCTATAATAGAAATGGCTAAGCAAATGAAAAACGTAGATTTTACGATGTTTGTAAGATGAGATTTCCCTTTTCCTTCTTTCTCATAGCTCAAGTAGCTGGGGATAAAAGCATCTTTCATTCCCGTAAGCATAAATAAAATAAATGCATTTGGAATAATCATCGCTGCGTTATATGCATCTACGATATAGCTTGTACCGAAGAAGTTAGCGATTACTAAATCTCGAATCATACTGGAAAACTTTAAAAATAAGGTTGAAACAAGTAATAAAATACTTGCAATCTTTAAGCTTTTCATAAATTCAAACTCCTGCCTTTTTGCTGTTTAGCTATTAGCAATAATAAAACAACCAATAATGATAAGAGCACATCCAATCATTTGTTTGACAGTTACTTTTTCTTTTAACAAAAAGTAGCCAAATAATAGTGTCCATACATAAGTAATAGATGTTAACGGAAAAACAACCGAGTAGGGTAACAATGTTAAAACATATACGTTTAAAAGTGCTGATATTCCGTAGAACGAGCCTCCACCTATCAAATAGATAATAGCCATTTTCTTATTTTTAGCGCTCAAAGCTGTAGAAATCTGTTTGAAAAAGACAGCTCCAACTGAACCTAGAAGAGTCATAATGAGTAAAATCGGTATACTAATCATCGTGGCCACCTACCAATAGAACCCCAATAATAATAACTGCTGTACCAATCACTTTTATAAAGCTAACAGCTTCATTTAATAAAAAGAAGCCTAGTGCAATACTAATGACATATCCTAAGCTTAAGAAGGGATGAAGGAGCGAAACTCTTTCATATTTAAACGCTAAAATCATAAAAATAGCTCCACAACCGTAGAGTAAGAAGCCAATAATTAACATAATGTTGAATGAACCGTTGGACAACTTCCAAAGAAGCTGTCCAATGGCTGTAAACATTGAGGCAATAATAATTAAGAAAATGCCTAATTTTCTATTGTATTGTACGTTATTTGTCAAAGTTGACCCCTCTCTTCTTCACCTTTTCTAACAAAAGCTAATCCGACAAAGAAGAAGCTGACAAATACGCTTGCTAGTAAGTAGCGAAAGTCTTGTGCAGGTAACGCTGCTAGTACTGATAGCGTATTTAATAGCCATGGAAATAAAACAATGGAAGACGTGATTCCTTTTCTTGCAATGAAGAAAAGAGAAAACAGTAAGATAACGCAGTGATAAAAAGCAGGCTTCCATAAGAAAAATAAAGAAGGACTTTTAAAGACTTCCAAATATGCTTTTGCTGTGTTTGTAATCAACGGTGAAACTACGGTATTTTCAAGTCCAAATTTATTTCCGTAATATACGTTTGTTACATACGTGTCGGTATAGCCATCTTCAAAGGGTGTTGTTTGCCATACTAATGCCGTTTGTTTTAGAAATCCTTCCATTGCTAGATAAGGATTCTTCATAACAATACTGATGTAATTTTTGAAATATAAACCAAGGTCTTGAAAAATAAATTCCCGGTCGTAATATTCCCACGTGAATTTAATGGGATCACTTTTATATGGATTGTATTTTTCTTTCCAAAGTTCAATTGGGAGAACGTTGTTAAAGTATTCACGCTCAGCTTTAGACATCTCCCCATCATTAACAATAATATTAGCAATTTGTTGCGTCGGAATCGATAGCGCTTCGTTGGGATCCGAAGGTTTAACATCTAACCAGTTAAAGACAGGACCTGTGATAATTTTTTGTAAAATAAAAATGACTAAAAATAAAGGAACCAAACGCTTCCAGTATTTTCTGAACAATACGATTAAACATAAGAATGTAATGATAAAAACAGGAAATCCATTATGTCTAAAAAAGGCTACACCGAATGATGATAAAAGCAGCATAAAGATTCCATATTTAGACTGAATAAATGCTCCGTTTGATAAATACACTCTTGCAATATTTACCGTGAAAAATAGCAAAAACGCGCTGTATAGAATGTCTTTCCAGATAATAATGGAAAAGATTAAAAAGCTTGGTATTAATAATACAAGTAATGTTAGAATTCCTAAAACAATAGGTGGAACTTGCTTTTTAATGAGAAAGTGAAACGTGTATACATAAATACTAGACACGACTAGAATTTGAACAATCGTAATCATTCCAGGGTGATCCCATATTTGAGTTAGTATCATAATTAACCAAGTAATCATAATCGGATGCCAGTCATTAAATTCACGAGTGTGTGCTTGTTCCCACTGAGCCAGAGAATCAGGCGTCATTCCACCTGGGAAAAAGGCTAGCCAATAAAAGGCGCTCATACCTAAAATACAAATTCCGATAATCCATTTATATTTTTTTGAATAACTGACAGACGAATCTGGATTAAAATGTGCTTTAAAGGTTGTTACACAAGCAATTACAAATCCCAGTGCAATCACCCATCTTCCAAGAATATAAAGAATAAAGCTGAAGATAGTGGATGCTGTCATATGCAAGTTACTTAATAAAGAAAACTGTATGATAAAGCTAACTGCTACGATTAGGAGCCATTGTATTGATGTAAATGAAGCATAAGCTCTATTTTTATAAATAAAAATAGAGCTTATGCCTACTAATACTAACAACATGAAAACAGAGGGAAAACTTATCCCGTCAGGGGCTCCAATAAAAATACCTATCAGTGGAAAAGCAGTCGCTATTAAATAAAGAATAGGTTTTTTATTCACGGTGATTACTCCCTTATTTGTTCAATCTTCTTATTTAATTCTAGTTCATATTGCTTTCGGTTTAACGATGCAATTGTATCTAGGATAAGTCCAGAAACAAACGATAGTACACCAAGCAGGATTAAGCCCGTTGCTAGGATTGATGAAGGAACCTTTGTAATAAAGCCTGTTTTGAAAAATTCATAAATAACAGGTGTTCCTACCGCTAATCCAGCTACTAAGAATAGTAGAGTCCAAAGTGAGAAGAACTGTAACGGCTTGTACTCCTTGAATAGAGTAAAAATCATTTTAAGTACTTTGTATCCATCAGAGAAGGTGTTAAGCTTTGATTCACTACCTTCTGGACGGTCACGATAATCGATTGGAATTTCTTTTAAGCGGAAGCGCTTGTCCAGAGCATGTAAGCTCATTTCTGTCTCAATTTCAAAACCAGGACTCATAACAGGAATAGACTTCACAAACAGCTTGTCGTAAGCTCGGTAACCTGTCATGATATCCGTGATGTTGCTTTTATATAGATTATTAATCAGTGAGCGAACTAGGTTATTTCCAAAGTTATGGAATGGACGTTTATTTTCTTCAAAATACGTACCGTTTGAAAGGCGGTCACCAATCGTCATATTTGCTTCTTTGTTTCTGATAGGTTCAATGAGCTGATGAACAAACTCAGCTGGGTAAGTGTCATCACCATCAACCATTACATAACAATCAGCATCTATATCTTGGAACATCGATCGAACCACGTTCCCTTTTCCTTGCTTTAATTCTTTCTTAACAATAGCCCCGTGAGCAAGTGCAATTTCACTCGTTTTGTCTTTTGAATTGTTATCATAGACGTAAATATCAGCTTCGGGTAACTCTTTTTTAAAGTCATCAATTACTTTTCCAATTGTTACTTCTTCATTGTAACAAGGAATTAAAACTGCAATTTTCATCCTTACACCTCATTAAAGAAAATTGTTGGTAGTTGCTGAGAAATCTCATCTACACTGTATAATTTGGCTGTGTTCACAGCATGTAACGACATGTTTTCTTTCTGTTCTGCAGATGATTCCATGAAAAGGCGCAATTTCTCCTTTAGCTCTCCTGCTTGACCAGGTTCAAAGAAAAGACCGTTTTTTCCATCTATAATGTAGTCCTTAAGTCCGCCGATACGGCTACCAATTACAGGAGCACCACAGGCCATTGCTTCTAAGCCAACTAGACCTAGGCTTTCTCCTTTCCGAATCGTCGGAAACACAAATGCATCAATGACATTATAAACATGGGCTAAAGAGGATTGTGGAAGCAAAGGAAAGTGAATAATTTTATCTTTTAAATTTAATTCTCGAACCATTTGCTTAAATTTTGGTTCATCCTTTCCACTACCAACATAAATGTATTTATAATCCGTAGGGTGTTCAGCTTCTAACTGGGCAATGGCTTGTAGATAAAATTCCCAACCTTTACCGACATCAATACGGCTTACACACCCAATATAGCGTTGTTTTTCACTTAAATTTAACTCTTTATAAGCCTTTTCTTTAGTAGAAAATGAATAAAATAATTTAAAATTAACGCCTCCGCTAGGAAATACGTAAATAGGCGTTGTAACTCCATATTTCTCCTGAACTAATTCTTTGTAGTAAGGAGATGGAGTGATAATTTTATGCGAACGATGTAACAGCTCTTTAACCCTTGGCTGAAATTTTTCTTGTGAAGGCACTTCAGGAACGACGTCTGAACCGTGAACGTTTGTTACAATCTTCACACGTTTATTTAACTTTTTTAAAATAAGCAGGGGTAGAGCATTATGAGAAGCATAATGCACGTAAAGATAGTCATACTTCTTTGTTAGTCCACTTGCTATTATTTTTAAATAATGCGAAGCATATCCAACTAGCTTTCCAAATTTGCCTGTTCGCTTCGTCATGATAGCTTTGTCTACTGAAAAACCATTATCAAGTAATATTTGCTCAGTATTTTTGACAAACACACCATAGCTAGGGAAATCTTTAGATGGATACATATTAGAAATGAGCAAAATTTTCATTTTGATTCTGCACCTATCTTCTTTTGATTTTGTATTTTTACCACGTTGATACATGAATTAAATGTTAGATAAGTAAATAAAAGGAATATTAATTCTTGTATTAACAACAACACATTATAGCATATTTATATTTTTAAATGTCAAAGTATTATACAAACAGCAAAGATTTAATCAAGGTTCATGTTATTATCATGTGCATTAACCATAATTCCATGTGAAAAGCTGCTGAAGTCTAGACTCCAACAGCTTTTTTAACTTGACTATGTTAATATGACTTCTACGCCAAAATGATCTGAAACAACAGGTTTATTGTTGCCATTAAAAATAACTTGAGATTGGGCTACTTTGAAAGGATCGCTCGTTAGGATTAAATCAATACGAAGCTTTTCTTTATTTTCATCCCAGCCTGCAATTTTACCTTCAACCGTAACACCTTCATCTTTTTTTAGAGCCAGGTCATAGGTATCATATAAAGGATGCTTTTTCATGTAATCGTATCCTTCGTTTCGAATAAAAGCATTATTGTTAAAGTCACCTAACAAGAAAAAGGGATGATCTTTTTTTACGGAAGTCCACAGAGAGTCAAACTGGTCTTTAAACGGTTCCTTATCATCTTCCCACCAACCTAGATGACAGGAGTAAAATGATAGCAGTTCGTCGTTATAAGAAATTGTTGCTCCCACTACTCTTCTTGTTTTCCAATCATTCACATCAGATGTTTTTGAAATGAAGAAAGAATGTTCTTCAACAATAGGGTGTTTTGTCAAAATCGCTAAACCTTCTTCGTACACTTCGTATCCCATGTGAGCAATATCCCAAACAAGCTCATAATCATGAACACCTAATTTTTTTAATTCCTGCAATAGGACGTATCCATAATTATCCACTTTGATGTGGTCGTCTACGTAAGCAGCTTCAATGTGCTGGCTAACTTCTTGTAGAGCAATTACATCATATTCTTTTTCTTTAATTACAGAAGCTAGACAAGAAATCTTGTCTAGCTGATTTTCTTCTTGCCAAGAATGGCAATTTAAAGTGAGTAGCTTCATGTTCACGCTCCTAGTAAGTCTTGGATATCGGATTTAAGAACATCAGCTTTTGGACCATAAATGGCTTGCACCCCTTTGTCTTTTACGATTAAGCCTAGAGCGCCATTTTGTTTCCATTCTGCTTCAGTAGCTACAGAGCTAGTATCTTTTACCGTTACGCGAAGGCGAGTCATACAAGCATCAACATCTTCAATGTTTTGTTGACCACCTAATAATTCAATAATAACAGGTGCTAGAGAATCACTTTTTACGTTTGAAGTGCCGCTAGTTGAAGCTTCATCTTCAATGTAGTTTCCGTTACGTCCCGGAGTAGGGAAGTTGAAACGTTTAATCATAAAGTTTGCTACTGCAAAGTTTAATCCAAAGAATACAAGACATGCGATAATAAAGTTCACTAAATCTAACCATAATCCAGCTTTCACAATCATTGGCGTACGTGTAATCAATTCAATAACACCGAATGCGTGAACACGCACATCAATAATATCAACAATGGCAAATGCCATACCTGTCATGATTGCGTATACAACATAAAGAACTGGAGCAGCAAACATGAACATAAATTCGATTGGCTCTGTAACACCAGTTAAGAATACAGCTAGTGCAGCAGAGAAGAACATTGATTTATACTTTCTGCGTTTATCTGCATCAACGTTGCGGTACATTGCAAAAGCAATACCAATTAACGCAGCACAAGATAGAATCATTTGACCAACTTTAAAGCGAGCTGGCGTTACTTCATTTAATAATTGTTGATAGCTAGCTGTGTCACCAGCTGCTAGGAAGTTGTTTAAGTCAGCAATCCAAGCTAACCATAATGGATCTTGACCAGCTACTGTTGAGCCAGCGCCAGAACCTGTTAAAATTTGATACGTTCCACCAAGTTCAGTGTAGTTGATTGGAACCGTTAACATATGATGTAAACCAAAAGGTAATAAAAGACGTTCTAATGCACCAAAAACAAATGGAGCTAAGATTGGCGCTGTGTCACGAGATGTTGCGATCCACTGCCCAAAGCTGTTTAAAGCACCTTGGATGAATGGCCATACAATCGATAAGATAATTGCTGTAACAATTGATCCACCAATTACGACAAATGGTACAAAGCGTTTACCATTAAAGAATGATAAAGCTTCAGGTAACTTATCGTAGTTGTAATACTTGTTAAATAAGTTGGCTCCAAGGAAACCAGCGATAATACCAACAAATACTCCCATGTTTAAAGCAGGAGAACCTAAGATAGATGTAAAGTAATCTTTTACGATAAGTTCTTGTCCAAATAAAGAAGTAATTTTTGCTTCTGGGTCAGCTAACATATCTGCATTAACCCCAAAAATTGCACCAGTAATACGGTTAATTAATACAAAGGCAATCAGCGCAGCAAATGCTCCACCAGCACGTTCTTTTGCCCAAGATCCCCCGATAGCTACAGCGAACAAGATATGGAGGTTTGTGATAATACCCCAACCTATGTCTTCCATAACTCGGGCAATCGTTTGCACAAGTGCCATTTCTCCACCAGTCATACCAACTAGCTTTCCAAGTGAAATCATAATACCTGCAGCTGGCATAACAGCTACAACGACTAATAATGCTTTACCAAACTTCTGCCAAAAATCAAATGAAAAGAATTTCTTCATGACTATTTCCCCTCCCCATTGTATGGGCTTTCAGTATATTGTGTGCGTTTACAGTTATTTTATAGCTGAAACGAATATAAACAGTGCAACCGTTTGCATAAGCTTATTTTAATAAAAGGGCTTTCATAATGCAATACTTTTTTAAAAATAAAAGTAGGAAATTTATTTCAATAATCGATATGATAAAAAAATACATAGTTAAAAAGGGGAGATTTCATATGCAAGTACAGTTTGAAGCGTTTATTTTTGACTTAGATGGTGTAATTGTTGATACAATAAACTTCTACTACCAAGCAAATAAAATGATTGCTGATGAGGCAAATGTTTATTTTACACAAGAATGGAATCAACAAATGCAGGGAATTAGCCGCTATGAGACAGTTAAGCAAATTGTAAGACAAAGTGACAAGGTTTATTCGGAAGAAGAGATACATGCATTAGCAGAAAAGAAAAACCATCATTATCAAGCATTAATTGAAACGTTAGATGAAAAGGCAATCTTACCTGGCGTTTTTCAGTTGATAAAAGAAGCAAAAGCAGCTGAAATCAAGCTTGCAATCGCATCTTCTAGTTCAAACGCGATGTATGTATTGGAAAAAATCGGATTGCGGTCTTATTTTGATAAGGTTGTAACCAGTAGAGACGTAAAGCGTGGGAAGCCAAATCCAGAAATTTTTTTAACAGCAGCAAAAGCAATCGGTATCCATTCTAGAAACTGTGTTGCGATTGAGGACGGAATTGCAGGCTTAACCGCCATTAAGCAAACTGATATGTTTTCCATAGGAGTAGGGTTACACGAAGGAATGGAACAAGCGGATTGGCAAGTGTCTTCTACTCATGAACTAACGTTTGAGAGTGTAAACAAGAAGTTTGTAAACCGTTAATTGATTGAATGTAACGTCATCTATACAAATACTTATTATATTGTTTACATAGAAGTCAAAGACTAGGTAATAAAACATGTTAACCTAAAAATAAAACACAGCAGGGGGAATCAGAATGATTAAATGTGTTGCCACTGATATGGATGGAACATTAGTAAATAGTGAACAACAAATTAGTATAGAGAACAGCGAAGCAATTAAAGCTGCACAGCGTGAAGGTGTGGAAGTTATCGTAGCAACTGGGCGTTCATATGAGGAAGCTTCTTATGTATTAAAAGAAGCTGGTATCGAGACGTTCCTTATTTGTACAAACGGGGCAGAGGTTAGAAATAAAAAAGGTGAGAAGCTAGAAGCTTTTGGAATGACCCTTGATAAAATTAAAGCTGTTGAAGCAATTTTTAACAAGCATGAGCTGTACTTTGAAGTTTATACAAGTGATGGCACATACTCCAATGACTATGATAAAGCACTTTCTGTTGTAATGGATATCTATATGAGTGCTAGCTTAAAAAATCAGTATGATGAATTGCTAAAAGCAGCAAAAAAACGATTTGAAGAAGGAAAAGTAAAATTAATTGATGCGTATGAACCACTATTTCAAGATTCAAGTATCTTAATTTATAAAATGTTGGCTTTTTCATTCGATGATGAGAAGTTAAAACGTGCACGTGAAGAACTAAAATCATTTCATGGCATTGCTGTAAGCTCTTCAGGTAAAGAAAACATTGAAGTGAATAGTGAAGAAGCTCAAAAGGGAATTGCATTAGAGAAATTTGTGAAAAGTCGAGGTATCTCTTTACAAGAGACAATGGCAATCGGGGATAACTATAATGATCTTTCGATGTTTCATAAAGTAGGAATGGCCGTTGCAATGGGCAATGCACCCGAAGAAATAAAGCGTCATGCTCATGTCGTGACAAAAACAAACGATGAACACGGTGTAGCTGAAGCAATTCAAAGCATATTCAAGCCCGTATAAAAAAAGCACGCTTACGCGTGCTTTTAATTTGTTATTAACTCGTTTTTACGGCGATAAGCGCCATGATTTGTTGGCCCTACGTATTGATTTAATGGGAAAGAGTGGCGAATTGCTTCGGTAATAAATTCTTTAGCTGTATAAATAGCTGATTTCACATCATTCCCTTTAGCTAATTCCGCCGTAATTGCTGCAGAATATGTGCAGCCAGCTCCATGAGTAAAAGTCGTTTGAATTAGTTCAGACTCTAACAGTTCGAACGTTTCACCGTCGTATAGAACATCTACAGCCTTATCATGATTTAATTTACTTCCACCTTTAACTAATACAAACTGTGCACCTAAACTATGGATTTCTTTCGCAGCTTTTTTCATTTCTTCAATTGTCTTAATTGATCCAATTCCGCTTAATTGTCCTGCCTCAAATAAGTTTGGAGTAACAACCGTTGCTCTTGGTACTAATACATCGCGTAGACTAACTGCTGTTTCTGGGTGTAGTACTTCATCTTCTCCTTTACAAACCATAACAGGATCAATTACTACATTTTTAAGAGCATGCTCATCAATAGTCTTTGCTGCTAGCTCAATAATTTCGACTGAGCCAAGCATACCTGTTTTAAGAGCTTGCACACCTACCCCTTTTACAATGGTATCTAACTGCTTCTCGACAGTTGATGTTTCCTGTGGAAAAACATTATGTGACCAACCGTTTTCTGGATCCATTGTCACAATTGTAGTAAGAGCAGTCATGCCATAAACACCTAACTCTTGAAATGTTTTTAAATCCGCTTGGATGCCTGCACCACCACTAGTATCTGAACCAGCAATTGTAAGCACTTTATTCATACTCATGGAAAATCCTCCTTCGATCTAAGCTACTTATTTTCTTTTATTCTAGCGCTTTTATAGTAGAGATTCAATTTACAAAATTAAACTTTTTGAATCAAAAATAACTATTCAATGAAAGGTAATAATGTTTTACTAATATATAATTTTTGAGAAAATAGCGAAGTGTGAGAGACGAGGGATGTTTTCTTTAAATAATTTGTTATAAACAACAAAGGTCTCTCTAGATAGAGAGACCTTAATTTATTAAATAGAAGTTAACTCTTTGTTTAAGGCAACTTCAACTGGTACATAATCATAGTCTAAGTCGCGTGCCACTGCTTCATATGTGATTGCGCCATTTGCTACGTTTACACCTAATTTAAGTGCAGGGTTTTCTTGAATTGCTTTATAAGCACCTTTGGATGCAATTTGTAAAGCGTATGGTACAGTTACATTTGTAAGAGCAATTGTAGATGTACGAGGTACTGCACCTGGCATATTTGCAACAGCATAGTGAACTACACCGTGCTTTTCGTACGTTGGTTGATCATGAGTGGTGATATGATCTACTGTTTCTACAATACCACCTTGGTCAATTGCTACGTCAACAATCACAGACCCTGGTTTCATTGTTTGTACCATTTCTTCTGTTACAAGTTTAGGTGCTTTTGCACCTGGAATTAACACAGCACCAATTAATAAGTCCGCTTGAGCAACCGCATCGGCGATGTTATAAGGGTTTGAAACCAGCGTATTGATTTGATTGCCGAAAATATCGTCTAATTGGCGAAGACGTTCAGGGCTTAGGTCAATGATTGTTACATCTGCACCAAGTCCGATTGCTAACTTAGCAGCATTTGTTCCAACAACACCGCCGCCGATAATCGTTACTTTGCCACGACTCACTCCAGGTACGCCAGCTAATAGAATACCTTTACCACCGTTTGATTTTTGTAGGAATTGAGCACCGATTTGAGAAGCCATGCGTCCTGCTACTTCACTCATTGGTGTTAATAACGGTAACGTTCTGTTTACTGCAACTGTTTCATATGCGATAGCTGTGACACCTTTATCTTTAAGCGCTTGTGCTAAAGCAGGCTCCGCAGCTAAGTGTAAATAAGTAAATAAAATTAAACCTGGGCGGAAATAATCATATTCGCTAGGTAGAGGCTCTTTTACTTTCATGACCATTTCAGCTTGAGCCCAAACGTCAGCAGCTAATTCAATGATTTCTGCTCCAGCTTTCATGTAGTCTTCATTCGTAAATCCACTTCCGATTCCTGCTTCAGCTTCTACTAAGACGCGATGACCTGTACCAACAAATGATGCTACTCCTGCAGGCGTAATCGCTACACGGTTTTCGTTGTTTTTAATCTCTTTTGGTACACCAATAATCATAATATGTTTCCTCCCTTAAAATAGACGAAATCTTATTTCTAGGTACAGTATATAAAAAACTTTTTTCTTTTTCTTTGTTAGGAAAAAAGAAATCAATCATATTATTTTGTAAAAATACACAAATGGAAGCGGTTACTATTTAGATTTTTCTGATTATTTGTTAGGTGTTCTGACATAGTTTGAGTCTTTTGGTCTATCTGAAGAAAAGAGCCATTCTTCAGGAAGAATGGCTCTGTTACTTAATTTGATGGAGGATTTTTATACTTTTGTAATTTAATATCTAAATAAAGCGTAATTTTTTGGTTTGTATCCTTTAAGTTAATATCACCAATCTCTGAAATGCGCTTTAAACGATAGCTTAAAGTATTAATGTGAACATTTAATACTTTAGCAGCATCGTTAATGTTATTATCCGAATCTAAAAATACTTCGAGAGTTTCCACTAAGTTACTGTTGTGGCGCAAATCGTACTCGTTTAATTTAGCCAATGAGTAATTTTCAAAGCGATCTTGCGTTCTTTTTTCTAGCAGCACGTCTAAAAATTGATAGATACCTAATTCTTGATAGCCCGCGATATGAGCTGTTTCTTTTGGGAACTTCTTCTTAATGTCCAATACGTTTAGTGCTTCATTGTAGCTTTTGGCGATGTGGTCATAAGAAGAATACATGCTGCTAAAGCTAGATTCAATTTGCTCAATTGAGAATCGTTCCTCCATTGTATCTTTAAAGAATGTTACAAACTCATGCTGATCTTTTAATGGAGCTAAAATTGAATCTAAAGAAAGGAACAAAATTAGATCATTGCAGTCAATTGTATATAGAATAATTTTCAAACGGTGCATGGTTTTTAATAAATAAGAAATTTGACGTTCAGCTTCTGGTGTAATATCTTCCTGAAATCGAAATACTGCAATCGAAAAAGACGTAGGTGGAGTAATTTGCGCATCATAAAAAGCTTGCGTAATATCTTCTTTTGACTCCATGTGTCCTGTGAGTAGCTTCCAAAAAAACTCTTGTGAGCGTTCCTCACGCTTGTACTTGCGAATTTGAAGCTGAAGTAATTTATTGCGAAGTACCGTAGCGGCTTTCTTTAATAGAAGTAACTCTTCTTCATTTAAGGCCTTATCGACTTCTACAGCCCAAATAAAACCTAGCACCTCTTCGTTTTTCCAAATTGAAATAGCTACGCGATTTCCCAATCCAATTTCATTGATATTTTCGACGCGAATAGGGTCATCTGTTTTTAATAATTGAGGAATGATCCCTTCTTTCCACAAGTTATTAATTACTTTCTCTGGTACACGTCGGCCAATTATTGTTGCGATACGGGCTTGATCTGTCCGTTCGTCATGCGTACTATATGCCAAAAGACGGTGGTTAGAATCTTCAATAGTAATTGGGCATTGTAAAACTTCACTAATACGGTCTGCAAACTCTTCAAGCGTGTCAAAGTTTTCCTTAAATGGATCTCGAATCGGTTTGTTCATATTAAATCCCTCTTTAATAAAAATAATTACATATTGATTTATCATAAATCTTTTGATAATCTTTTGACTATTGATTAAAAACATTTTGTGAAAATAGACAAAAACAAATTAGTCTTTTTAATGATTTTAACAAAAAAACTTGTCTAAGAAAATGTTAAAATTATATCAGGGAATCATTTATTAGAGCTTATTTAGAATGTAAGCGCTAACAGATGGGGAGGAAGCATCAATGGACATTCTAGATATTTTAGGGAAAATCAATGGAGTTCTTTGGGGAACACCTAGCTTAATTCTTTTATTTGGGACAGGCTTATTTTTAACCTTTGCATTAAGAGGCCTACAGTTCCGTAAGTTGATGTATGCGTTCAAATTAGGATTTACAAAAGAAAAGGAAGAAGATGCAAAGGCTGAAGGTGATGTAAGTAACTTTAAAGCTTTGATGACAGCTTTAGCTGCAACAATTGGTAACGGTAATATTGCTGGTGTAGCAACAGCCATCACGCTAGGTGGACCAGGGGCAATCTTCTGGATGTGGATTGTAGGGTTACTGGGAATGGCTACAAAGTATGCTGAAGCCTTATTAGCAATGAAATTCCGTGTGAAAAATGATAAAGGTGAATATTCAGGTGGTCCGATGTATTATGTCGAAAGAGGGTTAGGACCAAAGTTTAAAATTTTAGCTATCGCATTTGCTCTTTTTGGAGCCTTTGCCGCATTAGGTATCGGAAACAGCGTTCAGTCTAATACAATTGCAAGCGTTGTAGACGAAAGTTTTGGGATTAGTGGCATTGTAACAGGGATTGTATTAGCTGTTTTAACAACTTTAATTATCTTTGGTGGTATTCAGCGTATTAGTACAGTGGCAGGGGTTTTTGTACCGCTGATGGCTTTACTATACATTGCTGGTTCACTATTAATTATTTTCTTAAATGTTGATAAAATTATTCCATCATTTGCATTGATTTTCGAATATGCATTTTCACCAGTAGCTGCAACAAGTGGATTTGTTGGCATTGCGGTTTCTGAAGCAATTCGTAGCGGAGTATCACGTGGAATCTTCTCAAATGAAGCAGGTTTAGGAACGGCTGCTTTAATTGCAGGGAATGCTCGTTCAGATCATCCGGTTAAACAAGCCCTTGTGGCGATGACAGGTACATTTATTGTTACTATTGTTGTTTGTACAATGACAGGTTTAGTACTAATTATTACAGGGTTCTGGGACCCAACAGGAGGAGCTATCTCTGGTGTGGCGCACAACGCTAACTTAGATGGAGGAGCCTTAACTTCAGCAGCCTTTGCCGCATCTTTAGGCAAAATTGGTGAATATATTGTTGCATTTTCTGTTATTTTCTTCGGATTCTCAACAATTGTAGGTTGGTATGTATACGGAGAAAAATGTTTTGAATATTTATTTGGCACAAAAGCAACAGGTCTTTATCGTGCAATTTATGTAGCGGCTTGTGGCCTTGGGGCAGTAGCAAACTTAACGGTTGTTTGGGCATTTGCAGATATGGCGAATGCACTGATGATGATTCCAAACTTAATTGCTCTTGTGTTGTTATATAAAGTTGTTGTTCATGAAACAAATGATTATTTTGAAAATCATTACAAAGTAGCAACAATGAAAAAAGCAAGCTGATATCAAAAAAGCGTCTGCATAAGCAGGCGCTTTCGTTTTTTTTTAAATAAAACCGTGGTACTATACAGATATGTATAATACATGATATGAAGGTTGCTGCTTCTAGCTTGAATGTTTTTGTGTGGTTCAGTTAAGATTAAAGTGGCTAATTCATATTAAAAAACGAAGGGAAGAGAGAACATGACAAAGCAGCAAATTGGTGTTATTGGCTTAGCGGTTATGGGAAAAAACCTTGCGCTAAACATTGAAAGCAGAGGCTATTCAGTATCTGTTTACAACCGTTCACCGGAGAAAACAGAAGAGTTTTTAAAATCCGAGGCAGAAGGTAAAAACTTTGTTGGTACATACAGTGTCGAAGAGTTTGTTAATTCTCTTGAAAAACCACGTAAAATTTTATTAATGGTTAAAGCTGGTGCAGCAACAGATGCAACAATTGATTCGTTAAAACCATACCTTGAAAAAGGCGATATTTTAATTGACGGTGGTAACACATTCTTCCAAGATACAATTCGTCGAAATAAAGAATTAGAAGAGCTTGGTATTAACTTTGTTGGTACAGGCGTTTCAGGCGGAGAAGAAGGCGCATTAAAAGGTCCTTCAATCATGCCTGGTGGTCAAAAAGAAGCTTATAAGCTAGTAGAGCCAATCTTAAAGTCTATCTCTGCTAAAGTAGAAGGAGATGACTGCTGCACATACATCGGACCAAATGGTGCAGGGCACTATGTAAAAATGGTTCATAACGGAATTGAATATGGCGATATGCAGCTGATTTCTGAAGCGTACTTCATTATGAAAAACGTTTTAGGTTTAGAAGCAGATGAATTACACGAGGTATTTGCTGAGTGGAATAAAGGAGAATTAGATAGCTACCTTATCGAAATTACAGCTGATATCTTTACAAAGAAAGATGACGAGACAGGCAAGCCGCTTGTTGACGTGATCTTAGATACAGCAGGACAAAAAGGTACTGGTAAATGGACAAGCCAAAGCTCATTAGACTTAGGTGTGCCTCTACCAATTATTACAGAGTCTGTATTTGCCCGTTTTATTTCAGCAATGAAAGAAGAGCGTGTAAAAGCAAGCAAAGTATTAAGTGGTCCAGAAACAACTTCTTATGAAGGCGATAAAACAGAGCTAATCGAAGCAATTCGAAAAGCGCTATATATGAGTAAAATTTGTTCATACGCACAAGGATTCGCTCAAATGAAAGCTGCGTCTGAAGAGTATGATTGGAATCTACAATATGGCGATATTGCGATGATCTTCCGCGGTGGTTGCATCATTCGTGCACAATTCCTACAAAAGATTAAAGAAGCATACGATCGTGATGCAGACTTAACAAACTTATTGTTAGATCCGTATTTCAAAGATATCGTAGAAGGATATCAATCTGCGCTTCGTGAAGTAATTTCAATCGCAGTTAAACAAGGTATTCCAGTACCAAGTTTCTCAAGCGCGTTAGCTTACTATGACAGCTACCGTACAGAAACACTTCCAGCCAACCTTTTACAAGCACAACGCGACTACTTTGGAGCTCATACGTACCAACGTATTGACAAAGAAGGCGTATTCCACACAGAGTGGTTAAAATAAAAATAATGAATAAGAAAGCGGGTTGCTTTTGACAGCAACCTGCTTTTTCTATTCGACAAAGCATTTGTCGAATAAAAACGCAGCGAATATTTCGCTGCGTTTTTGCTTTCATTATTCATTGTTTGAGAAGTTACCTTCCCCAACAGGCCACCACTGGAAGCCTTCTTCAGCAAGAAGAGCATCCGATGCTTTTGGTCCCATTGAACCTGATTCATAGTTCGGGAAGTCTGTTGCTTTATTTTGCTCCCAAGCTTCTGAGATAGTATCAACAAATTTCCATGATAGAGCAACTTCATCCCAGTGTGTAAAGTTTGTCGCATCTCCAAGCATGCAATCGTAAATTAAGCGTTCATAAGCTTCTGGCGTATTCATCTTATCTCCGCAGTTATTGCAGTAGTTAAGGTTAATTGGCGTAGAAGCTGTTGCTCCTGGTGTTTTACGCGCATTTAAATGAAGAGTAATCCCTTCTTCTGGTTGAATATGAATAACAAGTAGGTTAGGATGAATATCCTTACCACGATTGAAGTATAAGTTCATTGGTAAATCTTTAAACTGAACAACAATAGTTGTTGCTTTTTCTTTCATGCGTTTACCTGTACGAATATAAATTGGTACACCAGCCCATCTAAAGTTGTCAATCATTAGTTTACCTGAAACAAACGTTGCAGTATTAGACTCTTCATCCACAGAATTTTCTTCACGGTAGCCAATTACTTCGTTTTCTTCCACAATCCCTTTTCCGTACTGGCCGCGTACAAAGTATTGATCTACCTCATCCGTTGACATTGAACGAAGCGCACGTAATACTTTTACTTTTTCGCTACGAATTTCTTCTGGTGTAAGTTTAATTGGTGGCTCCATAGCTAATAGAGCAACCATTTGTAAAATATGGTTTTGAACCATGTCGCGTAGTGCACCTGAAGATTCATAATAGCGTCCACGATCTTCTACACCAAGCGTTTCACTTGATGTAATTTGGATGTTTGAAATATATTGGTTGTTCCAAAGAGGCTCAAATAGCGCATTTGCAAAGCGAATTACTTCAATGTTTTGAACCATTTCTTTTCCAAGGTAGTGGTCAATACGATAAATTTGATCTTCAGAGAAAGCGTGACGAATTTGCTCGTTAAGCTCTTTAGCAGATTCATAATCGTGACCAAATGGCTTTTCAATTACAAGGCGGCTCCAACCTTCAGTAGCTGTTAAACCTTCATTTTTTAAATTAGACGCAATTGTTCCAAAGAATTCTGGGGCCATTGCTAAATAGAAAATACGGTTTCCAGGAACATTGTATTGTGTATCAAGCTCTTCCGTTAATGTTTTTAACTCTTGATATGATTCTACGTTTGTAACATCAAATGGCTGGTAGTAGAAGTGTGAAGCAAACGTATCAATATCAGCGTCTTCTGTTTGCAGATTACCAACAGACTTTTTAACGTTTTCACGTAACTCTTCGTTTGTCCATGGTCTTCTGGCTACTCCAACAACTGCAAAATCTTCGGATAGTTTATTTTCTCTATATAAGCGGAAAATAGATGGAAATAGTTTACGTTTTGCTAAATCACCTGTAGCTCCAAAAATTACAATAATTGATTTTGGCTGTTCATTTGTCATTGCTTCTAGACCCTCTCTTTATCAAAATTACGTTTAGTTTAAGCTAATATATCTAATATAAAATTGTAACGATTTATAAATGGTAAAGCAAATCTATATGATTTGTAGTTATTATTCCATGTTTTGCATGAGTTTAAAAGTATTTTGTTTGGTAAATGAAAAAAGCTACGCCAATTAAACGGCAGTAGCAATGTTTTGAAAGCGCTATTTGTATTGATATAATGCACCTAATGATTTTTTACGATCTAAAAAAGAATGGGCAGAGTCAATATATAAAAAAATAGGACAATGTTCTAGCAGAGGATGCCTTTGAAAGAATGCTTTTTCAGAATGATATAGGGTATTTAAATAAAGCGGCAAAATTTCTAAAAGATGCATATAACGCTCTAGTGCTGTATCTTCTGAAATAGTATGGTCAATATAAAAATAAAGTGACAGTGAGTAGAATCCTTTATTGAATAAAAAAGAAGCCAAGCATTCGTTACGACTTTTACTAATATGATCATAGGCAAATTCTAAACCGACGTAAATGGACGGTATTGACGATTGATGGGATGGGAAAATGGTATATTTTCGAGGAATCATCGGTTCGGTAGGTGTAATTCCTAATCCGTATGTGACATCCACTTGGCGGGGACTAGCAATTATCATATAAACCCCTCCTTAATAGGAAAAGATGCACTCTTTATAGTGTATACAAAAGCAACTTGAACATGACTTTAACTGGAGAAATATGGTGATTATAATGTGTTATTCACTGAAAGCATGCAGTTTAGGTACAATAACAAAAGAATGAAGAATTACATAATGACTAAATATGAAAGGGATGAACGATATGTCTATTTTAAAAAATTATTGGAATGAGTTATTAAAGGCGGAATTCGAAAAGGAATATTATATTCAACTGAGGCAGTTTCTTGTGAATGAATATAATAGCGAAACTGTATATCCTGACCGATATGATATTTTTAACGCTCTACATTATACTCCTTACAAGGATGTTAAAGTTTTATTATTGGGTCAAGACCCTTATCATGGACCTGGTCAAGCTCACGGGTTAAGCTTTTCCGTTCAGCCTGGAGTAAAAACTCCACCTTCACTTGTAAACATTTATAAAGAATTACATCAGGAGCTAGGATGTGAAATTCCTAATAATGGATACTTGACTAAATGGGCTAAGCAAGGGGTATTGCTTTTAAATACGGTATTAACTGTTCGACGCAGCCAGCCGAACTCCCATAAAGGACAAGGTTGGGAGATTTTCACAGACCGTATTATTGAACTGGTTGCTCAAAAAGAGGAGCCCGTGGTTTTTTTACTTTGGGGTAAGCATGCGCAGGCCAAGAAAAGCTTGATTACGGGAAAACATCATTTAATTTTAGAAAGTCCTCATCCAAGTCCATTTTCTGCAAATCGTGGATTCTTTGGTAATAATCATTTTCTCTTAACAAATAATTTTTTACAAGAAAATGATTGTACACCAATTGACTGGCAAATTGATAACATCAAATCGTGAACATTTAGCGAACTACAATTGAATCATCGCTCAACTTATGAATTTTTGATAAACTATAAACAGATTAGATTCGCAATAGGCAAAGTAAAAGAGGTGAAATGGTGGAAATAAAGTTAGAACAGCTATTAGATAAAATGAGTGCGGAGTTAGCAAAAGCGAAACAAGAAGCGCATCATTCTGCTCGCGTGAGGGATCAATTAATCGCAATTAAAACATTATGTGAACTGGCATTAGCTGACGGAAATTCATCTTCTTCAGTCAAATCAACAGCTCCATCAAGCGTTGTCATGCCTTCACAAATTCAAGCTCAGCCTTCGATGCAACAACAAATCATTCAATCATCTAGGCAAAATTTTGAAGGGGAAAAGCTTGCTTCAGACGATGCTAACGGAGATAGCTTATTTGATTTTTAAAAAAGGGGTAGGAACATGAAAATCTTTGTTATTTTAGGTGCTATCAATGCAGCTTTAGCTGTTGCTTTAGGTGCATTCGGAGCTCATGGATTAGAAGGCAAGATATCGGAAAAATATTTAGAAGTATGGAAAACAGGTGTTCAATATCATATGTTCCATGCTATCGGCTTATTTGTAGTCGCTTTCTTACTTGCAAAGGCTCCTCAGTCAACGTTGTTGTCAACGTCAGGTTGGTTGATGATGGGTGGTATTGTATTATTTTCAGGTAGCTTATATGTTTTAAGTACGTCTGGAATCAAGGTATTAGGAGCTATCACACCTTTAGGCGGGGTAGCATTCATCACAGCTTGGGTATTAATTGTTATTGCAGCGTTGAAATGGTGAAAAAAGGCCTCTAGCTTTAAGCTAGAGGCCTTTTTTTAACGAGGTGAGTAATTGCTTAATGGTGGTCCGCCACCATTAAAGGGATAGGTATACTGAATTTCCTCATCGAACGTAATGTAATCTAAGTAAACCATTAATAGTAAGTAACGCTTCCCTGTTTGTGGGTCGCTTAAGATTAAGTGGTCACGCCCAGCAGCTTCAATGATACCTTTGAAGACTTTAGCATTCCATTGATTATTATTTTCAAATGTCATGTAAACCGTTGCAATTTTTCCGCGATTTAAACGCAAAATGTTTTCAATATATGACTCTTCTATTGGTAGCTGGCCAGGGTCTTGAGGAGCACCGGAACCTCCCGATGGAATTTGAGGCGGCATTTGTCCAGATGGACTTTGTTGCTGACCTCCACCACCTCCTTGTTGCTGTTGATAAGGCGTATAGTAAGGATAGTTATAGCTCATATATGGGTTTTGCATATAAGGCTGGGTCTGATTTTGGTTACCTTTTGGTTTTTTCATAGTACCCTCCTTTAATTCTACATGTATTTAGTAAACACTCGGACAATCCGCTTGAGTTGGTGCAAAAAAGCAATGAGACTTGAACCTTCCAGTGTTTGGTTGGTTATACCATGTAGCGGGACAGTTGCCACCTGGTTTAAAAAACCATAAAGAATTTGTAGCTGGTGAAAATCTTTCTCCTCTTAATACACGGCGAGCTAAATCAATATCTGCTTGCCGTGCACGCTGATAAAAATATCCTTTTTGCGTGGCTTCAAAACCTCCAGGGCTTTGGAAGACCATCTGTCTGATGGTTCGAATATCTTTAAAGTCTAAACAAGAAGCTCTTGCTCGGTTCACACCCACGTTACCTACAAGAAGCATTCCTTGTTTTCCTTCACCTTCAGCTTCAGCTCGCAGGAGTCTGGCTAGAAGCTTAACATCTTCTTCGGTGTGTGCGACAACCGCCATTTCCTCACCTCGCTTACCTGTGACGCTATTGTATGTATATGAATAAAAAGAGAGAATATGACCATTAAAAGGGCATAAAAAATGCTTCCCCTTATAAGAGAGGAAGCATAGGATTAGACTGAAAGAAAGTGATTGAATCGATCGACTTCAAGTAAGTTCCCAACGAAGAAACTACCAAACTCTCCATAGCGTGCACTTACTTCATCGAATCTCATTTCATATACGAGTTTTTTAAATTGTAATACGTCATCAGCGAATAACGTAACGCCCCATTCATAGTCATCAAAGCCAACAGAGCCTGTAATAATTTGCTTCACTTTACCTGCATATTGACGGCCAATCATACCGTGACTGCGCATTAAGCTACGGCGCTCTTCCATCGGCAACATGTACCAGTTGTCGTCACCTTGACGACGCTTATCCATTGGATAGAAGCAAACATACTTCGATTTTGGAAGAGTTGGGTATAAGCGTGCACGAATGTGCGGATTTTCATATGGATCTTCACCTGCTGGTAAGTAGTTACTTAACTCAACAACAGATACATATGAATAAGCTGGGACAGTGAATTCTGCTAGCTTTGTTTTATTGAATTCATTTTCAATTTCATTTAGTTCTTCCATCGTTGGACGTACAAGCATGATCATAAAATCTGCTTTTTGACCGACAATACTATATAGTGCATGACTTCCTTCAGCTGCATTTTCCGTACTTGTCCACTTTTCTGTTAAGGCTAAAAATTCATGAATAGCGGTTTCGCGTTCTTCGTTTGATAGCTGTTTCCATGCTGTCCAATTGATTGTTCGAAAATCATGAAGAGCGTACCATCCATCCAGTGTTTGAGCTGCTTCTGCCATATTCTTTCACTCCTAAACTACAGTATAATGACTTCTAGTTTTACTATATCATAGTTTATCCGAATGCTTGGATTGAAAAACTCATGAATTGTGATTAAAAAAGCACAATTTACGCTATGCTAAAAGGGAAGTTGAAAGTATATTTAATTGAATTTTAGAAATTTAAAGACTTTTTACTGTTATCAAATTGTTAAAGGACATGCCTTTGATTTTTTTTCGAAGTGGAGTATCCTATTACATGGAAACTGTTTTTTAACATATTGAGGAGGACTTAGTTTGAGCAATTTATTTACTGGTTTAAAAGAAAAGGTATCTGCAAGCAATGTATCAATCGTATTTCCAGAAGGTTTAGATGAGCGTATCCTTGGAGCGGTAGCTCGTTTAGCTGCAGATAAAGTTGTAACGCCAATCGTTATTGGAAACGAAGAAGAAGTACAGGCTAAAGCAAAAAGCTTGAACGTAATTTTAGATGGAGTGCAAATCTTTGATCCTCATAATTATGATGGATTTGATGAAATGGTAGCTGCATTTGTAGAGCGTCGTAAAGGAAAAGCGACTGAAGAAGCAGCGCGTAAAATTTTATTAGACGAAAATTACTTTGGTACAATGCTTGTTCATATGGGCAAAGCAGATGGCCTTGTAAGCGGAGCTGCACATTCAACAGCTGATACAGTGCGTCCAGCGCTACAAATTATTAAAACAAGAGAAGGCGTAACAAAAACATCAGGCGTATTCATCATGGTTCGTGGTGACGAGAAGTACGTATTTGCTGATTGTGCAATTAATATTGCTCCAAATAGCCAAGATTTAGCTGAAATTGCAATCGAAAGTGCACGCACAGCTAACATGTTTGACGTAGATCCACGTGTTGCAATGCTTAGTTTCTCAACAAAAGGATCAGCTAAATCACCAGAAACTGAAAAAGTAGCAGATGCTGTTAAAATTGCAAAAGAGATGGCACCAAACCTAACTTTAGACGGTGAATTCCAGTTTGACGCAGCATTTGTACCATCTGTTGCTGAAAAGAAAGCACCGGGTTCAGATATTAAAGGTGATGCAAATGTATTTGTATTCCCAAGTCTTGAAGCTGGTAATATTGGATACAAGATCGCTCAACGCTTAGGTAATTTCGAAGCAGTTGGCCCAATTCTTCAAGGTTTAAACAAGCCGGTTAACGACCTTTCACGTGGTTGTAACGAAGAGGATGTATACAAATTAGCTTTAATTACAGCTGCTCAAGCACTGTAAACGCATAAAAAAAACGCCATTTAACGGCGTTTTTTTTATGCGTTTAGAAAAGCCCCTAACGCTTTTTCGTTTCGGTCATACATTCGTTGTAGCTGTGTGTCAAACAATTCAAGTTCTGCTGCTTGTAGGGGAACCATCTCTAAGGAAGCTCCGGTGGATTGTAATGTTTGAAACGTTAGCATCATTACATCGCTTACCGTTAGCTCAACGTTTAACAGCTGTGAAAGAGAGGCCATTGTCTCTGGAACAATCGTTGGATATGTAAACTTTGTCTCAGTATTTGCTAGGCCTCTTTGGTAAAATTCTTTAATAACACTAGCTCTTTTGGCTCCATCACCTGATACGCAGAGATAAATCTGTACAGCAACTCCACCTCGTACACGGCGCTGTGAGATACCTGCAAATTTTTGACCACCGATGCTTAAGTCGTAGCTTCCTGGACAGTATGAACCGACAATTTCTCTTGCTTCAATGTCAGTTGTATAGCCAGCAAACATTGCTTTAATTAAATCAAACATCGCATCATATCCTCGGTCTATATCAATGCCTTTTTCTGCATCCGGAAAGATAAGTGAAATATTTAGAACACCTTCATCAAGTACGACGGCTAGTCCTCCAGAATTCCGAACAATTGGTTTATAGCCTTGTTCTTGCAAATAGCGAATACCTTCAGCTAAACGTGGAAGCTTTGTGTCTTGAATACCAAGAACAATTGTATCGTGATGCACCCAAGAGCGAACTGTCGCGGGAGACTCGTCCTTTCCAACACTTGTACAAAGAGTATCATCTATCGCGAAAGATTGCTTTGCATCAAATTCTGGACCTAAGCTTGATTGATCAATGATGCGCCATTTTGGCTGTTGTAAAAGATTTGATTTATATATAGACATGTTCCATAACTCCTTTATGAAGTAAACGAACATATTATAGCATATTTAAGAATCAGAGTATGACAAGGCGTAAGTTAATTCCAATAAAAAAGGAGGCATAAGGATGCCACCTTTGGATGCATTATTCAGCTAACTTTTCTAAATTTCCGTTACGGTCCATTTTAAACGAAGTAGCTGATCGGTCTTCTTCATCAAATAAAACCAGCTTGCGGGCACGGTTCATGATTTGCATTAATGTTTCATAGTCTTCTTGAATAGTAGTAGCATTTGCTTCAAGCTGCGTTACTTGCTTTTCAAGATCTTGAATTTTGCGGTGTAAGTCATCGTTTTCTTTACGTAAACGAGAATTCTCATGTTGAATTGCCTGCATGTTTCCAGTTTGGCCTCTAAATGTTTCTAAATAGCGTATGACTAAGTCAATCGATAAACTATCATTACTGGCTGTTATAGTGGGAGCAGAGACTGGGATTGCCTCGTACACTTCCTCTGTAACGTGTTCTATAGTTGGTGTAGGTGGTGTATATAAAAGCTTTTTCTTGCCTTGTTCTTGTCCAAGGGCACGCATGCGTTGCTTACGCTGTTTTTTCGCGAGCTGGAGCGCTTTTTCATATTGATGTCTTACCACGGCATTCCAGCGAAATCCGCAAGCCGCAGACGTACGATTTAGTTCATCTCCAACTTCTTCAAACGCGTTTAATTGGGTACTTCCTTCTCTTACATGTCTTAAAACCGTTTCTGCTAAAAGTAAATCATTTTCTTCTGTCCACGCATCTTGTCTATCTTTCACGTATTTCACTCCTCATTTTTATATGATTGGTAGCTACCATGTTTTGTAGTATTTAGTATGTACGGATTAGCGTAGAGTTATACTATTTTTTCTAGAAGTATGATAGATTTTGGCACTTTTCGAAACTTGCACTCCTATGCAAATAGCGGTAAAATACCCTTTAGGCAAAAAAGATATGTGTAAGCACTTTTGAAAGGATTGTGTCAGCATGACAAATGAATTTAGAATTTGTGATGATTGTCAGGCAACAAATGTGAAGACATTGTTACCTCGACTTCAAAAAATAGATGCATGTGCAGATGTAAAAGTGGGCTGTCAATCATACTGTGGTCCAGGACGTAAAAAGTCATTCGCATTTGTAAATAACCGCCCTGTAGCTGCGCCAACAGAGGACGAGCTAATTGAAAAAATTGAGAAAAAACTAAACAAATAAAATAAAATCACCTTTGTCCTAAGCAAAAGGTGATTTTTTATTCTGACTAGGAATTTTTAAACACCTTGTCGAAGAAGACATACTAACAACGTCAAGATAGAGAGGTATGTAAATGGCATATCTAAATGAAAAACTTAGTGAAGAAAAAGTATTTAAAGACCCTGTTCATCGCTATATCCACGTACGAGACCGATTAATCTGGGAGCTCATCGGTACATCTGAATTTCAGCGTTTACGTCGAATTCGTCAGCTAGGAACAACCTATTTAACGTTTCACGGTGCTGAACATAGTCGTTTTAATCATTCTTTAGGTGTATATGAGATTGTGCGTCGAATTATTGATGACGTATTTCGAAACCGCCCAGAATGGGACGACGATGAAAGGCTTCTTTGCTTATGTGCGGCACTTTTACACGATTTAGGACATGGTCCATTCTCTCATTCTTTTGAAAAGGTATTTCACCTGGACCATGAAGAGTTTACTCAAGCAATTATTTTGGGAAATACAGAAGTAAATCGTGTATTGAAAAAAGCGGGAGCAGATTTTCCAAAAAAGGTAGCAGAAGTGATTGCGAAAACGTACAAAAATAAGTTGGTGGTGAGCTTGATTTCAAGCCAAATTGATGCCGACCGAATGGATTATTTACAGCGTGATGCTTATTATACAGGGGTAAGCTATGGACACTTTGATATGGAGCGTATTCTGCGCGTAATGCGGCCACAAGAAGAGCAAGCTGTCATTAAGCATAGCGGTATGCATGCAGTTGAGGATTACATCATGAGTCGTTATCAAATGTATTGGCAAATTTATTTTCATCCTGTAACGCGCAGTGCGGAAGTCATCTTAACTAAAATTCTACATCGTGCGAAAGAGCTTCATCAAAAATCCTATGAGTTTCGCCAGCCGCCTGTTCATTTTTATTCGATTTTTAAAGATGAAATATCACTAGAAGAGTACTTAAGGTTGGACGAGTCTGTTGTCATGTTTTATTTTCAGGCTTGGCAAGATGAAGAAGATAATATTTTAGCAGATTTATGTCGTAGATTTATGAACCGTAACCTTTTTAAATATATCGAGTTCAATCCAAACCTCCAAATGAAAATGTGGATGGAGCTAACAACATTATTTAAAAAAGCTGGAATTGATCCTGATTATTATTTAGTTGTTGATTCATCCAGTGACTTACCGTACGACTTTTATCGTCCAGGTGAAGAAGAGGAGCGCTTGCCAATCCATTTGTTGATGCCAAACGGTGAAGTAAGAGAGCTATCGCGACAGTCTGAAATTGTTGAGTCCATTTCAGGGAAGAAACGAACGGATCATAAACTTTATTTTCCACAAGATCTAATCGATCAGTTATCGTCAAAAAGAAAAGTGAAAGACCAAATTTTACAGCTATTAAAAAGTAATTAGAGTTAAATAGTATAGGAGTTGAAGGGCTGTGTTAAATGATCACGCAAAGATTATTAAAGTGTTCTCAGCAGCGGGAGAAATTGTAGGGAGAAAAAAGCTCCAAAAAATGATTTTTATTGGAAAAAAGCTAGAGTTTCCTTTTTATGAGCGCTATAATTTCCATTTTTTTGGTCCGTATTCAGAGGAACTTACCCTTCGAGTAGAAGAATTGTGTAATCTAGGCTTTTTGCAGGAATTAAAAGAAAATAAGGGGGGCTATATGCAGTACCGATACGCACTAACTCAGGCTGGAAATGAGTTTCTAAGCCATTATGAGCTAGAGTTACCCCATTTACAGGAAGTCATGACGGATATGAACAACCAGTCTTCAAAGTTTTTAGAGCTTGTCTCAACAATTTTATACTTTGATGGATTATCGAAAGAAGAAGTGAGTGAAAAAGTGTTTACGTTAAAGAGTAAACAGAACTATACAGAAGAAGACATTGAACAAGCATATGCATATATTGAAAATCTAAAAGCGGTGACGTTTGACCGTGTTCATTAATAAAAAGCCCTCTGCATCGGTTCAGAGGGCTTTGTTCAATGAATAAACGATATGTATCTTATTGATCGCTTAAGCGTTTACCGTTTACTGCATAGTGGTTTTTTGACATTTCTTCAATAAAAACCGCGATTTTCTCAGAAGGGGCACCTGTTGTTTCAGATACAGCAGCGGTTACTTTCTCAACAAGAGCTCTTTTTTGATCTTCAGTGCGACCTTCAAGCATTTTTACCGTTACATATGGCATAATAATTTCACTCCTTTTCTTCAGTGTCTTCTTCAGTGTAGTCCTTTTACATTGAAAAATACACCCTCATCTAATGATGAAATAATTAAATTATAGTATACTCGATGTATTATTATAATTCAGAATGATTATAAAGGAGAGAGCGAGTGAATCAATTTTTAGCTTTTCCGCTTGAATATATTCCGTACGTTGCTATTACGCTAATTATCGCATTTACGCTACATGAATTTGCGCATGCTTTTGTTGCATACAAGTTTGGAGACGAGACGGCAAAGAAACAAGGGCGGTTGACGCTATCGCCTCTTTCACATTTAGATCCGCTAGGAACAATTCTTCTACTTGTCGTGGGGTTTGGCTGGGCTAAACCTGTACCTGTTAATCGTTTTTTCTTCAAGAATCCGCGTCTAGCTGGTGTATTAGTTTCAATTGCAGGGCCGCTTAGTAACCTATTGCTTGCATTTTTAGGGGTTCTTGGTTGGTTTTTGGTGCTGCGCTTTGGCTTAGATACAGAGCCAATATATACATTTTTTAATCTGTTTATCACGATTAATCTTGTTTTATTTTTATTTAATCTGCTGCCATTTCCGCCGCTTGATGGCTATCGTATCATAGAAGATCTTGTTCCAAACACAGTGCGCGCAAAAATGACGCAGTATGAGTCGTGGGGAATCTTGTTATTTTTAGTGTTAATTATTACACCGCTTGACCGCTATATTATTGCCCCTATATATGACATTGGGATCCCATTTTTTGTTGAGCTGTTTCAGCAACTTCTGGGACCGTTATTAACTTAAGTAAGGAGCGTTTTAACAATGGATCAACCGAAAAAAAAGAAAAATATTGGATTTAATATTATTAAGAATGATTCAACAGATGGACATGGAGGTTTTGGGGTTGGAGCACTAAGCTTAGAGAACATTTCACCGGTTTTTGTGTGTCCATCAGACGAAGAAGCTTTTGTTGATATCGGTGCGATGCATGCAAGGAGCGTGGTTGAAAAAGGAATTAAGTTTTTACCAAACAAAGACGAAGTTCCTAACGGCAAGCTCTATTGGCTTGTTTGGGTGACAATTGATCGTAATCCAGCAGGCCCTTATTATGCTGGCGTAACGGCATGTGAAATGACTGTAGATCGTGAGATTCGTCGTGGATACAAGTCGCTTCCAGAGCATGTGAATAAAATGGATAAATCTATGAAGCGCCGTATTATGGTAGACGAAATGGATAGTAAGTCAAAAACAATCTTAAAAGATTTTCTATCTGCTCATGATAAGGAAATTTGGGAACGTTCTAGTGACGAATTAAAAGAAGCTTTATCATGAGAAAAAGGCCCTTGGCATTATGCCAAGGGCCTTTTTTAAAACCAATCGCGCAGACGATGAAAAAATCCATCCGCTTCTTCCTTCTTCTTTGGTGCTTGTTTTTTCTCTTCAGAAGCGCCTTTATCTCGACAATACGTAGTCGGTTGAGTACCTGTTAAATAATATGCTTTATATTTCTTCGAACAAGCTTTTGTTGCAATATCACCTGTCTCAGGGTTGATATTTACGCTAACTAACCCTTTAGGTGCTTTAAATCCTTGCTTTTTCTTTCCTTCAAGTGCATCTTCCATAAACAATGCCCACATTTTTTTTGCATAAGCTTTTTCCTCGACACGTTCAATTTGTTTGCCTTGGTCATAACCTACCCAAACGCCTGATACGAGCTGAGGGGTGTATCCAATCATCCAGCTATCCGTCGATGTAGTACCGGATTTACCAGCATAATCTCTTGACAAGTATTTTAAAATTGGCTTTCCTGTTACTGTTGTATATCCATTTAATTCCTTTTGGAACATACCTGTCATCAAATGCGTTGTTAAAAATGCTAATCGCTTGTCAACAATTCTCTTTTTTTCTTGAGGTGCTTCATACACCATGTCTCCATCAGCTGTTTCAATTCGCTTAATGAATGTTGGTGAAATTTCGTTACCACCGTTTGCAAAGATGCCATATGCATTAACCATATCAATCACGCGAACAGGGGATGTGCCAAGAGCTAGGGATGGTACCTGCTTCAGCGGAGTCGAAATGCCTAATGATTTAGCTGTTTCGACCAATCGGTGCTCCCCGATAAATAAATGTGTTTTAACAGCATAAATGTTGTCTGATAGCGCAATGGCCTGTGCTAGTGTAATCGGATTATTTGCATAATAGCTGTTATAGTTACTTGGTTTATATGTTGAAACTCCATCATTTAAGGTAAAGGTTGTCTCTTCACTTTGCATGGCGGTAGATTCCGTAAAGCCGTCTGCTAAAGCAGCATAATATAAAAATGGCTTCATTGTAGAACCAGGCTGGCGCACAGCTTGAGTTGCTCTGTTAAATGGGCTTTCCTTGTAATCTCTACCGCCAATTAGTGCCTTTACTTCACCTGTTTTTGGATCCATTGCGACAAATGCTGTTTGAATATCAGAAGCTTTATTCATAACGGTATTCATTGCTTCTTCCGCTTTCTTTTGTACGCTACTATCAAGCGTTGTGTAAATTCGCAAGCCGTTTGAATGGATCATCGCCTCTGTAATTCCTAGCTCGTTTGTTAACTGCGATAAAGCTGCACTCATGAAATAAGACGCATCTTGTTTCTTCACATTTGCTTCATCTTGTGTTTTTTTGGCATATACCAAAGGTGTTACGAATGCTTTATCCGCATCTTTTTGCGAAATTTTTCCTTGGTCAACAAGTAAGTTTAAAATGATGCGCTGACGCTCTTTTGCATTTTCTTCATGAAGAAGAGGAGAATAGTAAGTAGGCCCTTTTGGAATTCCGGCTAGCATACTAGCTTCACTTAGGGTTAATTCCTTTGCTTTTTTATTAAAATACGTTTTTGAAGCAGCCTCAACTCCATAGGCGCCGTGTCCATAGTAAATAGTATTTAAATAACCTTCAAAGATTTTATCCTTGTCATAGTTAAATTCCAGGCGAATAGTATAAAGCGCCTCTTGGAATTTCCTTGTCCATGTTTTATCGTGTTCTAAAAAAAGATTTCGTGCATACTGCTGCGTAATTGTGCTAGCACCTTGTACTTTACTCATTGCTTTAATATCAGCAACAATTGCTCCACCAATCCGTTTAATATCAAAGCCATTATGATCATAAAACCGCTTGTCTTCAACTGCTAATGTGGCTTCTTTAATATTGTCAGATACGCTTTCTAGAGGTACCCAATAACGTTTTTCACCGTTATGTAATTCGTCTAATACTTTACCGTTGCTGGAATAGAAAATAGCGGTTTGCGGGACAGTGAGCGTAGGTGGACCGGCAATTTTGGCGTATAAAAATATACTGATATAGGCAATCCCGATACATACAGTACATAGAAGTGCAAGAACAAGTAGAATGCGAAAAAGACGTCTAGCTTTCTTAAAGTGTTCAATTAATACAGTTTCCATTGTCATCACCTCATGAGTTAACTCCTTTGGTTTCTAAAAAAGTTACGTTTTAAAGGGTACCCAGATTGATATGTGCTTTTTATTAAAGAAGGGTTTTTGTGAGCTAAATCCATTTATTTAAGCCTTTTTAATGTGTAGATTTATACAGGTAATTCAGGTAAATACAGGCTTTTAAAATGAGGTTATAGCAATTTAAAGGAATATATAGTTTAGTATGAAAAAGAAAAAGCTCTTTTAAACCTAGAAGTCTAAAAAAAAACCTTTGCTTTTCACTTAAATTCATCTATACTTTTTTTCATGTTTGTATAAATTATGTTAGGGTAATCTATGCATAGGCTAAATTCTCAAAACAGAAGGGAAGAGTTTAAATGGAATTATGGTTTACTGAAAAACAAACGAAGAATTTCGGAATTACGGCGAAAATTAAGCGCACTTTACATACAGAACAAACTGAGTTTCAAAAGCTAGATATGATTGAAACAGAAGAGTTTGGTAACATGCTAGTTCTTGATGGAATGGTAATGACAACTCAAAAAGATGAGTTTGTTTATCACGAAATGGTGGCACACGTGCCTCTATTTACACATCCAAATCCTGAAAATGTTTTAGTAGTAGGCGGCGGAGACGGTGGCGTAATCCGTGAAGTATTAAAACATCCTAGCGTAAAGAAAGCGACGCTAGTTGAAATTGATGGAAAAGTGATTGAATACTCTAAGAAGTATTTACCGGAGATTGCTGGTGAATTAGAAAATGAACGCGTTGAAGTAAAAGTAGGCGACGGTTTCATGCATATCGCAGAAAGTGAAAACGAATACGATGTGATTATGGTTGATTCTACTGAGCCAGTAGGTCCAGCAGTAAATTTATTTACGAAAGGGTTCTACGCTGGAATTTCAAAAGCGTTAAAAGAAGATGGTATCTTTGTAGCTCAAACGGACAACCCTTGGTTTACTCCTGAGTTAATTACAAACGTACAGCGTGATGTAAAAGAAATTTTCCCAATCACTCGTCTTTACGTAGCAAACATCCCAACGTACCCAAGTGGTCTGTGGACGTTCACAATTGGTTCTAAGAAGCATGATCCACTAGAGGTTAGTGAAGATCGCTTTATTGATATCGAAACAAAGTATTATACGAAAGAGCTTCATAAAGCAGCATTTGCTTTACCGAAGTTTGTAGCAGATTTAGTAAAATAAGGTGAAGCTTCAATAATTGAGGAAGTTATTTCTCTCTGATTATTCGTTGAATCACTCGAGCTTTTACAGACAGTTTAGCTGGTGTAAAGCAGACACAATAGACAAGATGTCAGTCGAAAGGCTTGGCGTCTTGTTTTTATGACAAGGAGGCATTTTCATGCGTTTTGATGAGGCATATTCAGGTAATGTATTTATAAAAAGTCATCCTAGCTTTGAAGAAAGTGAAGCCGTACTATACGGTATGCCAATGGATTGGACAGTAAGCTACCGACCAGGATCTCGTTTTGGTCCAACACGCATTCGCGAAGTATCAATTGGATTAGAAGAGTATAGTGCATATTTAGATCGTGAGCTTGAGGAAGTAAAATATTTTGATGCTGGAGATATTCCGCTCCCTTTTGGAAACGCACAGCGAAGCATCGACATGATTGAGGGCTATATCGATGAGCTGCTAGCAGCCGATAAATTTCCGCTTGGGATGGGTGGAGAGCATTTAGTTTCATGGCCAGTTATGAAAGCAATGTATAAGAAGTATCCAGATCTTGCTATCATTCATATGGATGCGCATACGGATTTACGTGAAGAGTATGAAGGTGAACCTCTTTCTCATTCGACACCAATTCGTAAAATTGCCGAGCATATTGGACCAAGCAACGTTTATTCATTTGGTATTCGTTCAGGTATGAAAGAAGAGTTTGTATGGGCGAAAGAGAACGGCATGCACATCTCAAAATTCGAAGTATTAGAGCCGTTAAAAGAAATCTTACCTAAGCTAGCAGGACGTCCAGTTTATGTAACAATTGATATCGATGTGTTAGATCCAGCTCATGCCCCAGGTACAGGTACAGTAGATGCGGGAGGTATAACATCAAAAGAACTGTTAGCCTCTATTCATGAAATTGCTAAATCAGATATTCGCGTTGTAGGTGCAGACTTAGTAGAGGTTGCCCCAATTTATGATTCTTCTGAGCAAACGGCAAATACGGCTAGTAAGCTTATTCGTGAAATGATTTTGGGTTGGGTTCAAAAGCGCTAAACAAATGTATAAAAGAGTAGGTTGCATTGAGAGAAATGTGGCCTACTCTTTTTTTACAAGATGAGCGAAAACTTGAAGTATTATTGAATTCTTGTCTCGGAATGTTTATACTATTTAAGTTATAAAGTATTCGTAAAAATTAAGGAAGTGTCTTGAGATGAATAACGCTTCAACAATTAAAAAGCCAATCGCAATTAAGATTGTGACGGACATTCGAGACGGGCACATGAAGGAAACAACAGCGGTGGAAGCTCAAGGAACGTACTATAAAAAAGACGAAGTCGTTTATTTGACGTATACGGAGCATCAAGAAGAAGTAGGGGATATTAAAACGTTACTGAAGATTAAAGAGGATGAAGTAACGATTAACCGTACCGGTGCTGTGAAAATGAAGCAGTCTTTTCGTAAAAAAGTTAAGCTTGAAGGAACGTATATGAGTCCTTATGGCCGTATGGATATGATGACATATGCTCATAACATTGAATATAAAAAGCTCCAAAAAAGAGGTCATCTCTTTTTTACGTACGATTTGACTTTACAAGGTCAATCAGTAGGTAAGTACGCTGTAACGATAACATTCAAGGAGGAAGAACATGAACATTGTTGAGCAAGTGCAAAGTAAGTTAAAAGCTGAGATTCAAGATGCAGTTGTAAAAGCTGAGCTAGCAACAAAAGATCAGCTACCGGAAGTCGTGTTAGAAGTACCAAAAGATAAAGCCCACGGTGATTATTCTACAAATATGGCAATGCAGCTTGCACGAATTGCAAAAAAAGCACCTCGCGCTATTGCAGAAGAACTAGTAGCACAGTTTGATAAATCAAAAGCTTCAATTGAAAAAATTGAAATTGCAGGTCCGGGATTTATTAACTTCTACATGAACAATTCATACTTAACAGAGTTAATTCCAACCATCTTAAAAGCCGGAGAAGCTTACGGTGAATCAAACGTTGGAAACGGTGAAAAAGTTCAGGTTGAGTTTGTATCAGCAAATCCAACAGGTGATTTACACTTAGGGCATGCTCGTGGTGCAGCTGTAGGGGACTCTTTATGTAACGTTCTTGCAAAAGCAGGTTATGACGTATCTCGTGAATACTACATTAATGATGCTGGTAATCAGATTAACAACTTAGCTTATTCAGTGGAAGCACGTTATATGCAGGCTTTAGGTATGGATAAGGAAATGCCGGCTGATGGCTACCACGGTGAAGATATTATCAAAATCGGTAAAGAGTTAGCTGAAAAATATGGTAATCAGTATGTACAAGCTGATGAAACAGAACGTTTTGAGTTTTTCCGCCAGTACGGATTAGATTATGAGCTGGAAAAATTAAAGCGTGATTTAGAGCAATTCCGCGTGAAGTTCGATGTATGGTATTCTGAGACATCTCTATATAAAAACGATAAGATTCAAGTTGCACTTGATACGTTAAAGCAACAAGGTCACGTTTATGAAGAAGAAGGAGCAACGTGGTTCCGTTCGACAACATTTGGTGATGATAAAGATCGAGTATTAATTAAAAATGATGGTTCATTTACGTACTTAACACCAGATATCGCTTATCATCAAGACAAAATTCAGCGCGGCTTTGATAAGTTAATCAACATTTGGGGTGCTGACCACCATGGTTACATTCCACGTATGAAAGCTGCAATCCAAGCACTTGGTTATGGAAAAGATACGCTAGAAGTTGAAATTATTCAAATGGTTCAGCTATATCAAAACGGTGAAAAGATGAAGATGAGTAAGCGTACTGGTAAAGCTGTTACGATGCGTGATCTTGTAGAAGAGGTTGGGTTAGACGCAACGCGCTACTTCTTTGCAATGAGAAGTGGAGATACGCACTTAGACTTCGACTTAGACTTAGCAGTTTCTCAATCAAACGAAAACCCAGTGTACTATGCACAATATGCACATGCTCGTATTTGCAGTATCTTAAAGCAAGGTACTGAAGTTGAAGAATTAACAAAAGGAAACGTAGACTATACGCTAATTCAGTCTGAGAAAGAAATGGACTTATTAAAGAAAATTGGTGAGTTCCCGCAAGCTGTTTCTGAAGCAGCAACAAAACGTATTCCTCACCGTATTACAAACTATATCTTTGACTTAGCATCAACGTTCCATAGTTTCTATAACGCAGATAAAGTTATTGATACAGATAACATTGAAACAAGCAAAGCGCGCTTAGAGCTTATCAAAGCAGTGCAAGTTACTTTACAAAATGCATTAAAATTAATTGGTGTTTCGGCTCCTGAAAAGATGTAAAAAAAAATCCCCTTTGAAAGGGGATTTTTTTTTTACATCTTTAGCGTAGCTCCACCAATTCTTTTTACACCGCGAATTTTGGATAAGTCCTCTACAAGTTTTAATAGTGCTTGGTCTTTTAGCTTTGCTTCAATCATCACATCAAAATCTTGATTCAGCTCTTTGGCTAGTTGAAAAAACGGCTTCACAAAATCAGCAGATACGTAATCAGCATGACTGCGAAATGCTTTGTCGGACTTTGGTGAAGAAATATGTACCTTAGGTCGAATGTTTACATGCTTCCAAGTTTCAAAAATCCGTGGCAATAAATCTTCAAGAGGCTGTGTTCCCAAATTTGCTTGATGGTGGTGAAAGTCAAATACAAGCGGAATTTGTTCTTTTTCACAAACTGCTAGCGTTTCTTCGGTTGTGTAAGTTTTATCATCGTTTTCAAGTGTCATTTGCTCTTTAATATGCACTGGAAGTTTCTTTAAGTTCTGGTGAAAGCGTTCCAAGGCCTTAATCTTATCTCCGTACGCTCCTCCAACATGAATATTAATTAACGATCCCTCCACGACGTCCATTGCTTCTAGCATTTGATAGTGATAGTTCATATCTAAAACAGCATTATCAGTAATATGCGGCTTATCGCTTGTAAACAACGTGAACTGGTTAGGGTGAAAACTTACTCGTAGCTGATGAGACTTTATTAAGTGACCAAGTTCGTTCCACTCTTGTTGAAAAGGTGTTACAAAATCCCAGGCAACTTCAGGATGAGTCGCCAAAGGAACAAGGGAAGAAGAAAGACGGTAAAGCATGATTTCATGTGCAATGTTATAGTGTAGAGCTCGTTTGGTATGGTACAAGTTCTGCTGAGTAACATCATACAATTTCTCCATACGTTCATCTTTTGAGAGCTTACTCCAGCGTGCAAACGTTAATGTTTTTGCAGGTGAGCAATCCCATAAAGAGAGGGCATGAGAAACATAGCCGAATCTGACATTCATGTTTGTTAACTCCTTTTTCATAGCTATAAAAGCGGGGATATAAACGTAGCTACCCCCTGTTTAAATCTATCAAACCAATTGCGTTTTTTTATATCGGATAAAGAAAGAAGAGGACAATCGTGTAAACACATATGGAACGTTTCTTTTACATGCTTAATAAAAGCAGGGTCAAAGATAAAGCAATTGATTTCGCCATTTAAAAACAAACTTCTTTTATCAAAATTAGCGGTTCCTACATCACAAATTCGCTCATCAGCAATCATCACTTTTCCGTGATAGAAACCATAATAAAATTGATGAACCTGGCACCCCGCTTCGACTAAAGTTGGAAGGTAAGAGAATGCTGCATCGCGAACGAGTGGATGGTCTGCTCGCATCGGGATGAGAATATAAACCATAACCCCTCGTTTTCGTGCTTCTAAAATGGCTGTCATTAAGGCTTCTGTTGGGATAAAGTAAGGAGTTCCAATACAAAGTTCATCTTTTGCTTCGTTAATGATGTGCAAGAAATGATCCTCTAAGGAAACACCTTCCGTTGAGCGAAGCTGAACGGTTTGCATAGAGGGGTCTTTTATTTGCTTACTAATTCCCGCTTCCTCGTGTTCTTCATTGTTCACAGATGAGCCCCAGTCTGTTAAAAACTGCGTTTGCAAATCAGTGACGGCTTCTCCCGTTATTTTTAAATGATAATCTTTCCAAATGCCTAACTTAGGATCTAAGCCCAAATATTCTTGACCAATATTAAACCCTCCAATATAGCCAACGGACTCATCAATAATGGTTATTTTTCGATGATTTCTTGCGTTGATTGTGTAAAATAAGTAAGGGAATTTTATACGGCGGCTAAATGAAAACTTTACTCCGCAAGATTGAAGATGGTTTCTCATCTTTCGATTAAGTTTCATACTACCGATGCGGTCAACGAGTAGGCGAACGTCAACTTGCTGATTGGCTTTTTCGCAGAGAAGATTCACAAATTGTTGGCTAACCTGATCGTTCTTAACAATGTAAAAAGAAATGTGAATGGAATGCTGAGCTTGTTCAATTGACTTAAACAAGTCATTATAAAGCTTTGTTCCATCTGTAAAAAGTTTGAGAGACGCTTGACGCATTGGAAATGTACGCTCTTCTTGCATGAGTTCCTTTTTGCCAACACCTAAATCAATAGCAAACCATGCCACAATCAAAATAACGATTAAAATAATTATAGTAGCCAACATTTCCTTTCCCTCCCTCCATCAAGCGAATAATTTACGATGATTATCTTATTTCTGTTCTTAGTTTCACCTCGTTTAAATAGAATATGAACAAAAAAGAAAGAAAACATGTTGACTGAATGTTCATTCATTATATAAAATGAAGAAAAGTTCATTATTTTCTAAATTTTCATCAGGGAGAGGGAGGGAATTATGTGTCAGCTTTATTGTGGGTCAATCTAATTTTGTTTCTAATTGTAACCGCTTACGCGGCGTCGCTGTTCATTTACTTAATTCGAACCAGGTTGATGTATATTCAATTGGGTAAGAAAGTTGAGTTTGATCAAAAGCTAAAAGAAAGGCTAAACAAAGTCTGGGTTAATGTCTTTGGTCAGAAAAAGTTACTAAAAGATAAGAAAAGTGGAATTATCCACGTTCTTTTTTTCTACGGTTTTATTCTAGTTCAGTTCGGTGCAATTGATTTTATTTTAAAAGGGCTAGTTCCTGGGTCACATCTACCACTAGGTCCGCTATATCCAGGCTTTACATTCTTTCAAGAAATTGTAACTGTATTAATTTTAATTGCTGTTGTATGGGCTTTCCACCGTCGTTATGTTGAAAAGCTTGTTCGATTAAAAAGAGGATTTAAATCAGGATTGGTTCTCCTGTTTATCGGTAGTTTGATGCTTTCGGTACTAATTGGAAACGGAATGTCACTAATCTGGCATGATCATGATTTAGCTTGGACGGAGCCAATTGCGTCATCTGTTGCGTTTCTTTTAAATGGAATCGGTGAAACCGCGTCTATTGTCATTTTTTATGTAGCATGGTGGGTTCATTTACTGGTTTTATTAGCATTTTTAGTGTACGTACCTCAGTCGAAGCATGCACATTTAATTGCAGGTCCAGCGAATGTGTTTTTTAATCGTATTTCTAAGCCGGGGAAGTTAGAGAAAATTGACTTTGAAGACGAGTCTCAAGAAACATTTGGTGTGGGGAAAATTGAAGATTTTACACAGAATCAACTCATTGACTTGTATGCATGTGTAGAGTGTGGACGTTGTACGAATATGTGTCCAGCGACTGGGACAGGAAAAATGCTTTCACCTATGGATTTAATTTTGAAACTGCGCGACCATTTGACTGAAAAAGGAGCTGTCGTGACTTCTAGGGCGCCTTGGGTTCCTACGTATGCTTTTGCCAATACAAAAGGAAATCAGCTTGCTGTTATGGGAGCAAGCCAAAGCAGTAGCGAAGTAGCGGCTACTTTAGAATACAATCCTTCTTTAATTGGAGACGTAATCACAGAAGAAGAAATTTGGGCGTGTACGACCTGTCGAAATTGTGAAGATCAATGTCCTGTAATGAACGAGCATGTGGATAAAATTATTGACCTTCGCCGCTTTTTAGTTTTAACAGAAGGAAAAATGGATCCAGATGCTCAAAGAGCGATGACAAATATCGAGCGTCAAGGAAATCCATGGGGGCTAAATCGTAAAGAAAAAGAAACATGGAGAGAGATGCGAGAAGATATTCATGTACCAACAGTTAAAGAAATGAAGAAAAGCGGAGAGGAATTTGAATATTTATTTTGGGTCGGTTCAATGGGGTCTTATGATAATCGAAGTCAAAAAATTGCGCTTTCCTTTGCTAAGTTGCTAAATGAAGCAGGAGTTAAGTTTGCCATCTTAGGAAACAAAGAAAAGAACTCGGGAGATACGCCTCGTCGACTAGGGAACGAGTTCTTATTTCAAGAGTTAGCTGCGAAGAATATTGAGGAATTTGAAAAGAATGACGTAAAGAAGATTGTCACGATTGATCCTCATGCATATAACATTTTCAAAAATGAGTATTCAGACTTTGGGTTAGAAGCAGAAGTTTATCATCATACAGAGCTTTTAGCACAGCTTGTAAAAGAAGGAAAGTTAAAGCCAAACTTTCCAATTGAAGAAACAGTTACGTTTCACGATTCCTGTTATTTAGGAAGATATAACGAAGTATATGATCCGCCACGTGAAATCTTAAAAGCAATTCCAGGAGTGAAAATAGTTGAGATGGTTCGAAATCGTGAAAGTGGAATGTGCTGTGGTGCAGGAGGAGGGCTCATGTGGGCAGAGGAAACTTCTGGTCAGCGAATTAACGTAGCGCGTACAGAACAAGCGCTAGAAGTAAACCCGGGTATTATTAGTTCTGGTTGCCCTTACTGTTTAACAATGATTAGCGATGGTACAAAAGCGAAAGAAGTTGAAGAAAAAGTAGGAACATATGATGTAGCTGAGCTTTTAGAAAAATCAATCTTTGGAACAAGCGAAGCAAAACAACCTGTTTGATAAGAGAGTTTATTACACAAGCATAAAGGTTTAGAAGCCCCCCAAATGCTACTAAAAGCACGGGGGCTACAACCTTGTAAGGGATAGAAAGTTTGCTTGCCATCAAGTTGAGCAAACGTTCAATCGGAAAAGGGGGAGTTATAGATGAAGAAGTCTGTCATTGTCAGTGCTGTGCGTACGCCTTTTGGTAAATTAGGGGGAGGGCTAAGCTCACTCACTGCCTCAGAGCTCGGTGGCCACGCTATAAAATCGGCGGTTCAGCGTGCTGGTGTAGAGGCAGAAAAGATTGATTCGGTTATTATGGGCTGTGTACTTCAAGGGGGACAAGGACAATTGCCATCTCGTCAAGCGCTGCATCATGCTGGTTTACCTTGGAGTGTGCAAACAGAAACCATTAACAAAGTATGTGCATCAGGGATGAGAAGTGTTATGTTAGCAGACCAGTATATACGTTTAGGTGAAGCTTCGACCATTGTGGCCGGAGGCATGGAGTCTATGAGCAACGCACCATACCTTTTACCAAAAGCAAGATGGGGTTTTCGAATGGGAGATGGCCAAACCAAAGATTTGATGATTCATGATGGTTTAACATGCAGCTTTACAGGAGTTCATATGGGAACTTACGGAAATAGATTAGCAAATGAACTGAATATTTCCCGAGAAAAGCAGGATGAGTGGGCTTTACGTAGTCATCAGTTGGCTGTTCAAGCAGAGAGAGAGGGAAAGTGGCAAGCTGAGCTTGTGGCCATCGATGTCAAAGGACGTAAAGGAACAGAAGTAGTGAAGCAAGATGAGGGGCCACGCCATGATACGTCATATGAAAGACTGAGTACGCTGCGACCAGTATTCGATCATGATGGAACAATTACGGCAGGCAACGCACCCGGTGTAAATGACGGCGCAGCAGCATTGCTTGTAATGAATGAAGAAGAAGCAAAGCAAAATGGTTATCAACCGATTGCAACGATTATAGGTCATGACTCATTAGCTGTTGAGCCACAAAAATTTCCTGTTACGCCAGGGTTAGTAATAGAGAGAGTGTTAAAGCGTTGTAATAAAACTGTTCAAGATATTGATTTATTTGAGATTAACGAAGCCTTTGCAGCTGTAGCGCTTATGAGCATGCAAGTAGCTAACTTACCTGCTGACAAAGTGAACGTAAACGGAGGAGCTATCGCACTTGGCCATCCAATTGGGGCAAGTGGAGCGAGGATTTTAGTTACCCTTATTCACGAACTAAAGCGCCGTGGGGGTGGCTTAGGAATTGCAGCAATTTGTAGTGGCGGTGGCCAGGGTGATGCTGTGATGGTAGAAGTACATTAAAAAGGGGAGAAGGCCATGGATATTAAGAACGTACTTGTAATTGGAGCAGGACAAATGGGGTTAGGGATTGCCCAAGTTTTTATGACGTCAAATTACCATGTTTCACTTTACGATATGTCAGAAGAACAGATTAAAAAAGGAATCGCATTTATCGATAAGCAGTTAAATCGCCAAGTAGAAAAAGCTGCTATGACACAAGCGGAAAAGGATGAAGTGATGGAGAGATTAAGTCCAATTTCGTCTCTTTCTAAGGCAAAGCAAATAGATTTAGTAGTGGAAGCCGTCGTGGAGAAAATGGAGGTTAAACAAATGCTCTTTAAAGAGTTAGATCAGCTTATGCCACCTCATACAATCTTGGCTACCAATACATCATCCCTACCCATTACCGAAATTGCAGCCGCTACTAATCGGCCTCAACAAGTCATTGGAATGCATTTTATGAACCCAGTGCCTGTGATGAAGTTAGTGGAAATTATTCGAGGGTTAGCTACAAGCGATGAAGTGTATAAAGTAATTCACGAAACGTCTGAGCGTTTAAATAAAGTTCCTGTAGAAGTAGAAGATTTTCCTGGGTTTGTATCAAACCGAATTTTAATGCCAATGATTAATGAAGCAATTTATACGTTATATGAAGGTGTTGCAAGGAAAGAGGATATTGATGCAGTGATGAAGCTTGGCATGCGTCATCCAATGGGGCCGCTGACGCTAGCTGATTTTATTGGCTTAGATACCTGTCTATTTATTATGGAAACACTCCACAAAGGGTTTGGAGATGATAAATATCGACCGTGTCCGTTGTTAAGGAAATATGTAAAAGCGGGTTGGTTAGGGAAGAAAGTAGGTCGTGGCTTTTTTATATATGACAAGTAAGGAGTGATGAAATGCTTGCTTTTACGGATAAACAGCTCAGCTTTCAACAGCTCATTCGTAAATTTGTGGCGGATGAAGTGATAAAAGTGGTGCCCAAAATGGAGAACGGAGAGTTTCCAAAAGAGATGTTAAAAGTCATGGGGAATGCAGGCCTTCTTGGAATTCCTATTCCAAAGGTTTACGGTGGTCAAGAGCTCGATTTTATTTCATATACCATGGCCATCCATGAAATCTCCAAAGTAAGCCCTGCTTTAGGCGTTATTTTATCTGTTCATACGTCCGTTGGTACCAATCCAATTCTTCGCTTTGGAACAGATGAACAAAAGCAGAGGTATGTGACAAAACTATCCAAAGGAGCATATCTGGGCGCTTTTGCTTTAACTGAACCGAATGCAGGCTCTGATGCAGCTAGTTTAAAAACAACTGCTGAAAGAAAAGAAGACCACTATATTGTAAACGGTTCCAAAATTTTTATCACAAATGGTGGAGAAGCAGATACGTACATTATGTTTGCGAAAACTAACAGAAGCTTAGGTTCCAAAGGAATTACCGCGTTTATTGTAGAGAAAAATATGGTTGGGTTTCACGTTGGGAAAGATGAAAAAAAGATGGGGTTAAACGGTTCTCGTACTGTGCAGCTTCACTTTGAAAATATGAAAATACCAGTTGCTAATCGCCTTGGCAACGAAGGAGAGGGCTTTAAGATTGCGATGGCCAATTTAGATGCAGGGAGAATTGGCATTGCAGCGCAGTCCTTAGGGATTGCAGAAGGAGCTCTTTATGAAGCCAAGAAAAATATAGTATTTACTGAAGAAAAAGAGAACATTCTTCAGCAAGGAAAACTTGCTGACATGGAAACTCAAGTGGAAGCAGCTCGACTACTTGTTTATCGCGCAGCTCATTTATATCAACAAGGCATGAAATGTACAAAACAAGCTTCAATGGCAAAGCTTTTTGCTTCACAAGCTGCAATGAATCTTACGACAGAAGCCATTCAGCTTATTGGACTTGGAGGAGCCACACAAGGCCATGCTGTAGAACGTTTATTCCGAGATGCAAAGGTATGTGAAATTTATGAAGGAACAAGTGAAATTCAGCGTATCGTAATCAGTAAATCTTTATAAATTGGGGGAGCTTAACATGTATTTTAAACTATCAGAAGAGCATGAAATGATTCGGAAAATGGTTCGAGATTTTGCTAAGAATGAGGTAGGGCCTACAGCTGAAGAGAGAGATGAAGAAGAGCGTTTTGATCGAGATATCTTTCGAAAGATGAGTGAGCTAGGATTAACTGGCATCCCGTGGCCAGAAGAGTATGGAGGAATTGGAAGCGACTATTTAGCTTATTGTATAGCCGTTGAAGAGCTGTCGCGCGTATGTGCATCAACAGGAGTGACACTGTCAGCCCATACCTCTCTTGCTGGGTGGCCAATCTTTAAGTTTGGTAGCGAAGAGCAAAAGCATAAGTACTTAAAACCGATGGCTCAAGGAGAAAAAATTGGTGCTTACGGACTTACTGAGTCGAGTGCAGGATCTGATGCGGGAGGCATGAAAACGACCGCTGTAAAAGAAGGCGATTTTTATGTATTAAACGGCTCGAAGATCTTCATTACAAACGGTGGAGAAGCGGATATTTATGTCGTGTTTGCCCGTACAAATCCAGCAGAAAAACAAAAAGGAACGAGCGCATTCATCGTGGAGAAGAATACGGAAGGATTCTCTGTTGGAAAGAAAGAAAAGAAGCTAGGTATTCGTTCATCACCCACAACGGAAATTATCTTTGAGAACTGTCGAGTGCCAAAAGAGAATCTACTGGGCAACGAAGGAGAGGGCTTTAAGATTGCCATGATGACGCTGGATGGTGGACGAAACGGTATTGCTGCTCAAGCGGTAGGGATTGCTCAAGGAGCTCTAGACGCAGCGGTGGCGTATGCAAAAGAGCGTCACCAGTTTGGCAAGCCCATTATTGCGCAGCAGGGAATTGCGTTTAAGTTAGCTGATATGGCAACTAGCATTGAGGCAGCACGACTATTAACGTATCAGGCAGCTTGGTTAGAAGGAGAAGGGCTACCTTATGGGAAGGAATCCGCTATGTCAAAACTTTATGCAGGTGATACTGCTATGAAAGTCACGACAGAAGCTGTTCAAGTATTTGGTGGGTACGGATATACGAAGGATTATCCTGTTGAGAGATATATGAGAGATGCAAAAATTACCCAAATTTATGAAGGGACTCAAGAGGTTCAGCGTTTGGTTATTTCTCGTTACCTTTCAAAATAAAGAGCGGAGAAGGTGGATGTTGATGAGTAAAAGAGAAGTGCTTACCTCTATTAAGGATGAGCGGTTAATTGAAGAAAGACGGACGCAGATGGTGAAAGGTGCAGTTAGTCTTTTTAAAGAAAAAGGTTTTCATCGAACGACCACGAGAGAAATCGCAAAATCATCAGGATTTAGTATCGGTACGCTTTATGAATACATCCAGTCAAAAGAAGATGTTCTTTATTTAGTTTGCGACAGCATTTATGAAGAAGTAAGAGAGCGCTTAGAAGAGGAAATGCACCTTGAAGGCTATACGGTTCAATGCTTAGAAAAGGCAATTACGCATTATTTTAAGGTGATTAATGAACTTCAAGATGAAGTTCTTGTTATGTACCAAGAAGCAAAATCATTATCAAAAGATGCTCTCCCCTATGTATTAAAAAAAGAGCTTGAGATGGTGGGCATGTTTGAGACATTAATTCGTGGTTGTATCCAAAGCGAGCAATTCCTTCTAGATGACAAAGAGGTAAAGCTGCTAGCCCATCATATTTTTGTCCAGGGGCAGATGTGGGCGTTTAGACGTTGGTGGCTGCAGCAACACTACACGCTGGAAGAATACACAAACATACAGCTGAAGTTTTTGCTAAAAGATTTTTCAGTCCAATCTGTTTAATGGGGAGGCGTCATTATAATGGAGCAAAAGAAAAGAGTACGTTTTGTAACGGCGGCTAGCTTATTTGATGGCCATGATGCGTCTATTAATATTATGCGACGCATTTTGCAATCGTTAGGAGTAGAAGTCATTCACTTAGGCCATAACCGGTCTGTTGAAGAGGTGGTGAATGCTGCTATACAGGAGGATGTTCAAGGAATTGCAATTTCTTCATACCAAGGAGGTCACGTCGAGTACTTTAAATATATGTATGATTTGCTAAAAGAGAAAGGGGCTTCCCACATTCGTATTTATGGAGGAGGTGGTGGAGTTATTATTCCAAGCGAAAGAGAGGAGCTTCACCACTACGGGATTGCTAAAATTTTCTCTCCAGAGGATGGGCGCTTAATGGGGCTACAAGGCATGATTCAGTATATGGTGGACGAGTGTCAGATGGTGGCTGTGCCTGAAGTACCCCCGGTCAATCAGTTAGAAAAAACCAATCATCAAGTCATTGCTCAGTATATTACATTAGTTGAGAATGCGCTTTTAAATGGGGTTATGCAAGAACAAGCGGCAACTCTAGAAGCGATTAAAAGAGATTTAAAATCGGCATCATCTATTCCCATTTTAGGTATAACGGGAACAGGCGGGGCTGGTAAAAGCTCTTTAACAGATGAATTAATTCGGCGCTTTCTAGAAGAAAATGAATCTCTTCATATTGCTGTATTATCAATTGATCCAACTAAGCAAAAAACAGGTGGAGCGCTGTTAGGAGACCGAATTCGAATGAATAGCGTTTCATCGAATCGAGTTTATATGAGGAGTTTAGCAACACGTTCTTCTAAACATGAGCTATCAGCAGCTATTAAAGATGCAGTTGATATTGTAACGACAGCGGGCTTCGACATGATTATCGTCGAAACGAGTGGTATTGGGCAAGCGGATGCTGAAATTAAAGATTTAGCCAATCTATCCATGTATGTCATGACTAGTGAATTTGGTGCCCCATCGCAGCTTGAAAAGATTGAGATGCTTGATTATGCCGACTTTGTTGTTATTAATAAATTTGAGAAAAAAGGGTCTGAAGATGCGAAGCGCCAAGTTCAAAAGCAATATCAGCGTAACCATGAACGATTTGAGGAATCACCAGGCAATATGCCTGTATATGGAACTATTGCCAGTCAATTTAACGACCCGGGAACTAATTATTTATATAATGAGTTGATTCGCACTATTAATCAACAGTTCAATACTCAGCTTAAACCAACTCTATCTACAGATGAAAAACAATCACATACCATTATTCCTCCAGATAAACAGCAATATTTACAGGAGATTGTAAATACAGTGCGAGGCTATCATAGCTATGCAAAAGAGCAAGGGGACTTTGCGCATAAAGTCCATCAAGTAAAAAGCGTTATAAATGAGGTTAGACATAAAGAAAGTCAGCATGAGCTAAAGGAACTTTTGCAAAAATATGAAAACCAGTTATCTAAAGAATCAAAAGAGAAGTTAGAAAGGTGGGAAGAATTAAAGATTAACTATCGTCAACCTACGTTGACAACTTACGTGCGAGGAAAAGAAATCAAAACAGATTTACAAATTGAGACATTGTCAGGATTGAAAATTCCAAAGGTAGCGTTGCCTACATTACGAGATGATGGAGATGTTTTACAGTGGTTATATAGAGAAAACGTTCCAGGTGGATTTCCTTTTACAGCCGGAGTTTTCCCATTTAAGCGAAAAGGTGAAGACCCTAAACGACAGTTTGCTGGAGAAGGCACACCAGAAAGAACGAACCGTCGCTTTCATTATTTGTCAAAAGATGATAACGCGAAGCGTCTAAGCACAGCCTTTGATTCCGTGACGCTATATGGTGAAAATCCAGCGGAACGTCCTGATATTTTCGGGAAAATCGGTGAAAGTGGCGTTAGTATATGTACATTAGACGATATGAAAAAGTTATATGAAGGCTTTGATTTATGTGCACCTTCTACATCGGTTTCTATGACGATTAACGGACCAGCTCCTATTTTATTAGCTATGTTCATGAACGTAGCTATTGCTCAAAAGGTAGATAAAAAAGAAAAAGAGTTGAAACGTCAGCTGAGTCTAGAAGAATACGAAGTGGTAAAAAACGAAGCCTTAACCACGGTTAGAGGAACTGTCCAAGCAGATATTTTAAAAGAAGACCAAGGACAGAATACATGTATTTTCTCTACAGAGTTTGCTTTGAAGATGATGGGAGATATTCAAGAATACTTTACGCAGAATCAAGTTCGTAACTATTACTCTGTGTCAATTTCGGGCTATCATATTGCAGAGGCAGGAGCTAACCCCATTTCTCAGCTTGCTTTTACGCTTGCTAATGGATTTACGTATGTAGAGTATTACTTAAGTCGTGGTATGAATATCGATGACTTTGCACCAAACCTTTCCTTCTTTTTCAGTAATGGACTTGATCCCGAGTATACGGTAATTGGTCGCGTAGCTCGACGTATATGGGCCATTGTTATGCGTGATAAATATGGAGCAAACGAACGGAGTCAAAAGTTAAAGTACCATGTACAAACGTCTGGGCGTTCACTTCATGCTCAAGAAATTCAGTTTAACGACATTCGTACAACACTACAGGCATTAATGGCTCTTCATGATAACTGTAACTCTTTGCATACGAATGCGTATGATGAAGCTATTACAACACCTACGGAAGAATCAGTACGTCGTGCGATGGCTATTCAATTAATTATTACGAAAGAAAATGGGTTAACAAAGAATGAAAACCCGCTTCAAGGTTCTTATATTGTAGAAGAGTTAACAGATTTAGTGGAGGAAGCTGTTTTACAAGAATTTGAACGTATCAATACACGAGGTGGAGTATTAGGTGCTATGGAGCTACAGTACCAGCGCGGCAAAATTCAAGATGAATCAATGGAATATGAGATGAGAAAGCATAATGGTTCCTTACCAATCATTGGAGTAAATACGTATCGTAACCCCAATGAGCAAGGTGATATAAGCGTTAATGATATGCAGCTTGCTCGCGCATCTTGGGAAGAAAAGAATTATCAAATCGAGCAGCTTAAAGCGTTTCAAAAAAAACATATTGGTGATGCAAAGCCAGCGCTTGAAAGGTTAAAAAAGGTTGCCAACAATGGAGAGAATATCTTTGCTGAGCTTATGAATACCGTCCAAGTTGCCAGCCTCGGTGAAATTACACAGGCGCTTTACGAATGTGGTGGGCAGTATCGTCGAAATATGTAAATTGTTTTAGAAACAGAAACTATTAGCTATATAGAGCTAGTAGTTTCTGTTTCATTTTGCAATTTCCAAGAGATTTTTAGAATCGAGGCTAGCATAAATGTATTGAATTTGTTTATAATGAATGGTATGTATTTATTCGTGTCCATCATTTGAACTTATGATGAATTGATTTAATAGATTTTAGATATACATAGAAAGGGCGTGTCACCTTTGAGTTTAGAAAAATACTCAAAAGAAGAATTAAAAGAGATGTCAATGATCGAAATTGCGTATGCGCTGTTAAGTGAGAAAACAGACCGTCAAGCTATTTCATTTCAAGAAATTATTGATGAAATTGTAAAAGCAACAGAGATGTCAGATACAGAATTAAAATCAAGAATTGCTCAGTTCTATACAGATATTAATATCGATGGCCGTTTCCTAACAATTGGTGAAAACTATTGGGGTTTAAGAGGTTGGTATCCTTTTGATCAGGCAGAAGAAGATATTGTACCAGCAGCGAAGCCTAAGAAGAAGAAAGCGAAAAAAGCTGTTGTAGACGAGTTAGATGATTTTGATGATTTAGAAGAAGAAGATCTAGATTTCGATGATCTTGATGAACTAGCTGAAGAAGAAGATGACGATGATTTTGACGATTTAGATGAAGAAGATGTTATTGAAGAAGACGAAGAAGAATTTGATGACTTAGATGAAGATCTAGATGAAGAAGATGATGAAGAAGACGAAGAAGACCTTGAATATGAGGATGGAAAATAATCTATCATAATGGTTCTTGACTTTTGTCATTGAAATATGTAGAATCTTTTTTGGGCTCTTTAAACGAGTATTTAAGAAGTTTAAACATATTATATAGAACATTGCTCCCAATCCTGTTATGGCATTGGGAGCAATTTTTTTTTAAAAACTTGGCAACTTGGAGTTAAAAACTATAAAGGCTCTTTGTGCTATCGGGTTTTTGCTTTTTCGTACTGAACAGTTGAATTCTTATTCAAGCATTCTTAGTCATGCTTTCAATAATTTCATACATGATGAATGAATTGTGATTGTTTATGTAAAAACTTTTAGTATTGTACACTTTAACAAATTTAGAGGGGGAAGACCAAATGACAAAATATATTTTCGTAACAGGTGGCGTTGTATCTTCTTTGGGGAAAGGGATTACTGCTGCTTCTCTAGGTAGACTATTAAAAAATCGTGGATTAAATGTAACCATTCAAAAGTTTGATCCATACATTAACGTAGACCCAGGAACAATGAGCCCTTATCAGCATGGTGAAGTATTCGTTACAGATGATGGTGCAGAAACAGATTTAGACTTAGGGCACTATGAGCGCTTTATTGATATTAACTTAAATCGCTATAGTAACGTAACAACAGGGAAGGTTTACTCAACTGTATTGAAAAAAGAGCGCCGTGGTGACTACCTAGGTGGAACAGTTCAAGTAATTCCTCATATTACAAATGAAATCAAAGAAAAAGTATTCCGTGCAGGTAAAGAGACAAACGCAGACGTTGTTATTACTGAAATTGGTGGAACAGTAGGAGATATCGAATCTCTGCCATTCTTAGAAGCTATTCGTCAAATTAAAAGCGATATCGGTCGCGATAACGTAATGTACATTCATTGTACATTAGTGCCATATTTAAAGGCTGCAGGTGAGATGAAAACAAAGCCAACACAGCATAGTGTTAAAGAACTTCGTAGCTTAGGGATTCAGCCAAACGTTATTGTTGTACGTACAGAAATGCCAATTTCTGAAGATATGAAAGAAAAGCTAGCTTTATTCTGCGATATCGATAAAAAAGCAGTTATTGAATGTGCAGATGCAGAAACGCTATACGAAATTCCATTATCTCTACAAGACCAACACTTAGACCAAATCACGTGCGATCACTTAAAGCTAGATTGTAAAGAAGCGGATATGACAGAGTGGAAAGAGCTTGTAGCTAAAGTAAAAGGCTTATCTAAAACAACAAAGATTGCTCTTGTTGGTAAATATGTAGAGCTTCAAGATGCTTACATTTCAGTTGTTGAAGCAATGCGACATGCTGGCTATGCGTTCGATGCAGATGTAAACATCCAATGGATTAACTCAGAGCACGTTACGCAAGAAAACGTAAGTGAACTATTAGGTGATGTTGATGGAATTCTAGTACCAGGTGGATTTGGTGACCGCGGTATTGAAGGTAAGATCGTAGCTACTCAATATGCTCGTGAGCAAAAAGTGCCATTCTTAGGTATTTGCTTAGGTATGCAACTTGCATCTGTAGAGTTTGCTCGCAACGTATTAGGTTTAGAAGGAGCACACTCTGCTGAAATTGCTCCAAGCACAAATTATCCAATCATCGACTTATTACCAGAACAAAAAGATGTTGAGGATTTAGGTGGAACACTTCGCTTAGGCTTATATCCTTGTAAGCTAACAGAAGGAACATTAGCTCATCAAGCGTACCAAGATGAAGTTATTTATGAGCGTCATCGCCACCGTTACGAGTTCAATAACGAATATCGTCAAGAGATGGAGAAGAAAGGCTTTATCTTCTCTGGTACAAGTCCAGACGGTCGTTTAGTGGAAATTGTTGAGTTAAAAGACCACCCATGGTTCTTAGCAGCTCAATTCCATCCAGAATTTACTTCTCGTCCGAACCGTCCACAACCTCTATTTAGAGAGTTCATTCGCGCATCAATTGAATTAGGACAACAACAATAAAATGTGATAAAAAAGACGCTGTGTTACAGCGTCTTTTTGTTATTCGTTTTCATCTAGGATTTCTTTTAATGTAAACGATAAACCATAATAAGCATAAAGGGCCGTCATGAGAGCTGGAAAGCCAAAGCGTTCACCATTATCATCAGGTATAAGAGGTTGTAAAAGATAAGTATTAATGTGAACATCTGATAGGTCATGAATGCTATCACTTTGTACTTCTTTAGGAACGGCACCGATGCTAACAAACGGAATTCCTTCTTTAAGTAGCATATGTGCAACTTCAACTGCTTTTTCATCTGTGGAAAATCTTGTAACAATGAGGACTCGATCGACTGATGTTAAACTGCGAATGTCATCGAGAACTAAAGGTTTTGCATGAGTTAAAGGTTCTGCACTCTGCGTCGCTTCGTACGTCACAGCTTGCATTTCATTTACTCCATAAATATAAATATTGCCTTGTCCAACGGCTGCTTGAGCTAAAATACGAGACCCATCTTCTAAGTTGAGTTCTTCTTTTTCGCCTATGCGTTTAAAATAGCTAGACAATTGTGTTGTGAAAATTTTAAGCATGATAAATTCACCTTTCTCTTTCTCAAGAGTGTTTGCTAATCATTATAGCGAAAAAATATATCCATATTCTAGTGTAAAACAAGTTATAATAAAAAGGTATTAAAAAACGAGGTAAGAATAATGACTGAAATTCCTGTATTTTGTAAGATTTTCTTAAATGAGCAGGGATTTGTCGCTTTATAACGAAATACATATGTTAGTTTTGTCTCAACAAGAGGCGGTATAGAAGGTGGGATTATGTTGACTGAAAAAATCTTAATTGTAGATGACCAGTACGGAATTCGTATTTTACTAACAGAAGTATTGCAAAAGGAAGGGTATCAAACTTTTCAAGCAGCGAATGGGTTTCAAGCGATTGACATTGCAAAAGAACAACAACTTGATCTTGTCTTACTTGACATGAAGATTCCAGGAATGGACGGAATTGAAATTCTAAAAAGATTAAAAGAGTATGACAAGACAATAAAAGTGATTATAATGACCGCTTATGGTGAATTAGATATGATTCAAGAAGCAAAAGATTTAGGTGCATTAACGCACTTTGCAAAACCGTTTGATATTGATGAAATTAGGCAGGTTGTTAGGGAATATATACCATTAAAGTCTAAGTAAGTGCTTACAAACAAGCGTGTTTCTAAGAAATTTTTAATATTAACCTAAAAATCTTGCTGTTTTGTTTTTAAGTTGGTATCCTAATTACTGTATTAATCATTCGACAACATATTGTGTGCAGATACACCGCATTTCTACATGGAATGTCAGATTCAAGAGCATACTACTTTAGGTAGGCTTTTGGTTAGTATCTAACTCACATAGATTATTAAGGAGGATTTCAACATGCCTTTAGTATCAATGAAAGACATGCTTATTAAAGCAAAAGAGGAAGGCTACGCAGTAGGCCAATTTAACCTAAACAACTTAGAGTTCACTCAAGCTATCTTAAAAGCAGCTCAAGAAGAAAACTCTCCAGTTATCCTAGGTGTATCTGAAGGTGCAGCACGTTACATGGGCGGTTTCAAAACTGTAGTATCAATGGTTAAAGGTTTAATCGAAGACTACAATGTAACAGTGCCAGTTGCAATTCACTTAGACCATGGTTCAAGCTTTGAATCATGTGCAAAAGCAATTCATGCAGGATTCACTTCTGTAATGATCGATGCTTCTCACCACCCATTCGAAGAAAACATTGCAACTACTGCTCAAGTAGTTGAATTAGCACACTTCCACGGTGTATCTGTAGAAGCTGAGTTAGGAACTGTTGGTGGACAAGAAGATGACGTAATCGCTGATGGCGTTATCTACGCTGATGCAAAAGAGTGTGAAGAGCTTGTTAAACGTACAGGTATCGATTGTCTTGCTCCAGCATTAGGTTCAGTTCACGGTCCTTACAAAGGTGAGCCAAACTTAGGTTTTGCTGAAATGGAAGAAATCGGTCAAATTACTGGTTTACCATTAGTATTACACGGTGGTACTGGTATCCCAACAAAAGATATTCAAAAAGCTGTTTCTTTAGGAACTGCTAAAATTAACGTAAATACAGAAAACCAAATTGCTTCAGCTAAAGCTGTACGCGAAGTACTAGCTGCACAACCTGAGCAATATGACCCACGTAAATACTTAGGACCAGCTCGCGATGCAATTCAAGCGACAGTTCAAGGGAAAATGCGTGAGTTTGGTTCTTCAAACAAAGCATAATTACCATTCCGCATTAAGTGATTAATGATGAGATGGTGCAAAGCCGCCTTGCTCAATAGTTGTAAGGCGGCTTTGTTTTAATTATAATTTTCATATAATTAAGAAAAAAGGGGATGGGGACAGGTGAAATTTTTTATTGATACAGCTAACTTATCAGAAATAAAGGAAGCGTATTCATTAGGTGTAGTTGCTGGTGTTACAACGAATCCAAGTTTGGTAGCAAAAGAGAATATTACATTTGAAGACCGCCTTCGAGAGATTACGGAGCTGGTTGAAGGGTCAGTAAGTGCCGAGGTCATTTCTTTAGATGCAGAAGGAATGATACGAGAAGGTAAAGAGTTGGCAGCCATTGCGCCAAATATTACGATTAAAGTGCCAATGACTCCAGACGGCCTAAAAGCAGTAAACGAATTCACTAGTCTTGGAATTAAAACCAACGTAACGCTTATTTTTTCTGCTAACCAAGCATTGTTAGCTGCAAGAGCTGGAGCTACATATGTTTCGCCATTTTTAGGACGCCTTGATGATATCGGATTTAATGGTATGAACTTAATTTCAGATATTGCAGAGATTTTTGCTATTCACGATATTCCAACTGAAATCATTGCTGCTTCCATTCGTCACCCAATGCATGTAACGGAAGCTGCTAAGCAAGGAGCTCATATTGCAACAATTCCTTACAAGGTTATTATGCAACTTTTTAAGCACCCTTTAACAGAAGCAGGAATAGAACAGTTTCTATCAGATTGGGAAACACGACAAAAATAATGTAGATAAGATGATATGGCATTTACGAATAAACTGAGTAAATGCCATATTTTCTTTAAAATTGTCGAAATTATACATGATTTTTGGATTTTCGTGTACACTAGTAGATAAGAGGAAAAATACAAGTAGTCTACATAGTGGTAGTTCCAATTTTTTCCTTAACTACAGAGTGGAAAACTTTCTTTCGCTGGAAGGGAGCTATAAATGGAAAAGCTGAAAATACAAGGTGGCTTTACTCTAAGTGGAACAGTTCGTGTAAGCGGTGCTAAAAATAGCGCTGTGGCACTGATTCCAGCTACAATTTTAGCGGAGTCACCTGTTACAATAGAGGGGTTACCTCGTATATCAGATGTTGAATTGCTGAGTGATTTAATTGAAGAAATTGGTGGCAGTGTCACAAGTGATAATGAAGAATTAACGGTAAACCCGACTCATATGACGGCAATGCCTTTACCGAGTGGAAAGGTAAAAAAACTGCGCGCTTCTTATTATTTAATGGGAGCAATGTTAGGACGCTTTAAAAAAGCGGTTGTTGGTCTTCCTGGCGGTTGTTATTTAGGACCTCGCCCAATCGACCAGCATATCAAAGGTTTTGAGGCGCTAGGTGCGACTGTTACAAATGAACAAGGAGCTATTTATTTACGTGCTGAAGAACTAAAAGGAGCTCGAATTTATTTAGACGTAGTAAGTGTCGGTGCAACTATAAATATCATGCTAGCTGCTGTCAGAGCAAAGGGACGTACTGTTATTGAAAATGCAGCTAAAGAGCCTGAGATTATTGATGTTGCAACACTATTAACAAGTATGGGAGCAAAAATTAAAGGTGCGGGAACAGACGTTATTAGGATTGATGGTGTAGATACTTTACACGGCTGCCGTCATTCAATTATTCCAGATCGTATTGAGGCCGGTACTTATATGGTAATGGGTGCTAGCATGGGAAAAGAAGTGATTGTGGATAATGTAATTCCGCAGCACTTGGAATCCTTGACTGCTAAAATGAGAGAAATGGGCATTCATATTGAAACAAGTTCGGACCAAATTTTGGTGGCTACAAGAGAATTATTAAAGCCTGTAGACATTAAAACATTAGTGTATCCAGGATTCCCAACAGATTTGCAACAACCGTTTACTACTTTATTGACAAAAGCATCTGGTACAAGCGTAGTAACAGATACAATTTATGGTGCTCGTTTTAAACACATTGATGAACTAAGACGAATGAATGCTTCCGTAAAAGTAGAAGGTCGCTCTGCAATTATTAATGGCCCTGTACAGTTGCAAGGTGCACGTGTTAAAGCTTCAGACTTACGCGCAGGAGCCGCTTTAGTGACAGCTGGTTTAATGGCTAAAGGAATTACTGAAGTTACTGGATTAGAGCATATTGATCGTGGATATAGTCACTTAGTGGACAAGTTATCAACTCTAGGTGCAATGATTTGGCGAGAAGAAATGACTGAGGAAGAAATTGAGCAATTTCAAAATTCTTAATCATAGTTTTTCTCATCAGGTCAGCTACTAGACATTATGCAAATTTGGTCTATAATAGAGTAAGTTGAAAATCAGTGAGGGAAATCCCTCACTGATTATTCGTTATAAATAATAAATTGGTGTGTGCAATGCATTTGTACCTATCATTTCTTATTTAATATGAATTGAAAAGGTTTTCAGTCGAAGCTATTAAACTATAACGTGTTTTTTGGATTTGACCGTTATGCGTCAAAAAAAGATTGATTAAAAAGATAGAAAAAGGTTAGAATATAAGTTGCTACATCAAACAATTCGTGGTTTTGGCCACTTCGTTATGAAAGTAACCTGTTTTTTCTTCTAATAAGTGTATAATTATAATTGATTCTACTTATGTATACTTCTAGATTACCTTCTCCATCTTTAACACACTGTTCCGACCGTATCATTTTCTGCTAGATAGTAACTTAATATGGAAGGAAACTCAAAAATTATTCATTAAAAGCGTGGTGTCCTAATGAACTTAACATTATCCAGTTTAGAAAATATGAAATTAAAAGAGCTATATGAACATGCGAAAGCATATAAAGTTTCTTATTATAGCAAGCTAACGAAAAAAGAGCTTGTTTTTGCAATTTTAAAAGCACAGGCAGAACAAGACGGTCTGCTTTTCATGGAAGGTGTCCTTGAAATTATTCAATCGGAAGGGTTTGGTTTTTTAAGACCAATCAACTATTCTCCAAGTTCTGAGGATATCTATATTTCTGCCTCTCAGATTCGACGTTTTGATTTAAGAAACGGAGATAAAGTATCTGGTAAGGTTCGTCCCCCTAAAGAAAACGAGCGTTACTATGGCTTGTTACACGTAGAAGCAGTTAATGGCGAAGATCCAGAGACATCAAAAGAGCGCGTGCATTTCCCGGCCCTAACACCTATTTATCCAAATGAGCAAATGCGTCTAGAAACACAACCTAGAAGTTTCTCAACCCGAATTATTGATCTCATTTCACCAATTGGTTTTGGCCAAAGGGGATTAATTGTTGCGCCACCTAAGGCTGGTAAAACAATGCTTTTAAAAGAAATTGCCAACAGCATTACAACAAATCACCCAGAAGCAGAGCTTATTGTTCTCTTAATTGACGAGCGCCCTGAAGAAGTAACAGATATTGAACGATCTGTTGATGGAGATGTCGTCAGCTCAACGTTTGATGAGGTGCCAGAAAATCATATTAAAGTCGCAGAGCTTGTACTGGAACGTGCAATGAGACTAGTAGAGCATAAAAAAGACGTTGTCATCTTAATGGATAGTATTACTCGTCTAGCTCGTGCTTATAACCTCGTTATTCCGCCAAGTGGACGAACGTTGTCAGGTGGTATTGACCCAGCAGCTTTCCATCGTCCAAAACGATTCTTTGGTGCGGCTAGAAACATTGAAGATGGTGGAAGCTTGACCATTCTTGCAACAGCTTTAATTGATACAGGCTCTCGTATGGACGACGTAATTTACGAAGAGTTTAAAGGAACTGGAAATATGGAGCTTCACCTTGATCGCTCACTTGCTGAAAAACGTATTTTCCCAGCAATTGATATTCGTCGTTCAGGTACACGTAAAGAAGAGCTTCTTATTCCAAAAGAGCAGCTTGATCATCTATGGGCTATTCGTAAGTCGATGGCTGATGCACCTGATTTTGCTGAAAAGTTCTTAAAGCGTCTTCGTCAAACCAAGTCAAATGAAGAATTTTTTGCTTTATTGACTGAAGAGAAGAAAGCTTTATTAGCTAATAAAAGATAAAAGAAAACAGACCAAATTAATTTTATATAAGTTTTAAATGAAGTGTTAGTTGATGGAAAAAAGATGTTTTGAATAGGTGGTTGCAAAACGAAACAACCCTTGTTATAATTTCATCATGTGTGTTGATAAGATACACGATGTTGCAATTATGCTCATCATTTTTCTTATCAATAAACTCTGTTTCAGAATGATTCAGGGCGGAAGGAGATGAAAAGAATGAAAACAGGAATTCATCCAAAGTACAACAAAATCATGGTGAAATGCAGCTGTGGTAATGAGTTTGAAACTGGTTCTGTAAAAGAAGAGATGCGCGTTGAGACTTGTTCACAATGTCACCCATTCTATACGGGCCGTCAAAAATTCGCTGAAGCTGGTGGCCGTGTTGATCGTTTCAACAAAAAATACGGTCTTAAATAATCAAGATTGTCGAAGCAAACAGGCAAGTGGCTTATCTCTTGCCTGTTTTTTTACTTCTTAAAATAGGAAAAAAGTTAAAGATTTCCATTGTAGGTGAAGAAATCTTTTCTATATACATGTTCTACATAATTAAAGGTAGACTAGATAAAGTTAGTAGCGGTTCGCTCATAATGGAGTGATAGGAAGGGAGAGTCCCGCATGGTGTACGTAATGAAACAAAGCGGTTGGATTGAAGTAATTTGTGGAAGTATGTTCTCAGGGAAATCAGAAGAGTTAATTCGTCGTGTTCGTCGCACGCAGTTTGCTAAACAAAATGTGCAGGTATTTAAACCTGCAATTGATGATCGATACAGTGAAGAAGCAGTTGTGTCACATAATGGAACATCAGTTATTGCGCATCCAATATCCATCTCTACCGATATTTTAGATAAGGTTAGCGCTGAAACAGACGTAGTGGCAATCGATGAGATTCAATTCTTTGATAATCAAATTGTTGAAGTTGTACAAGCTCTTGCAGATAAAGGGTTTCGTGTCATTGTAGCAGGACTTGATCAAGACTTTCGTGGTGAGCCTTTTGGACATGTACCTCAGCTGATGGCAATAGCTGAATCAGTTACAAAATTGCAAGCTGTTTGTGCATCATGTGGATCTCCAGCAAGTCGTACTCAACGCTTAATTAATGGAGAGCCAGCTTCTTATGATGATCCCATTATATTAGTGGGTGCATCAGAATCTTACGAACCTCGCTGCCGTCATTGTCATGTGGTGAAAAGTTCAAAAACAGCAAGTAACTTTCAAGAGTTAACAAAGTAAAAAAGCAAGGCCAAACGGCCTTGCTTTTTTTTATGGAATTGGATGAAAAGAGAGGAATGCGGAAAGCTAACAAGATAGGAGGGTGATAGTATGAAACACTTAATCATAATACTGTTTACAGCTTTTCTTGTAACCGCATGTAATCAAGGAAACAATTCTCAAGAAGCTCAATCAAAAAAAGAGCGGGCTGAGCTTGAAAATTATGAAGAATTTACGGATCAAAACCCTAATTTTTTAAATACAACGAATAAACAAACTGCAGTAAAAGATGATGCAGCTAAGATTGAGGAAATTATTAACGTTAAAACTCCCTATAAGCCTGGAAATATTGTTATCAGTGGAAAAGATGCTTGGGTGACGGTCTATGTTGGAAAAGAATATAACGTTCACGAGAAGAAAAAGATTATAAAAAATCTCAATGAGGCTTTCTATGAGGGTTTGCCTAGACTTCAATTTCATGTAAACGTCAAGCCATAATCCATGTTAAGACTCACTTTGTTTTGACTGAATCCATGAGCTATACTATAATTAGAACGTTATGGATAAAAAATGAGGTGAATGACGTGTTTGATCGTTTAGAAGCCGTGGAGGCACGCTATGAGAAGTTGAATGAGCTTCTTAGCGACCCTGAAATCGTAAATGACCCATCTAAATTAAGAGAGTATTCAAAAGAACAATCAGATATACAAGAGACTGTTACGTGTTACCGAGAGTATAAAGAAGTAAAAGAGCAGCTACAAGATGCAAAAGCGATGCTTGAAGAAAAACTTGATGCGGATATGCGTGAAATGGTTAAAGAAGAAATTCAAGAGCTAGAGCCACAGGCAGAAGAATTAGAAGATAAACTTCGCATTCTGTTAATCCCGAAAGATCCAAATGATGACAAAAACGTTATTATGGAGATTCGTGGTGCTGCAGGAGGCGATGAAGCAGCTTTATTTGCTGGTAACCTGTACCGCATGTACTCCCGTTTTGCCGAGACTCAAGGCTGGAAAATTGACGTAATGGAAGCTAACACAACAGGTGTTGGTGGATATAAAGAAATTATTTTCATGATTAACGGTAAAGGTGCATATTCAAAAATGAAGTTTGAAAACGGCGCACATCGCGTTCAACGTGTACCTGAAACGGAATCTGGTGGACGTATTCATACTTCAACAGCAACCGTTGCATGTTTACCGGAAGCAGAAGAGGTAGAAGTAGAGATTCACGAAAAAGATATTCGTGTTGATACGTTCGCATCTAGTGGACCAGGTGGACAAAGTGTAAATACAACTATGTCCGCTGTTCGTTTAACTCATTTACCAACAGGAACAGTTGTGTCGTGTCAAGATGAAAAGTCCCAAATTAAGAATAAAGAAAAAGCAATGAAAGTATTACGTGCGCGTGTTTATGATAAATTTCAGCAGGAAGCCCAAGCTGAATACGATGCAAATCGTAAGCAAGCAGTAGGTTCTGGGGATCGTTCAGAGCGTATTCGTACGTATAACTTCCCTCAAAACCGTGTAACGGATCACCGAATTGGTTTAACAATTCAAAAGCTTGATCAAATTCTAGAAGGTAAGCTAGATGAAGTCATTGATGCATTAATCATGGAAGATCAAGCGAGAAGAATGGAAGATTCGAACTAACAATGAAAGTTTTTGAAGCCCTAAAATGGGCTTCTTCTTGTTTAAAAGAAGCGAAACGAGATGAAAATGCGGGGGAAATGCTGTTGCGTCATCACCTTGGCATGACTCGAACTTACCTACTTGCTTCATTACAAGAAGAAGTTCCAGCAGTAACAATAAAAAAATTCCAATATGATGTTAACAAACATGTAGATGGTATCCCGGTACAATATCTCATTGGTTCGGAAGAGTTCTATGGAAGGACGTTTCAAGTAAATGAGGAAGTGCTAATACCGCGTCCCGAAACGGAAGAGCTTGTATTAGGTTTAATTGAACGTATGAAACAAAAGTTTGGGCATAATCCAATTCAAGCTGTTGATATTGGAACAGGTAGTGGTGCAATTGGTGTTACACTTGCTTTAGAAGTTCCAGCAATAGAAATGACGTGCACTGATATTGCAGAAGAATCTTTAGCGGTAGCAAAAAAAAATGCTAAATGCTTGGGTGCGAAGGTTCAATTTGTACATGGTGATTTATTAAAGCCTTTTATTGAGACAGCTCAACGGTTTGATGTTGTGGTATCTAATCCTCCTTATATTCCTGATAGTGATGAGTTATCAACCGTTGTAAAGGACTATGAGCCTAATCGAGCTCTTTTTGGTGGTCAAGATGGTTTGAATTTCTATCGACGCTTTATGGAAGAGCTCCCGCTTGTTATTAACAAACAAGGAATTATTGCATTTGAAGTAGGGGCTGGACAAGCTAATGTCGTAGCAGATATGTTAAAAAAGCAGTTTCACAGTGCGAAAGTTGAAGTTGTTTTTGATATCAACGGAAAAGATCGAATGGTATTTGCTTCTTTATAAAAATAATAGATTTTAATAAGTTGCTAGTTTAGGATAGAAAATGATTGTCCATACTGTCTTGTGAAGGGATGGTGGACATAATGAAAAAACAAGCAATCATTTATTTTCTTTTACTTATTATTGGAGCAAATATCCAAATTCTATATACAAACCAAAAGGTCGAAGCTAATGAGCCCATGGTAATTCCAGATGAAGCGATTCGTTTGCGTATTCTAGCAAACAGCGATAGTGAGAAAGATCAGCATGTAAAGCGATTGATTAGAGATGAAGTAAATGCACAAATCACTACGTGGGTACAAGAGCTTACGTCAGTGGATGATGCCAGAGATGTTATTAAAAGCAACTTGCCAGCATTAGAAGCAATTGCTAAGGAAGTTATGAAAGAACAAGGTATGAATGAGTCTATACACGTTGATTTTGGAAAGGTGAGCTTTCCAACAAAGTTATATGGCCAGTTTCTTTATCCTGCTGGTGAATATGAGGCAGTACTAATCACTTTAGGTGAAGGTGAAGGAGCAAACTGGTGGTGCGTACTATTTCCACCCATGTGCTTTTTGGATTTCTCAAATGGTGAAGCTATTCAATCACCAATGCCAGAGGAAGAGCAACCTGTAGAAAAGAAAGAAGTGATTGAATCGGTCGCTGAAGAAGTAGCGAAAGTAGATGCTAATCATATTGATCATTCAAACCTTGTTGCATCGACTTCAAATTTAGCACAAGAAGTAGCTGTAAAAGAAGCGAAAAAAGAAAAGCAGCAGAAGAAGTCTAGTAAAAAAGTACAGAAAAAAGAAGAAGAAGTAGAAGTGAAATTCTTTATTGTAGAACTAGCTTCATCTTTATTCAAATGATAGAAAGTAAAAGTATATAGTTCTATTTGTTTCTCATATTTCATAGTTTTGTTACTAGAAACTAAAATGAGGTGATGAGAAATGAAGGAACAATTAAAGTTAGCAGAAGTGAAAGATTGTGGGCGAATTCAATCTTTCTTAACAAAAGCAGGTATTAGTTCAGAAGGTGTAGCAGAAAGTATTCATCATTTTGTTATTATGGAAGATGAGAATGACGAGCTGTTAGCAACTGTTGGATTTGAAAAAGATGGAGAGCATGGGTTATTACGTTCTCTTGTTGTTTCGCCTTCCCTCATGAGATCGGACATTTTATTATTATTTAAAAGTATTGTACAACTAGCAAAAAAAAATGATGTGCATCAATTATATTTAGTGACCAATAAGGCTTCATCTGTACAGTTTTTTTCTATGATGAATTTTCAGCAAATCCACTACGAAGAATTGCCAGGTGGCTTGAAACATCACTCTTATCTACGAAACCTTCCAAGCTTAGAGCAAGTATATGTGATGGCTTATCAAGATTAACTTTTACACATGTGAATAAATGTCATCCACAAAGTTATTAACAAACAAACAAGCTTTATCCACATTTTGTGGATAAAGCTTGTTTGTTGCAATCGTCTATTGATAAAATAAGTTAAAATCTTGTATAAATAGTAGGTAATATAGATGGTTTTGCCTATATATAGTTGTGCTAATAGGAGTGAATGAAATGAATACAAAAATCTGGTCTGTGGATAAAGAAATGAAAGAACATGATAGTTATCCACAGATAGAAAAAGCAGCTTCTTTATTAAGAAATCAAGAAGTGGTTGCGTTTCCTACAGAAACAGTCTATGGATTAGGAGCGGATGCAACCTCTGAAGAGGCTGTGGATAAAATTTTTAAGGCAAAAGGGCGTCCAAGTGATAACCCACTTATTGTACACATTGGCGACATGAAACAGTTAGATAGGATTGTAACCGAGGTTTCAGAAACGGCTCGAAAAATAATGAACGCTTTTTGGCCAGGACCAATTACGCTTATCTTTCCTAAAAAAGGATTTGTAGCGGAAAACGTAACCGCTGGATTAGATAGTGTTGCTGTTCGAATGCCTTCGCATCCCGTAGCTCTAGCTTTATTAAAAAAGGCAAATGTACCAGTAGCTGCACCAAGCGCAAATCTATCGGGAAAGCCCAGTCCAACAAGCGCTCAGCATGTTGTGAGCGATTTAGAAGGTAGAATTAGTGGAATTGTCGATGGGGGAGTGACAGGAGTGGGTCTAGAATCTACTGTTTTAGACTGTACAGAAGATATTCCAGTGATTTTACGACCTGGTGGCGTTACAAAAGAACAATTAGAAGCTTTAATTGGAGAAGTAAGGGTAGACCAAGCTCTTAAAGATGAGAAGGAAGCGCCGAAATCCCCTGGGATGAAGTATACCCACTATGCTCCTAACGCGCCGCTCATCATTGTAAAGGGTTCAAAGGAATTTTTGCAGAAGCAAGTTGAATATTTTCAAAAACAAGGAAAGAAAGTTGGAGTTTTAACAACGCATGAACATCAAGACTTTTATCATGCAAATCAGATTTTAACTTGCGGCTATCGAAGTAAGTTAGAGACGGTCGCAAGTGAACTCTATCATGTTTTACGTTCCTTTAATGACTATGACGTAGATATTATTTTAAGTGAGAGCTTCCCTGAACATGGAGTAGGTCAAGCTTTAATGAATCGGTTAGTAAAAGCGGCTGGTCATCAGTTTATTGTTCAATAATTTTAGATTCATCTTCTAAACCATTTCGTGCGTGCATAAGGTGAAATAGGCACGTCCGAGGAGGTTGAAGATGGATATTTCAGGATTGATTAGTGAACTGATTACATTAGTTATTATGGCATTTGCGTTAGGAATGGACGCCTTTTCGGTCGGACTCGGTATGGGTCTAGTCCGTTTACGCTTTCGCCAAATTTTCTACATTGGAGTAATAATAGGTCTTTTCCATATATGGATGCCGCTTTTGGGTATGTTTATTGGAAAGTTGTTGTCTGATAAGCTGGGAATGTTGGCTACATATGGTGGAGGCGTGTTATTACTCATATTAGGAATCCAAATGATTTACTCATCCTTCAAGCGTGACGAGGAACCGTTTATTAAACCAGTAGGATGGGGATTAATTATCTTTGCATTAAGTGTTAGCTTAGATAGCTTTTCCGTGGGCTTAAGCCTTGGAATCTTTGGAGCACGAACATTTTTAACAATTATGATTTTTGGCGTAGTAAGTATGCTTTTAACATGGTTAGGCCTTTTGCTTGGAAGGCGTGTTCAAGGCTGGCTAGGTTCATACAGTGAAGCGTTAGGTGGAAGCATCCTCCTTGCATTTGGAATCAAGCTTCTTTTTCAATTATAAATAGTTTACTAATTCAGTATCCTATAGAAGCAAGCTCAATTCACATAGAGCTTGCTTTTTTGTGCTTACATTTAATGAAAAGTATCATAGGTCATGGGTGTTGAACTCTTCTATATATTAAGGATAAAATAAAGGCAATGTAGAAAGGGTTTATTAGTAGTAAAATAAGGAGAGATTTTAGATTGAAAAAAGTCTTATTTGTTTGTACAGGAAATACATGTCGAAGCCCTATGGCAGCAGCTTGGTTAAGGAACCAAAAAAAGCATGAGATGGAAGTGAAATCAGCGGGTTTATTTGCAATGGACGGCCAACCGATTTCCACGCACGCAGCAGCTGTTTTAGCACAGCAAGGTATTGATGCATCACATACATCATCTAGTATAACAAGAGAGATGTTAGATTGGGCAACTCATATCTTTACCATGACGAGTAGTCATAAGCAGATGCTAGCAAGTCAAGCTCCTGATACGCTAGATAAACTGTTTACGCTAAAAGAATTTGTAGGTGAAAATGGAGACGTTGCCGATCCTTACGGAGGCAATTTATCTGTTTATCAAATGACATTTGAGGAAATACAGCAGCTTATTAATCGAGCAGTTAAAAAATTAGAAAATTAAAAATGGTAGTTTTAAAAAATACCTTTAACAGTCTATAGGGAGGATTCATTATGAAAGTAGCAATTGCATCAGATCATGGCGGTATAAATATTAGGAAAGAAATTATGCAATTAATGGAGGAACTAAACATTGAGTATATTGATTTCGGTTGTGAATGCAGCGATTCAGTAGACTATCCAGACTATGCAATTCCAGTTGCTGAAAAAGTAGCAGGTGGAGAAGTTGACAAAGGAATTCTAATTTGTGGAACAGGAATTGGAATGAGCATTGCTGCTAATAAAGTAAAAGGTGTTCGTTGTGCACTTGTCCACGATACGTTTAGTGCTAAAGCGACTAGAGAACATAATGATACAAATGTACTAGCTATGGGTGAACGGGTGATTGGCCCAGGTTTAGCTAGAGATATTGCTAAAATATGGTTGACGACGAGTTTTGAAGGTGGACGTCACGAAAATCGTGTAAACAAAATTAAAGCATATGAAGAGTAAATGATGTAAAGGAGGCGCTTTAGAATGTCTAATGCTCAAGATTGGGGCCAAGAACTAGAAGTGGTGCTAGCAGACTTTTCAAATCAGGTAAAACTTCCGCAACATAGTTTATTTGTAGTTGGTTGCAGTACAAGTGAAGTAGTTGGAGAGCGAATCGGAACATCGGGAACCGAAGAAGCAGCAGAGGTAATCTATGGTAAGCTTGAAGAATTTGCAGAGAACAAAGGCATCTATTTAGCGTTTCAATGCTGTGAACATTTAAATCGAGCGCTAGTGGTAGAAAGAGAAGTAGCGTTGAAGCAAAGTTTAGACCTGGTAACCGTTGTACCTGTTCGAAAAGCAGGTGGAGCGATGGCCACTTATGCATATCATCATTTCAAGGATCCTGTTATTGTTGAATTCATTAAAGCTGATGCAGGCATTGATATTGGAGATACATTCATTGGTATGCACTTAAAGCATGTGGCTGTTCCTGTTAGGTGTTCTTTGAAGCAAATTGGTCAAGCGCACATGACTATTGCTTATACTCGACCAAAATTAATTGGTGGACCAAGAGCCATTTACGAACGATTGTAAATAAATATATTAATATAATGCACATTTTTTGTTTTTTATTCTAAATAAACCATGTTACAATGTAGATGAATTAATAAAAAACGAACATTGTTCATACGAAACGAAACGAGGAGAGGATTTCGATGGAGAAAAAGTTAGTGCAGCAAGATCCAGCAGTCTATAATGCAATTCAAGATGAATTAGGTCGTCAACGTACAAAAATTGAGTTAATTGCATCAGAGAACTTCGTAACAACGGCAGTAATGGAAGCTCAAGGTTCTGTACTTACAAATAAATATGCAGAAGGTTATCCAGCTAAGCGTTATTATGGTGGCTGTGAACACGTAGACGTAGTAGAAGATTTAGCTCGTGACCGTGCAAAAGAAATCTTTGGTGCAGAACATGTGAATGTTCAACCTCACTCAGGTGCTCAAGCAAACATGGCTGTGTACTTTACAATTTTAGAGACAGGAGATACAGTTCTTGGTATGAACTTATCTCACGGTGGACATTTAACGCATGGTAGTCCAGTAAACTTTAGCGGCGTGCAGTACAATTTCATTGAATATGGTGTAGACGCAGAAACACATCGTATTAACTATGAAGATGTATTGGAAAAAGCACGTACTCATAAGCCGAAGTTGATTGTTGCTGGTGCTAGTGCGTATCCTCGTGAAATTGACTTTAAAAAATTCCGTGAAATTGCAGATGAAGTGGGAGCATATTTAATGGTAGATATGGCTCATATCGCTGGACTTGTAGCAGCAGGCCTTCATCCGAATCCAGTTCCACATGCTCATTTCGTTACAACAACTACGCATAAAACATTACGCGGACCGCGTGGTGGAATGATTTTATGTAAAGAAGAATTTGCAAAAGCAATTGATAAATCAATCTTCCCTGGAATTCAAGGTGGGCCATTAATGCACGTTATTGCTGCTAAAGCAGTAGCATTTGGTGAAGCGTTACAAGAAGAATTTAAGCAATATGCACAAAACATCATTGATAATGCAAATCGCTTAGCTGAAGGCCTAACAAAAGAAGGTTTTACATTAGTTTCTGGTGGTACAGATAATCATCTTGTTTTAATCGATGTAAGCTCAATGGGACTAACAGGTAAAGTGGCTGAAAAAGCGTTAGATGAAGTTGGAATTACAACGAATAAAAACACAATTCCTTACGACCAACAAAGTCCATTTGTAACAAGTGGAATTCGTATTGGAACAGCTGCTGTGACGACTCGCGGATTTGGTGCTGAAGAAATGGATGAAATCGCTGCTATCATTGGCTTAACATTAAAAAACATTGATAATGAAGAAAAGTTAGCAGAAGCAACAGCTCGTGTAGAAGCATTAACAAGTAAATTTGAAATGTATGCATCTCTATAATCTATATAAGATAAATAGTAAAATACAAAAAGAAAAGTTGGGAAGTTACCCAACTTTTCTTTTTGTATCAACGTTTAAAGGTGAATAATATGGTTACAAAATTGTTATAGAAAAATATCTATTTTTGGATTAAGCTTGAACTCAAAAATAATTTTCTGTAAAATAGATGCAATGCTTAAGTTATGTTAACGTTATCGTTTTTTTTAAAGTAGGTACCATTCAAGGGCTTGAATGGTATTTCAATGTGGACATTTTTAAATTCAAAGGAGAGATTTTAATGGGCAAAGTATACGTATTCGATCATCCTCTTATTCAACACAAATTAACATACATACGTGATGTAAAGACGGGAACAAAAGAATTTCGTGAGCTAGTAGATGAAGTAGCGAGCTTAATGGCGTTCGAAGCAACTCGTGATCTACCTTTACAAGATGTAGAAATTGATACACCAGTATGTAGAACAACTTCTAAAGTAATTGCTGGTAAAAAGTTAGGAATTGTACCGATTTTACGTGCAGGTATCGGAATGGTTGACGGTTTCTTAAAACTAATGCCTGCAGCAAAAGTAGGGCATGTTGGCCTATACCGTGATCCAGAAACACTGCAACCAGTTGAATACTATGTAAAATTACCAAATGATGTAGAAGAGCGTGATTTTATTGTTGTAGACCCAATGCTTGCAACAGGTGGTTCAGCAGTTGAAGCAATCAATTCGTTGAAAAAGCGCGGTGCAAAAAACATTAAATTTATGTGCTTAATTGCTGCTCCAGAGGGAGTAGAAATTGTAAAAGAAGCGCACCCAGATGTTGATATTTATATCGCAGCTTTAGACGAAAAATTAAATGACCATGGTTACATTGTTCCAGGTTTAGGAGATGCGGGAGACCGTTTATTCGGCACAAAATAATTTCTCAGATACGGGTGATAAATAATGAAGCAACCAATTAAAGTAATGACGATATTTGGTACTAGACCGGAAGCTATTAAAATGGCACCACTTGTTCTTGAGCTAAAGAAACGTCCCGAGGAATTTGAAGCAATTGTGACTGTTACTGCTCAGCATCGTCAAATGCTTGATCAAGTGCTATCCATCTTTAATATTGAACCAGATTATGACTTAAACATTATGAAAGACCGTCAAACATTAATGGATGTAACAACTAGGGGATTAGAAGGTTTAAACGATGTAATGCAAAAAGTAAAGCCAGATATTGTGTTGGTTCATGGAGATACAACAACAACATTTATTGCGGGACTAGCAGCGTTTTATAACCAAATTCCTGTAGGGCATGTAGAAGCAGGTCTTCGTACATGGAATAAATATTCACCTTATCCTGAAGAGATGAATCGACAGTTGACGGGTGTACTAGCAGATTTACACTTTGCTCCAACAACGAAGTCTTCTGTTAATTTGAGAACAGAAAACAAGAATGAAGAAAATATTTTTGTGACAGGAAACACAGCTATTGATGCGCTGAAAACAACTGTAAAAGATTCGTATGAGCATGAAGTCTTACGTAACCTTGGTACTGATCGTCTTATCTTATTAACCGCTCATCGTCGTGAAAATTTAGGTGAGCCAATGAAAAATATGTTTAGAGCCGTAAAGCGCATTGTAACTGAACATGATGACGTACAAGTTGTTTATCCTGTGCACTTAAATCCTGTTGTACGTGAAACAGCCAATGAAATATTAGGCGATGATGATCGTATTCATCTTATTGAGCCATTGGATGTAATTGACTTCCATAACTTTGCGAATCGAGCACATCTTATTCTAACGGATTCCGGTGGCGTTCAGGAAGAAGCACCTTCTCTTGGTGTACCTGTGTTAGTATTACGTGATACAACGGAGCGTCCAGAGGGTATTGAAGCAGGAACGTTAAAGTTAGCTGGTACAGAAGAAGAAACGATTTACACCTTAGCGAAAGAGTTATTAATCGACACATCCGTTTATGAAACAATGTCGAAAGCATCTAATCCTTATGGAGATGGTCATGCTTCTGAACGTATTTGCGATGCAATTAGCTACTATTTTAAACATCGTGAAGAAAGACCTGAAGAATTTAAGCCGTTATAAAAATAAACCTAACACCTCTCACATGAATGCAGTCTATTTGTGACACGCTATGTTGAGAGGTGTTTTTATGTGGAAAATAACCATTTTATTATTATTAATATTTGGAGTAAACAGTACAATCACGTACAGTGAAGGCGTAGAGTTTCCAGATATTCAATCATTTGAAAAACAGGTGCAAAAAACATACATTCTCATACTGAACGAGCAGAATGTGGCAGTTGCAAAACAAGAAATAAAGAAAAAATATCCCAACGTAAGCATTAACCACGAATTTCGAGAAGTATTTACAGGTCTATCCGTATCGGGGACTTTATACGACTTACAAAGACTGCGAGAAGAATCTTATATTGATAGTTCACATGCTTCTGTTTCGTATCATGCAAAAAATGAAGGAAGCGCATCTTATATTGGCAGTGAAAAGGTAAGGGGCATGTTTGATAAAAAAAACCAACGTTTAACAGGTAGAGGGATAAAAGTTGGAGTGATTGATACAGGAATTGACTTTAATCACCCTGATTTAAAGTCAAATTATCGAGGTGGATATGACGTTGTCGACCAAGATTACTCTCCAATGGAAACAGTAAGTAAGCAAGGAGAGCCTACGCTTCATGGTACGCATGTGGCTGGTATTATCGGAGCAAACGGGAAGATGCGTGGAGTGGCACCTGAAGCTGAAATTTATGCTTATCGAGCATTAGGTCCAGGCGGTTCTGGTTCTTCTGAAAACGTTATTCTAGCTGTTGAAAAAGCCATTCAAGATGGAGTCGATGTTATCAACTTATCCCTAGGAAACGATATTAATGGGCCAGATTTACCGACTAGTTTAGCTCTGAATAAGGCCGTTGAAAAAGGAATCGTAACGGTAACGTCCAGCGGTAATTCAGGGCCAGGATTGTGGACTGTCGGATCTCCTGGAACAGCTCGAGAAGCAATTTCAGTTGGTGCATCCGTTTCTCCAACAAGCATTCCATTTATAAAAATGGAAAGTTTCCCACATGATATTTCTCTATCTCCATTACCCAATGCTGAGAAATGGGATATGGATCAGAAAATTGTATTAAAGGACGCGGGAAGCGGAAGGGAAATGATTGATGTTGGAAATAAGGTCGTCCTTATGCATACCGGGGAAATTCCTCTATCGAATAAAATAAACAAAGCTAAAAAAGCTGGAGCTAAAGCGGTAATTGTATACCATGCTATCAACGGAGTGGTAGATGAGACTGTAAGCGAATTGTTTTCAATTCCAGTAGTTATCGTTTCGAGTGATGTGGGGGAAGTCATAAAGAAAGAAATTCAAAAAGGAAACGTGTATGCATCTACTTTCTCCAAGACTATAGAAGATATTATTACCCCTTTTAGTTCAAGGGGCCCGGTTACAAGCACATGGGACATTAAGCCTGATGTAGTAGCGCCAGGCTATCAAATCATGAGTACGGTACCGAACGGGTATGAGCCTTTAAATGGAACGAGCATGGCAGCACCTCACGTAGCGGGAGCCTGTGCTTTACTTTTACAGGCTCACCCTGATTGGTCTCCTGAACAAGTAAAAGCTGCACTGATGAGTACGGCAAAGCCAATTAGGAATTTGAAGGGTGAATTATATCACGTATATGAACAAGGCGCAGGAAGGATTCAAGTGGAACGTGCAGTAAAAGCAACAACGCTGTTATCACCTAGCACGTTACCTTTTGGAATTTTTGAAGGACAAAGTAGTAAAAGAATTAAAATGAGCATCTTTAATGAATCAAATTATAAAAACGTTTATCATGTTACGCCTCCAACAAAAAAGTCTGGTGAAACTTGGAGAGTACCGCTTTCTTTCACATTAAAGCCTAAAGAAGCGAAGACTATTTCATTTGATCTTCAGGTAAACAGCCATCAAAAGAAAAAAGGCATATATGATGGACGGTTGGAAATTCGTGATTCACGTGAAACAATATCAATACCGTATTTGTATATGGTCGAAAAGCCAAATTACCCTCGAGTTATGGGACTGCAGGCTATGCAAGGAAGTGATGCTAATACTTATATATATGAAGCATTTTTACCTGAAGGAGCGGATGAATTTGGAATTGCTGTTTATGACACGGATACCCTTCGATTCGTCTCTTATTTAGATGTAGATAAGAAATTAGAAAGAGGAATGTTAAAGCGGAAAATTCAACTGCAGGAAGAGCTACCTAAAGGTGATTATAAAGTATTCGCATATGCTAAAAAAGATGGTAAAACAGAGGTAGTAAATGCGAGGCTGATGATTGAGTAAAAGGGCATCAAACCAAGGTTTGATGCCCTTTTACATTGTTCTTATTTAATTATGAAATATGTGTGGCAAAAATGTGAACATCCCTTTTTAGATTGTGAAGTTTTTAGCTTAAACACATTGACATTAAATATGTGCTATTGTATGCTAACAATGGATATAAATGATAAGGTTTTCAACACTTGAAAATCAAGGTTCGCTTGTGTTTTCGACTAACTGTTTTTAACTTTTTTGGTAATTTATACATAAGTTTGCATAGCTTTAGAGTATGTAGATTTTTTTGAAAAAAAAGAATTTACCAAAAAGGGGTTTTCTAAATGACTAAGCAAAAACGGCAGTCATTACAAGCGATTGCATTAATGTCCACCATTCTTTCTCAGTTAGCAGGTTCCGTATTAATCGGTCTATTTGGTGGCAAATGGATTGATGGAAAAGTTGGGACTGAGCCACTTTTTTTAGTTTTAGGCCTTCTTTTAGGGCTTGCAGTTGGCGTCTATGCCATGCTGCGCACAGTCCGACAATTTTTTTCAGGAGATTAATAATCCATGCAAGAATTGCAACATTTATTTCCAAGACTTCGATCCTACATATTTTATTTATTAGCAATATACGTTCTCGGATGGGGATTTACTCCTTATCAAACCGTGTTTTTAGGCCTGATTTTAGGTACAGCACTCAGTTTGTATAACCTTTGGGTTTTAGTAAGAAGGGCTAAACAGTTTGGACAAGCGCTGGATGAAGGAAAACGACCTCGTTCAGTAGGAACATTTGCAAGGTTTGCAACCGCTGCGCTAGCAGTTGTAATTACAATCTCTTATCCAAATACTTTTCATATTATTGGTGTAGTTATGGGATTAATGACATCCTATCTTGTCATTATCATAGATTTAGTTGTTCAAAATATACGCAGGAGATGGGAAGAGAGGTGAATATAGTTGGGTCATGAATCACCAACTCAAGATTTCTTTGGTCTTACGTTTAATCTCAGTAACATGTTGATGATTACCGTGGCGTCAGTCATTGTGTTTTTAATTGCAGTTTTATGTACTCGTACTTTAGCAATGAAGCCTACAGGTATGCAAAACTTCCTGGAGTGGGTATTAGACTTTGTAAAAGGCCTCATTAACAGCACAATGGATTGGAAGACAGGTGGACGCTTCTTAACACTAGGTGTAACGCTCTTAATGTATATCTTCGTTGCCAATATGTTAGGATTGCCATTTGCCGTTGTTGTCGATCACGAATTATGGTGGAAATCACCGACTGCTGATCCGACGATTACATTGACTCTAGCAGCAATGGTCGTTGTCTTATCACATTATTATGGTATTAAGATGAAGGGGTTCGCAGAATATGGTCGAGATTACTTCAAACCAATGCCTTTTCTATTCCCATTAAAGATTATTGAAGAGTTTGCAAATACGCTAACGCTTGGTCTACGTCTTTTCGGGAATATCTATGCAGGAGAAATTCTGTTAACTTTATTAGCAGGGCTTGCTACAAGTGGTACTGCTCTTGGATTATTTGGGGCGGTTGTGCCAACATTGGCATGGCAAGGCTTCAGTATTTTCGTAGGTGCAATTCAAGCATTTATCTTTACAATGTTAACAATGGTTTACCTGGCACACAAAGTGAGTCAAGACCATTAATTTATAAAACCTTCGCTCAAGCTTTACCCGTTTTGAGCGAGTTTAAAACATGTTGAAAAAATTCTATTTCACTAAGGGAGGACTTTATAAAATGGGTTTATTAGCAGCTGCAATTGCAATTGGTTTAGCGGCACTAGGTGCTGGTATCGGTAACGGTCTTATCGTATCAAAAACAGTAGAAGGTATCGCTCGCCAACCAGAAGCACGTGGTACATTAACAACAACAATGTTCATCGGGGTTGCATTAGTAGAGGCGATTCCTATCATCGCTGTAGTAATCGCGTTCATGGTTCAAGGTCAATAATTAGTAACTTAAAACGTTTAAAAGTGGCGAAGATCATTCGAAAAGAACCTTCGCCATTGCTTTATGTCTTTAATGAGCAAAATCATAGATGTTAAGTCTTTGAAGGGAGTGAAGCAGCCGTGTCAAATACGTTTGTATTAGGAGCATCAGGCTTTAACGGTGGAGATATTTTATTCCAATTAGTAATGTTCCTTATCTTGCTAGCATTGTTACGAAAGTTCGCGTTTGGTCCAGTAATGGGTATCATGAAACAGCGTGAAGAGCATATTGCAAGTGAAATTGATTCAGCTGAACAGCAGAATCAACAAGCACAAAAGCTTGTTGAAGAGCAACGCGAGCTGTTAAAACAGTCTCGTGAAGAGGTTCAAGTTTTAATGGAAAACGCAAGAAAATCCGCTGAAGAGAAAAAAGAAGAAATTGTTGCTGCTGCGCGTGAAGAGTCTGAGCGCTTAAAAGCATTAGCAAAACAAGAAATTCAGCAAGAAAAAGATCAAGCAGTTACTGCACTTCGTGAGCAAGTTGCATCATTATCTGTATTAATCGCGTCGAAAGTGATTGAAAAAGAATTGTCAGAGCAAGATCAAGAGAAGTTGATCAATGAGTACATTCAAGAAGTAGGGGATGTACGATGAGTCAGCCGGCAGTCGCGAAGCGTTATGCATTAGCTCTTTTTCAATTAGCTTCTGAAAAGCAATCTATCGATGCTTTACAAGAAGAATTAGACGTAGTGGAAGCAGTTTTCGCTCAAAACGATGATTTAATTGAAGTGTTAACGCATCCAAAGATTTCAAACAACCGAAAAAAAGACTTAGTTCGCCAAACGTTTTCAACGTTGACAGAAACGGTTCAAAATACGCTCCTTTTATTATTAGATCGTCATCGTATTCAAGTAGTAGGGGAGATCACTCGTGAGTATCGTGCTCTTGCAAATGAAGCACGAGGTGTGGCTGAAGCTACCGTTTACTCTGTAAAAGCATTATCTTCAGATGAAGAGCGTGCTATTTCTGAAACATTTGCACCAAAGGTAGGAAAGCATTCATTATATATTACAAATGTAATCGATAAAAGCCTAATCGGCGGCGTGAAGCTTCGCATCGGCAACCGTATTTATGACGGAAGTATTTCCGGGAAATTAGAATCGGTACATCGCGAACTTCTTGCACATAGATCGTAGATAGGGGTGAAATTCATGAGCATCAAAGCTGAAGAAATTAGTGCGCTGATAAAACAGCAAATTGAAAACTATCAGTCTGAGATTAAAGTGAGTGATGTAGGTACTGTTATCCAAGTAGGGGATGGTATCGCACGTGCTCATGGCCTCGACAATGTCATGGCTGGAGAGTTAGTTGAATTTTCAAACGGTGTCATGGGTATGGCACAAAACTTAGAGGAAAACAATGTCGGTATCATTATCTTAGGACCTTACACTGGAATTCGTGAAGGGGATGAGGTACGTCGTACGGGAAGAATCATGGAAGTTCCTGTAGGAGAACAATTAATTGGTCGTGTTGTAAACTCGTTAGGTCAACCTGTAGACGGTTTAGGCCCAATTGGAACAACAAAAACACGTCCAATTGAAAGTCAAGCTCCTGGTGTTATGGATCGTAAATCTGTACACGAGCCACTTCAAACAGGTATTAAAGCGATTGACGCGCTTGTACCAATTGGCCGTGGTCAACGTGAGCTTATCATTGGTGACCGCCAAACAGGTAAAACATCTGTGGCAATCGATACAATTTTAAATCAAAAAGACCAAGATATGGTTTGTATTTACGTAGCTATTGGTCAAAAAGAATCAACAGTACGTAACGTAGTAGAGACATTGCGTAAGCATGGAGCACTTGATTACACAATCGTTGTAACAGCATCTGCTTCTCAACCAGCACCAATGCTGTTCTTAGCACCTTATGCTGGTGTAACAATGGGTGAAGAGTTCATGTATAACGGCAAACACGTACTTGTTATCTATGATGATTTAACAAAACAAGCATCTGCATACCGTGAACTTTCATTATTACTTCGTCGTCCTCCAGGTCGTGAAGCATATCCAGGGGATGTATTCTACTTACACTCTCGTTTATTAGAGCGTGCTGCAAAATTATCAGATGCTAAAGGTGGAGGATCATTAACAGCTCTTCCATTTATTGAAACACAAGCAGGAGACGTATCTGCTTATATTCCAACAAACGTAATCTCGATTACGGATGGACAAATTTTCTTACAGTCTGACTTATTCTTCTCAGGTGTACGTCCAGCGATTAACGCAGGTCTTTCAGTATCACGTGTAGGTGGGTCAGCTCAGGTTAAAGCGATGAAGAAAGTAGCTGGAACGCTACGCTTGGATTTAGCATCTTATCGCGAGCTTGAATCATTTGCTCAGTTTGGATCAGACCTTGACCAAGCTACACAAGCAAAGCTTAACCGTGGTGCGCGTACAGTAGAGGTATTAAAACAAGGCTTACACAAGCCGCTTCGCGTAGAAAAACAAGTAGCGATTTTATATGCGTTAACAAAAGGCTTCTTAGATGATGTACCAGTTGCTGATATCACTCGTTTCGAAGATGAGTACTTAGCATGGTTGGATTCAAATCGTAAAGAAGTTCTTGAAACAATTCGTACAACTGGCGGACTGCCTGAAGATGGTGCGTTTGAGTCTGCTCTTGAAGCGTTCAAGAAAACATTTGTAGCATCTGAGTAATCGTTAACTTTGTCAAAATGGTATGTTAAGACAAGCTTTTATTAAGGTAAAGGTGAACTTACGTTCACCTTTCATACCACGTGATCTTCTAAAACAAGGTGGTGAAACCTGTGGCATCATTACGTGATATACAAACGAGAATTACATCAACGAAAAAAACGAGTCAAATTACAAAAGCAATGGAAATGGTTTCAGCTGCAAAGTTAAACCGTGCCGAGCAAAACGCTAAGTCTTTCGTTCCTTATATGGAAAAGATTCAAGAAGTAGTTGCAAGCGTAGCAGGAGGCAGCAAAGGCGCTGCACATCCAATGCTAACGGCTCGTCCTGTAAAGAAAACAGGATACATTGTCATTACTTCAGATCGTGGCTTAGCAGGAGCTTATAATAGTAACGTTTTACGCGCTGTCTCACAAGCAATCGAAAAACGTCATGCATCTTCCGATGAATATGGTGTAATTGCAATTGGGAAAGTTGGGCGTGACTTCTTTATCAAGCGTGGTATTCCAGTGTTTTTAGAAATTACTGGTTTATCCGACCAACCATCTTTTGCTGATATTCAAGGAATTACTTCGCAAACGGTGCATATGTTCGCAGACGGTACATTTGATGAATTGTATTTATACTATAACCATTTTATTAATACAATCTCTCAAGAAGTAACGGAAAAGAAGCTGTTGCCGTTAGCTGATTTAGCTCCAACAGGGAAGCTTGTATCCTATGAGTTCGAGCCTTCTCAAGAGGAGATATTAGAAGTGCTATTGCCACAATATGCAGAAAGCCTTATTTATGGTGGCTTACTGGATGGAAAAGCAAGTGAGCACGCAGCGCGTATGACAGCGATGAAAAATGCAACGGATAATGCAAAAGACCTTATTAATAATCTTACCTTATCATATAACCGTGCTCGTCAAGCAGCAATCACGCAAGAAATTACGGAGATTGTTGGTGGAGCAGCGGCTTTAGAATAGAAATAAGACTTGAAAAGCAAGTTAGGAGGGAACACGATGGCAAAAGGACGCGTTACTCAAATCATGGGTCCAGTTGTAGACGTAAAGTTTGACAGCGGACACCTTCCAGCAATCTATAACGCCCTTAAAATTTCTCATAAACCTGTTAGTGAAAGTGAAGTAGCAATCGAATTAACATTAGAAGTTGCAATTCACTTAGGTGATAATACAGTTCGTGCAGTAGCAATGTCTTCAACTGATGGACTAGTTCGTGGACTAGAAGTAGAAGATACAGGCGCACCAATTTCTGTACCGGTTGGTGATGTAACGTTAGGTCGTGTGTTTAACGTATTAGGTGAGCATATCGATTTAGATGGACCAATCAGTGCGGGAGCTCGTCGTGATCCAATTCACCGCGAAGCACCAAAATTTGAAAACTTATCTACACAAGCTGAAATCCTAGAAACGGGAATTAAAGTAGTTGACCTTTTAGCTCCTTATATTAAAGGTGGTAAAATCGGTCTGTTCGGTGGAGCAGGTGTAGGTAAAACTGTACTTATTCAAGAACTAATCAATAACATCGCACAAGAACACGGCGGGATCTCAGTGTTCGCAGGTGTAGGTGAGCGTACTCGTGAGGGTAACGATCTATACCACGAAATGACAGATTCTGGTGTTATTAAAAAGACAGCGATGGTATTTGGTCAAATGAACGAGCCACCTGGAGCACGTCAACGTGTTGCATTAACTGGTTTAACAATGGCTGAATATTTCCGTGATGAGCAAGGACAAGACGTTCTGTTCTTTATCGATAACATCTTCCGTTTTACTCAAGCTGGTTCAGAGGTATCAGCCCTACTTGGTCGTATGCCTTCAGCGGTAGGTTACCAGCCTACACTAGCAACGGAAATGGGTCAATTACAAGAGCGTATTACATCTACTAGCGTTGGTTCTGTAACATCGATCCAAGCGATTTATGTACCAGCCGATGACTATACGGATCCGGCTCCTGCAACAACATTTGCTCACTTAGATGCAACAACTAACTTAGAGCGTAAGCTATCTGAGATGGGTATTTACCCAGCGGTGGATCCGTTAGCTTCGACTTCGCGCGCGCTTTCTCCGGAAATCGTAGGTGAAGAGCACTATAACGTTGCACGTCAAGTTCAGCAAACGTTACAGCGCTATAAAGAATTACAAGATATTATTGCAATCTTAGGTATGGACGAGTTATCTGATGAAGATAAGCTTGTTGTACAACGTGCTCGTCGTGTTCAATTCTTCTTATCTCAAAACTTCCACGTTGCGGAGCAATTTACTGGTCAGAAAGGTTCATACGTACCAGTTAAAGAAACGGTTCAAGGATTTAAAGAAATTCTTGAAGGTAAATATGATCATTTACCAGAAGATGCTTTCCGTTTAGTAGGACGTATTGAAGAAGTAGTTGAAAAAGCGAAAAGCATGGGAGTAGAAGTATAATATAGGGACATAGGAGGTTTTTTGAATGAAGACAATCCATGTCAGTGTAGTCACTCCTGATGGCCCAGTTTACGATTCGGAAGTGGAAATGGTCAGTGCTAGAGCTCAAAGTGGTGAGCTTGGTATCTTACATGGACATATTCCGATGGTAGCTCCATTACAAATTGGAGCCGTCCGCTTGAAAAAAGGAAGCAGCAGTGATGAAGTTGTAGCTGTTAGTGGAGGCTTTCTTGAAGTAAGACCTGACAAAGTAACAATCTTAGCACAAGCAGCAGAGACGTCAGATATGATTGATGTTTCTCGTGCAGAAGAAGCAAAAAAGAGAGCAGAAACACGACTGCAAAGCAAACAAGATGACGTTGATCATAAACGTGCTGAGTTAGCTTTAAAGCGTGCTTTAAATCGCATAGAAGTTACTAAACAAAAAATGTAATAACTAAAGCCTCCTTAAGCTTTTAAGGAGGCTTTTTACATGTAAATAAAAAGATTATATTAAGTTAAAATATGTAAATTAAGTTATATAGAGGTAAATCTTTGCACATTGCGCTGGACTGTGATTAAATGAGATAGTGGCTTTTCTTTGTTTTTTATCATTATGTTAAGGAGGTGTGATCATGCTAATTGGTGGTATTGGTCCACAGGCGCTATTAGCGATGGTTTCTCACCTTATTTTTATTGTCATTACATGGTATGCGCTTCAAGGTTTTCAGATTGAGAAATTAATGAAGCCAAACCGGATAGTACAAGCAAGAATCATGTTAATCTTGCTAACTATTACAATCGCTTCTACTGTTAGTAATTTCTTTTTGGATTACTTATTCTGGTCGCAGCGAATTCCTTCCTTATTTCAATAGAAAGTAGTGCTACCCTCTTAAAAGGCTGTCTAAAAATGACGACGAAACAGGTGTATTCATCTGGTTAATTTGGACAGGCTGATAGTAAGAAGAGGGAGTGAGGAAATGGGGAAAAAAATTAGTGTCTTTTTGGCTATTTTCATTGCAGGTATAATCGTATATTATGGAAGTTACGTGACCAATGCACAAGCTTCGAATTCAACGCTTGAAAAAATGGTTAACGTCTTAAATAAAGAAGCTGTAGAGATGAAAGAATGGTCATTGTATGCACGTGAAGAAGCTATGGACGTTACTAGTCTAGTAAACTTCCAAATGAAATCAAAACAGCTTCAAAGTAAATTTAGAGGTTTTAAATGGGACATTAAAAGGGAAAACGATGTATGGAAAGCTAAGGGTACAAGACAAACGGAATCTGTGAAAGAGTTGATTATGTTAACCTATACGGGAGATGAAAAAAGTAAGGGTGGATATATCTCATATGAGTTAATAGGACAAGGATTCACGACTCGGAATGTCAACGATGCCGAAGAGATTTTTAAAGACAATTATGAGCAACTTTTCCTAACAAATCCATTAATTTTCTCTTGTATAAAAGGTGAAATAAATGATAAGATGGAAAGTGTTTTGTCTTTACAAGTCAAGCAATTATTAACAGCATTCAATGCCCAGCAGATTGAATCGCTAATGGAAGAGTCATTTGTATCAGTATCAGCATATACTGGACTGTGGGAAGAAGCTCTTTCAAGTCAACAGCAGGAAATGAACTTACAAATTGCATTACGCAAGACAGGAATGGGCGGTCAAACAACCCTAGTTGTTGGCACACCTATTATTACGTCTGAATATTAATATATAGAAAATGGACGCGGAGGGGAATACCTTGGAAAAAATCATCGTCCGCGGTGGAAATAGATTAAACGGTACAGTAAAAGTAGAAGGTGCAAAGAATGCCGTTTTACCTATTATCACTGCAACATTATTAGCTAGTGATGGAAAAAGCATTTTAAATGATGTACCAGCTCTCTCCGATGTATTTACGATTGGCGAAGTTTTAAGACATCTGAATGCAGAAGTGGATTTTGAAACAAATCGTGTAGTTGTAGATGCATCAAGAGAATTAGAAACAGATGCACCTTTTGAGTATGTAAGAAAAATGCGAGCATCTGTATTAGTAATGGGTTCTTTATTAGCCCGTACTGGTAAAGCGCGTGTTGCGTTACCAGGTGGATGTGCAATTGGTTCTCGTCCAATTGATCAGCACCTTAAAGGCTTTGAAGCAATGGGAGCCAAAGTTACGGTTGGAAACGGCTTTATCTATGCTGAAGTTGAAGGAAGATTACAAGGTGCAAAGATTTATTTAGATTTCCCAAGTGTAGGTGCCACTGAAAATATCATGATGGCGGCAACGCTTGCTGAAGGTACAACAATTATTGAAAACGTAGCAAAAGAGCCTGAAATTGTGGATTTAGCAAACTTCTTAAATGCGATGGGTGCGAAAGTACGTGGAGCTGGAACTGGTACAATCCGAATTGAGGGTGTTAACAAATTATATGGTGCCGAACATTCAATTATTCCTGATCGCGTTGAAGCAGGTACGTTCATGGTAGCAGCAGCGATTACAGGTGGAGATGTGCTTGTACGTGGAGCTGTATCTGAACATTTGAGCTCGTTGGTAGCAAAAATGGAAGAGATGGGCGTGAAGATTATTGAAGAAGGCGACGGTTTACGTGTTATTGGACCGGAGAAATTAAAGCCTGTTGATATTAAAACGATGCCACACCCTGGCTTCCCAACAGATATGCAATCTCAAATGATGGCATTATTGTTAGCAGCTGAAGGCACAAGTATGATTACAGAAACAGTTTTCGAAAATCGCTTTATGCATGTCGAAGAGTTTCGTCGTATGAATGCAGATATTAAAATTGAAGGTCGTTCTGTGATTATTAATGGTCCTTCAAAACTACAAGGCGCAGAAGTAGCAGCAACAGATTTACGTGCTGCAGCAGCATTAACGCTTGCTGGCTTAGTGGCTGATGGCTATACGCGCGTTACTGAATTAAAGCATTTAGATCGTGGCTATGTGAACTTCCACCAAAAGCTAGCGGGATTAGGTGCTGATATTGAACGTGTAAATGATAAAACACATCAAGTGGAAACATCACAACAAGTATCTGATGTAAATATGTAATAAAAAAGTATCTCGCTTTGTCGAGATACTTTTTTTTATGGACAAATTTAGAAAAGGTTTTGGAGTGTCATAAAAGCTTGTCCCTATCCATAAATATGAATTATAAGGATTATTGAGTTCCTTGATAAATTCATAGATATGGAGGCTCTGTGTACATGAAGCAAATAAAGCCAATGATTATTCTAGCAGCGATCTTCTTTCTCGTCATTCTTTTAATTCCAACTTTATTGGTGATACCTTTTATTGAAAACGAAAGCGATTCATTAATGAATAAAGAGAATAAAAAAGCGGAACAGTCTGAGGTAGAGGAAGCGCCTAGTTCACAGCTAGATATTGATGTAGGTGTATATCGCTCTCAATCAGAGCAGGTAGAGACGTTGCCTCTTGAAGAATATCTAGTAGGAGTCGTAGCTGCTGAAATGCCTGCAGAGTTTGAATTGGAAGCATTGAAAGCCCAAAGCCTTGCAGCGCGCACTTATACTGTTCAAAAGCTTATGAATAGAGCAAATGCAGGCTTACCAGCCGGAGCAGACATTACAGATACTGTAAACGATCAAGTATATTTAAGTGAAAAAGAATTAAAAGAGCAATGGGGAAAAGAGTATGAGTGGAAAATCAAAAAAGTAAAAGATGCGGTTAAAAAAACAGAGGGACAAATCTTGACGTATAAAAATAAGCCCATTGATGCCACATTTTTTTCAACTAGCAATGGTTATACGGAAAATTCAGAGTCGGTGTGGTCAAATTCTATCCCTTATTTAAAGAGTGTCGAGAGTCATTGGGACACGAAATCACCTAAGTTTAAAAATCAAAAGATGGTATCTATTTCAGAGTTTGAACAGAAGCTAGACGTCAACATCTCACAATCTGGTGATGTAGGTAATATTATTTCAAAAACGCCTGGAAAACGAGTAGATTATGTGCAGGTTGGCAATAAAAAGATAGCTGGAACTGTGGTACGTAATAAGCTAAATCTTTCATCAGCTGATTTTACATGGAAGCGTGAGAATGACCATATTGTCATTGAAACTAAGGGATATGGGCATGGAATTGGTATGAGTCAATACGGTGCTAACGGTATGGCTATGGAGGGTAAATCTTATAAAGACATAGTGACTCATTATTATACAGGTGTAGCAATCGCCGGCTCAGACCAGTATGTTACACAGCTAACGGCTAAAAAGTAAATAAAAAAGCTTACTCTAGACATAGATCTAGAGTAAGCTTTTTTTGGGGAAATAAATAGCTTTATGTATATTTTTAAAACGTTTGTCGAAAAATAATCGAAAAAAACTTTTAGGTTGTGTATATATTCTTAAAATTGTGTTCAAACTGGTTGCTGAGGTGATGATACATGAGAGAGGAAGAAAAGAAACGTACTTCTCAACAATCAAAGGTTCACAAACTTTTTAGAAAGCGTTGGATTTTCCCAGCAATCTATCTGGCAAGCGCAGCAATTATCCTTACAGCCGTTCTTTGGTTTCAAGCGAATGGAAATAGTAACCTAAGCGAAGATGCTAAAGATCGTTATGGACAAGATGGGACTGCATATACAGAAGATGCAATGGAAGTAAATGCATCGCTTGAGAATTTAAAGATGCCACTTGTAAATGATAAGGATGCTGTTGTGAAGAAACCATTTTACGATGATCAAGCATCAAAGAAACAACAAGAAGCAGCACTCGTATTTTATAATAATACGTATCACCCAAACACAGGTATTGACTTAGCGGTAGAAGGTGATAAATCATTTGATGTAACAGCAGCTGCAAGTGGAACTGTTACAAAAGCCGAAAAAGACCCGTTGCTTGGATTTGTAATTGAAGTGGATCACAAAGATGGACTTGTTACGCAGTACCAATCGTTAGATGAAGCGACTGTTGAAGTAGGAGATGTTGTGAAACAAGGTCAAGTGCTTGCTAAAGCTGGAAAGAGCTTATATAACCAAGAAGCAAATAACCATGTTCACTTTGAAATTCGTAAAGATGGCGTTGCTATGAATCCTAGCGATTACTTTGGTAAATCAGTCTCTTCTATTAAAGAAGTGAAAGCTGCTGAAGTGACAGAACCGACTACAGCTGATGAGCCATCAAAGGATAAAGAAGAGTCAAAGCAGGAAGATAAAACTGGTGACGAAGCACCTAAAGCTCCTGAAAAGAAAGAGCAATCTGCGGATGAATTAAAATCAAATGCATAATATAAACTAATAAAAGCCTACCTTCTCTTAAACTCAGTTTTGGGTTAAGAGAAGGAGGTTTTTCTCTATTTTTTGATAAAATAGATGAAATTTTTAAAAAAATAAAATAAATCACTTGTCCCTCTTGACTTTTATAGCATATATCTTCGTATAAGCTAATACACTGTTACAAACCTACAAAGAGAATGGTGGAAAAATATAGAATGTTTTTCATCATCTCACATCCAATTTAGGGAGGGCGAGTAGAGTGCACGATTACATCAAAGAGAGAACTATCAAGATTGGGAAGTATATCGTGGAAACCAAAAAGACCGTTCGTGTAATTGCGAAAGAGTTTGGTGTTTCTAAAAGTACTGTCCATAAAGATTTAACAGAAAGACTACCTGAAATAAACCCTGAACTAGCAAATGAAGTAAAAGAAATACTTGATTACCATAAATCAATTCGACATCTGCGTGGAGGGGAAGCAACAAAATTAAAATACAAAAAAGAAGAAGAAATTGTAAAGTAGTACGATTCCCCTTTACTATCGTAAGCAATAGGGTAGGAAAGGGGAATTTATATTGGTTAAAAAAGTAAAAAAATAAAAATTTTTATTAATAAATACATACATATACAATTTGTGATAAAATAGTAAATTAGGAAAAAAGAATGGTATGCATGCAATGATATGTAAACTGAAGGAGGATTTAAGGTATGTTAGCAAAAGACATCGGTATCGACCTTGGTACGGCTAACGTCTTAATTCATGTAAAAGGCAAAGGAATTGTATTAAATGAACCATCGGTTGTAGCAATCGATAAAAATACAAATAAAGTGTTAGCAGTTGGGGAAGAAGCACGTCAGATGGTTGGACGTACACCTAGTAATATTGTAGCAATTCGTCCTCTTAAAGATGGTGTAATCGCGGACTTTGATATTACAGAATCTATGTTGAAATATTTCATTAATAAGTTAAATGTAAAAGGTTTTTTATCGAAACCTCGCATTTTAATTTGCTGTCCTACGAATATTACATCCGTAGAACAAAAGGCAATACGTGAAGCAGCCGAAAAAAGTGGCGGCAAAACCATTTATTTAGAAGAAGAGCCAAAAGTAGCAGCTATTGGTGCGGGAATGGATATCTTTCAACCAAGCGGTAATATGGTAGTGGATATTGGTGGGGGAACAACAGATGTGGCTGTGTTATCAATGGGCGATATTGTAACAGCTTCATCTATTAAAATGGCTGGAGATCGTTTTGATGCTGAAATCTTACAGTATATAAAAAGCAAATATAAGCTGTTAATTGGTGAGAGAACAGCTGAAGAAATTAAGGTGAAAATTGGTACAGTTTTCCCTAACTCAAGAGAAGAAGAATTAGATATTAGAGGTCGAGATATGGTGTCAGGCCTTCCTCGTACAGTCACAGTAAAATCTCATGAGGTAGAGGAAGCGCTTAGAGAATCTGTTAGCGTCATTGTACAAGCATCAAAAAGTGTCTTAGAACGTACACCTCCAGAGCTTTCTGCCGATATTATAGATAGAGGTGTTATCTTAACAGGCGGAGGAGCTTTACTACACGGTATTGATCAGTTGCTAGCAGAAGAACTAAAAGTTCCCGTACTGATTGCTGAGAGTCCAATGGATTGTGTTGCAGTTGGTACAGGTATTATGCTAGACAATATCGATCGACTTTCTCGCCGAAGTATTATTTAATAATGAAATTCTTATCATACGCTTTTTGTAAAAGCGTAAATAAGATGATAACTCCTCTTTGTAAAGTATTACAAGAGGAGTTTTATTATTTCTAAAAGTGTGAGGTGGACAAGTTGTTTAAAGGTTTTTATACAGCGACAGCAGGAATGCTATCCCAACAGCGAAGAACAGATATGCTTACAAATAATATTGCTAATGCAAATACTCCAGGCTTTAAAGAGGATCAAGGAGTTATTAGAGCGTTTCCGGAGATGTTATTGCAGCGTATCGAAGAGCAGCAAAAAGGAAAAACTGTAACTCGTTCTCAAGAGAACATTGGAAGCTTAAATACAGGAGTATACTTACAAGAAACGGTTCCTAATTTTGTGCAAGGAGATCTCCAGCAAACCGATTACCAAACAGATCTCGCACTGTTACAAACGAACTTACCAGACCAGAATGGTGGCTTATTTTTCGTAGTACAGAGTTCTGAGGATAACCTTTCTTATACACGAAATGGTAATTTTTCAGTAGACCCGGCAGGATTTTTAACCACTAATAATGGTGAATATGTGCTTAATATAAATAATGAAACTATCAATGTCGGAAGTGAAGAATTTAAAGTGGATAATCAAGGGAATGTAATGGTTAATGGTGAAGTAACGGGGCAATTAAATATTGCGTATGCTGATTCTATGGAAACAATCATTAAAACAGGAAACGGACTATACCAAACTGAAAATGGTGAGCCGTTGCCTTCAACTATTGAAAACGGTGACGCTTCTTACGAAATTAAACAGGGGTTTGTGGAGCGCTCTAATGTAAATATGTCACAAACTATGACTGAACTACTTACTGCTTATCGTACATTTGAAGCAAATCAAAAAGTGATGCAAGCTTACGATCGCAGCATGGAAAAAGCAGCCAATGAAATTGGTAAAGTAAGATAAGCATTGTATCAAATAATTGGAGGAATAATACGTGAATCGCTCGATGATTAATGCTACAAACACAATGACTCAATTGCAACAGCGCTTAGATTTAGTTGGAAGCAACTTGGCAAACGTAAATACAGTTGGTTACAAAAAGCGTGACGCGTCATTTAGTGATATGTTGTATCAACAAATCACTAATCAGTCGGATAAAGCAAGTGAACAAGGAAGAAAGACACCGCTTGGCATTCGTCAAGGAGCAGGAGCCATTCTTTCTCAAACGAAACTTGTTACTACACAAGGTTCACTTCAAGAAACAGGGCGACAACTAGATGTTGCATTAACCAACCCAAACGTTTTCTTTCAGGTGCAGAGAGATAATAATGGTACAGTAGAAACGTACTATACAAAAAGCGGTTCCTTTTATCTTACCCCACTTGGAAACGGAGAAGTACAGTTAGTGAACGCAGATGGAAATGCAGTCTTAGATAGTGAAGGCAATATTATTTCCTTTAGCAAGGACTTTCGTGAGCTTCAAATTAATAAAGCTGGTGAATTAACTGTTGTTGGAAGTGAAGAAAATGAAGTTATTACCCTAGGTTTAACTCGAGTAAACCGTCCGCAGTCACTTGAGGCAGTTGGTTTATCTTTATTTAAGGTTCCTGATGCTCTAAATCAAGAAAATAGTATTCAAAGCTTACAGGGTGATGAACGTATGGAATCGGGGATTCGGCAAGGGGTCTTGGAACAATCGAACGTTGATATGAGCAAAGAAATAACGGATATGACATTGACGCAAAGAGCCTACCAGTTTAATTCGCAATCCATTTCAATTGCTGATCAAATGATGGGACTGGTAAACAGTATACGTTAATTATTCGCTTTGCTTTTTATAAAATAGTAAATTATAACTAATTTTTTAATTTGTTCATAAACTATACCTTCACGTGGCATTCTAAGTACGTAGATTGAATTTATGTAAAAGGAGAGTTGCTACGATGAAGAAAAAAATACTTATGGGTTTAGGTTCAGCTGTGTTTGCACTTGCAACACTAGGGGCGTGTAACACGCAAGACCCACCGCCAGAAGAAGAGCAAATGGAAGAGCAAGAAAACATGGATGAGCAAAAAGAAGAAAATATGCAAGAACAAGAGATGCAAGACGAAAACGATATGAACAACATGGATGATAACCAGAATCAAAATGATGATGAAAACAATGAGAATGACCAAGAAGACCCAGTAGAAGATATGAATGATATGGAAGATAAAGATCGTAAAGATGAATAGAATGAGTATAAACAAACATGTCAGCTTAGGTTGTCATGTTTGTTTTTTGTTTGAAAGCGTATACAATTTCCGGAATAAAGGGGTGATGGTATTTAAGAGCTCTTTTTGAGGTACTTCTGGTAAAGAGTGCAGTTTTTGTAAAGCTTTTTTTAAATCAGGGTATTTTTGAAAGAGCATAAGTAGAGTGTGAACATCGTTGTCGGAAACATGATAAGTAGCAGGTGAAGAGTTGAGTTTGTGGGGTTGTTGAAGGTGAGGTTCAGATTCTAAAAACTCATCTAGATTTATTTGGAAATGACTTTTAAGCAAAAGGCAGTCTGCTATATCGGGATATTGAATGGAAGTTTCCCATTTGGAAACTTTAGAGCGAGAAATATTAAGCAATTTTGCAAATTGATCTTGAGTCAAACCTGCATTAGCACGAAGCATTTTAATCTTAACAGCAATTTCTAACATAAGTACCACTTCTTTCTTCATATAGATTGTGTTCGGAATTAGGTCTAAAGTCATGTAAATGAGTAATATTCGAACTTAATTAAAAAAATACAGCAAAATGACAGAAAATTCAAGGTAATATTCGTTTATTTTTAAATTAAATAAAGTAAGATAGGGGTTTTTTAAAAAAAAGTGGTGAAAAAAATAAAGCTTAACTGATAAGTAAAAAAAGGTGAAGAAAAAGCTGTTGAATCATGGTAAAAAATATATTAATATACATAATACAAACAAGAAAGGAGTAGAGAAATGGCGAAATATTACTTGAAACGTAATCAAATAAAACATCGCAAAAGAAAGAATAGTCGAATGAATGATTTACCTTTATTTTTGGGGAAGCATAGAGAGTTTAAGCCTATTAATCCTTTACCCTCCAACCATAACCTTCACCGTATGACTCAACACCCTTTTAAGTAATATAAATTTTTTAATCTTCACGTGTTCTTTATATTTTCTCGTTCATTAGTAGGAAGAGTTTTGTTATTTCGTTTTTTATTATGAAGCTGATATTTAAACTGTGCTAATAATTCAGAACCTGTTAAACCTTGTTCAATCAAGTTAGCGAGAATCATTTCAGCAAAGTGTAGTTTTCTTTCAAGTAATGTACCTTTCATTAATACGCTTATCTGCTTATCGTTAATTGCTTTGACTGAAACAACCTGAACCGAAAACAAGGCAGGATCGTTGGTTGGTTTTGAGATAAGTGCCTCAATTTGTACAGGTTGATGATCTTTTAGTGGCAGCTCAAATAAGCGTGTAAACTGCTGATCAATAACAGCTTCGAGAATCCAATGGTTATCTGTATCTTCTTTATTAATAATTAACCCTTTATTTAATTCTAAATTATGTTTCTCTCCTTCATGATCAATTAGTTGTAGGCCGACTAATCGAAATGTTTTCATACAGAAGCTTCCTCCTTTAACAAATATGTTACTCGTATACCACTATTATAACATGAGGTATAAGAATATTCTTATTATTCAACCTTTTGATTGTGTAGAAATTGAATAAAGAGGTGATCAATTGATTAATGAAGTAGTGTTAGTAGGGCGTTTGACACGAGCTCCTGAACTAAAATATACTTCCGAAGGAATTCCTTTTTCTCACATTACAGTAGCTGTGAACAGAAATTTTCGTAACCAGGAAGGAGAAGTGGACGCAGATTTTGTATCAATAACGCTATGGCGGAAAAACGCTGAAAACATGACGAAATACTGTGATAAGGAGTCTATTATAGGAGTCGTAGGTCGTGTGCAAACACGTACGTTTGAAAACAACTTGCATCAACGCGCTTATGTTACAGAAATTATCGCAGAATATGTTCGGTTTTTAAGCGGTAAGCCTTCCTCACCTGAAAATCAGCCATGATGTTTTTCAGCACTATAAGCTAAATGGAATTGCTTCATTATCTCTTTTATCCAAGATCAGAAAAACTTACTTTCCTCTCTTTATTATAATCCCCACTTTGCCATTGAACTCTCATCAATGGTTCTTTTTTGTGAAAAACTCCTCTAGCTGCAAGTAACAACTAGAGGAGTTTAGCTTTTATTTTGAGAAACGTTTCGCTCCTAGGTAGCGTTTGTTCCAATAGCTATTATCTAAGCTTGAAATAGTTACACCTGTTGAAGAGCCAGCATGAATAAACTGACGATTTCCTAGGTAAATTCCTAGATGTGAAGGTCCTGACGTATATGTAGTAAAGAACACCAAATCTCCAGGTTGTGGCTGACTTACCGACTTTGAAGCATTCCAAAAGCCCATTGTTGTATAACGAGGCATTGAAACTTGTTCTTTCATTACATAGTAAATAAATCCACTGCAATCAAAGCCAGATGGTGTTGTACCACCCCATTTATAAGGAACACCTATATATTTCTTTGCATCAGTAATCATTTTAGAAACATTTAGTTGTCCATTGGTTGGCGTTGTAGTTGAAGGAGTGCCAGTGCTTGGCGTAGATGGCGCTGCTCCAGATGTAGTTACTTTTAAGACCTGGTTGACATAAATAATATCAGATTTTAAGTTATTTGCTGTTTTAAGAGCAGAGACGCTCATTTTAAACTGAGCTGCAATTTTAGAAAGCGTATCACCCTGCTGAACTTTGTATGTACCATTTGTTGAAACCGACGGCGTTTGTGGTTCCGTTACTTCCGGCTTGGGGTTAGAAGATGTAGCTTGTCCATTTACTTTTAATGTTTGGTTGACATAAATAACATTTGATGAGAGTGAATTTAACCTTTTTAAATCTGAAACGCTCATTTTAAATTGAGCTGCAATCTTATATAGCGTATCGCCACTTTGTACTTTATAAGTAGAAGCAGTACTCGGTGTGGAAGGTGTTGGTTTTGCTGTCTCAACAGGTTTCGTAGGCTCTGATGGTTTTGATGCATTAGACGAAATCACGAGTGTTTGTCCTATATGGATAACATCAGACTTTAGGTTATTTTGAGTCTTTAAGTTTTGTACACTTGTTTGATATTTAGTAGCTATTGACCACAAAGTATCGCCTGACTTTACCTGAACAGAAGTAGAAGCAGCGTCAGTAGACGTTTGAAAAAGGGTAATTCCTCCTAATATCGATCCTATCGACAGGACAATTTGCTTTTTTTTCACTAGTAATCCTCCTTTTGTATATGAATCTTTTAGACTATTTTCGACTCGTTTTAATCATAATCTAAAAAAAAAGAAGAAGTAAAGGGTATTTTGTCACACAAAACACCTTTTTTCTTCTTTTGAAGCCGAATTTAATAAGGAGGTGGCTTTTTCTTTTATTAATTGTATTGAAATAATTCTTGCAGTTCTTGCTGTGACAATTCTGTGATCCACTTGTCATTTTGAACTAACTGTTCACTTAGCGCGTATTTTTTCATCATCATATCATCAATCTTTTCTTCAATCGTCCCTAAGGAAATAAATTTATGAATATGGACAAATTTTTGTTGACCAATTCGATATACGCGATCCGTCGCTTGATTTTCGACTGCTGGATTCCACCAACGATCAAAATGAATTACGTGATTCGCGGTTGTTAGGTTCAAACCAACTCCACCTGATCGTAAGGATAAGATGAAAATGGAATGCTGACCAGATTGAAAAGATGCTACCATGTCATCACGCTCTGCTTTTGATAAACCTCCATGCAAGAATAATACATCTTCTTTTAAAGCTCTTTTCAAAGTACGTTTTAGCATGTTCCCTGTTTCAAGATATTGAGTGAAGATTAAGCAGCTTTCATTTTGTAGTTTAATTTGTTTTAGTAGCTCAACTGTCTTCTCAAGCTTAGGTGATCGAGTAATAGCTTGCTTATTAATTGGCTCTTTTAACAACAAAGCAGGGTGGTTACAAAGTAGTTTGAGCTTTGTTAGAAGTTGAAGAACCTGACCGCTTCGTTCAATTCCTTTTTGTTCTTTAAGATCGTTAAGAGTCGAATGAACAAGCTCTTCGTACAGCACTTTTTGTTCAGCTGTTAACTCAATATGCACTTTTTCTTCTTGTTTATCAGGTAGGTCTAAAGCAATTTTTTTATCTGATTTAGTACGTCTTAATAAAATGGGAGAAAGCAATGCTTTTAACTGTTTCGATTTTTTTAGGTCTTGTTCTTTCTCAATTGGAATAACAAATTCTTTCTTAAACCTTTCTAAGCTATCTAGATAACCAGGATTTAGAAAATCAACAATAGACCATAGCTCGGTTAACCGATTTTCGATTGGTGTACCGGTCAGAGCAAATCGATGAGCTGTATTTAATTTTTTAACTGCTTTTGCCTGTTTAGTATGAGGGTTCTTAATATGTTGGGCTTCGTCCAAACATACTGTATCCCAAACTTTCGCTTGAAAAAGTCCGACTTCTTGAGCCACCAATTGATAAGTTGTAATGACTAGATCATAATCACTTATTTCATCTAGACTTGTTGTGTTTTCTGACGCTAATCGGTTTTTACCATAGTGAGTATACACTTTGAGGTAAGGTGAAAATTTACTCAGCTCTTTCTCCCAATTCCCAATCAGTGAAGTTGGGCAAATAAGTAAAAAGGGCTTTTGTGCAGCGGCTAGTTCATTTGCCTTTGTAAAATAACTAATCAACTGAATCGTTTTACCAAGACCCATGTCGTCTGCTAACAAGCCGCCTATCCCTATTTGACGTAGGTGGATTAACCAATTTAATCCTACCTGTTGATAATGGCGCAGTTTTCCTTTAAAAGCAGAAGAAAGTTGGATAGGTGGAAGTGTATGAGCTTGCTTTAATTGATTAACAATTGATTGAGAGTGTGAATTTAAGTAATATTCAATGGGCACGTTATTGCAATCATTATCAAATGAAAAAGGCTGTTTTAGATGCGAACGCAATACTTGATGGACGCTAACGCCTTGTTGCTTTGCTTCTTTTAGCAGCTTTTTCGCTTTTCTGATAAGCGTACTGTCTACATGAATCCATTGACCATCTAATTTTAGCAACTGTTTTTTCTTTTTAATCAAGTCGTTGAGCTCATCTTCCGTTAACCTATGTGAGTCTATAGAAACCGACCATTGAAAGTTTGTTAAAGCTTCTATTCCAAACGAAGACGCTTGGTTTTCTTCATGGACAGCGTGTACTTGAATTCGACCTTTTTTAATTCCTTTCCACCAGCTAGGTAGCTGCATGTGCACACCTTTTTGAATTAATTCATTGCTTTCCTGGGTCAGGAAGTTCCATAGCTCTTCATCAGATAACGTAGGTACTTTTCCTGATAAGGCATGTCGTAAGGTAGGTGATGAGTGCTTAATTCGTTGAACTTCATATAAAATAGCTTTTTCATTTTGATACTCATGAATCATGTCATCACGAATAAGAAAAGGGTCTTGATCGCTATCTGCAGGAATGGCTACTAGCTGAACTTCCCAAAAAGAACCTTCAAATAACGGTTCTTCAAATCGCACAGATACGGTATATTCACTTTGAGGATAAGGGATATTAGCCTCCTCGAGCAGCTGATAAGTATGATTGAGAAAAAGAAATTCAAGCACATTTTTTTCCCAAGTTGAATTGCTATTTACCAATAAAGGCTGTGTTAATCCATCGACAGTTAATAGGTTCTCTTTTAGCTTTAAAGCTCTATTAAAGTAATCCTGAACTTCTTCTGAAAACGTTGGTGTTAATAAGTGTCCTTTTTCAATGGACAAAAAGAATGTGAAGCTATCCCATGCTGACAATAGAATACCACTCTTGCCGTCCAGCTCAAAAGGAGATAGAGTTGTACCGTAATAAGAAGAAGAATGCCATAAAAATAGGGAATTCTTCCATTTGGCTGGCTGTAGAAGCTGTTGGTTTCTGTCGGTGCAGTATAAAAACAACTTATCTTCGTATTTATCAATATGGAGCGTTAGTTCAAATAAATCAAACATCAGCATGAAGCCCTCTTTCTTTTAGTAGCTTTTGAAATAAGGATAGTGATTTTGTTTCACCATGTAAATAGTGTATATAACGATGAAACAACTTCTCTTTATTTGTTTTAATATAAATTTCTTGTAGTTTTAGTAAGTAATCACATGCAAGTGCATAGCTTGTTTTCTTACGCTCTGAAATAAAGTGACTAATAATTTGATGCAGGATTGGAATCGCATAATCTGCACGTTGTTGAATAACATATTCAGCTATTTCACTTGCTTGTTGGGCATCATCAAAGTCTAGCAGTACTTGAAGTTCCATCCATTCTTTTAAATATCCTTTGTTATGTAGATACTGGCTATATTCAATAAAGCTATACGGTAATAAAAGCTGAAGGCACACGATATAAGGATCTTCCTTCTTTATGAGAAGTGCGTATTGTTTAAAAAGGTTCACTAAGATTGAAACCATATTTCGACTTCCTTGATAAGTGGAGGGAACAGTCCTTACATACTCACCCATTTTATTTGAAAGATAGGTTATCCACACTGGCAAGCGCTCCGTTTCTTTTTGAGAAAGCAGTTCCTTTACCCAAGAGATATAGTAAGGAAGCTTTGATAAGTCATCTGGTTTTAGAGTTAGGATAGCACCTTCATCGTTTCCATTTAAAAATAATAAATAGCTACGGGCAATAGTCGCGTGAATAGAGGTAAAAGGTTTAAGAATGGTTAATTCTTTGTTGATCCATTCCTCGTCATTTAATACATTTGCCCATATAACCTCATATAACTTCATCAATTCATATTGTAATGAATCACTTTCATCTAGTAATAAGCGAATAAAAGATAAACTATTTTCAATAATGAATTTCTTATCATCTGGAATGGAACTTAGCTTATTAACTTTAGCTAATTCACTTACTTTATTGGTTAGTTTATAAAGGTGCACATATAAGAAGGATTCTTTTGTGTTAGCAGAGAGCTGAATCTGCTTTAGCTCATCATTAAATTTTAAGACGGCGTATAGACCTCCATATAAAAGAAAAAGGTTTCGTAAGGTCGGTTCAGTTGGAGCTGTCTTAGTTAATGACATAAAAAACTCCTCATATAGATTTTGAAAAATAGAAAGGTTTTTGGTGGATTGTGCTTGCGAGAATTGATCGTATACTATATCAAACTGCTCGATCCACGCCTTAAAAGAAAGATCAATGGAAAGAGAAGAAGGTTTTTTTGGTTGAATGAATAAGCTTGTCTCCCCTGCGCTTCGCCACTCTTGAAATAGTATTGTTAGGGGCTCATATTGGGCCCAAAGAAAGAAAACCAAAGCGAATTGATGTTTGCAAAATTCACCATCATTGCACGTGCACGAGCTTTTGAGTAAGTTGCTTGTATTAATTGTTGTGGTAAATCCATCTACACGGTTAGAGATGGTCTCTGTGTCTTGCTTTATGCCATTGTTTGAAATCTGCTTATATAATTGAAGCCCATCAGCAGCTTTTGCTTTATAAATTGGATTATTGTAGGGAAGAGTAGAAATAAATTTTGATTTTAATTTATAAATAAACTCGGTCATTTGACTCATCCTTTCAAAATGGAAGCGATGTAGAATTTCGTGACAGTTATGATAAGGTTATTATAAAATACATTTATATGAATTGTAACAACCATGAATTTAATGGGAGGTAAATGAAATGACAGTACGTAAAGCAATCATACCAGCTGCAGGATTAGGAACACGATTTTTACCTGCAACGAAAGCGCAACCAAAAGAAATGTTACCGATTGTTGATAAACCAACGATTCAATATATTATTGAAGAGGCAGTAGCTTCTGGTATTGAAGATATTCTAATTATTAGCGGTCGCGGTAAGCGCGCGATTGAAGATCACTTTGATAAATCATATGAATTAGAAGAAACGTTAGCAGCTAAAGAAAAATGGGACATGCTTAAAGAAATCCAAGAAATTTCAAGCTTAGCCAATATTCATTACATTCGCCAAAAGGAACCAAAGGGGTTAGGGCATGCGATTAACTGTGCACAAAGCTTTATTGGTAATGAACCTTTTGCAGTTTTACTCGGTGATGATATTGTACAATCGGAAAAGCCTTGCTTAAAACAACTTATGGATGTTTATGAAGAACACCAATGTACGGTAGTAGGTGTTCAGGAAGTACCTCGTCAAGAAACGAATAAATATGGAATTATTGGAATTGAAGAGTCAATACAAGATGATGTTTTTGAAGTAAATACGTTAGTAGAAAAGCCAAATCCGGCTGATGCACCTTCTACGTACGCAATTATGGGAAGATACATTTTAACACCTGAGATTTTTGATATTTTAAGTCAAGAGAAAATTGGTGCTGGGGGAGAAGTGCAGTTGACAGATGCAATTTTACAACTGAATGAATCTCAGCGCGTGTTGGCTCACTATTTCCAAGGTAATCGCTATGATGTAGGAGATAAGTTTGGTTTTATTAAGGCTACGGTAGATTTTGGTTTGCAAAGAGATGAACTGAAAGAAAAACTAATGGACTACTTTCAAACGATTGTAAAAGACAAATGATTATAGTAGATGAACTAGCGCACTGCAACTAGTGCGTTAGTTCTTTTGGTTTAGAAAAAGCTTAAAAAGATAAATCATTTGTTCGGTGATGAACAAAACAAAACTGATGCATAATATAAATAAGAAGACAATTTGAATAGTGTTTTTATATAAAAGCTATCATGATGCAACAATTTTCGCTATAATATCATGTAGGTTTCATTTATAAAGTATGTCATATAAAGGAGATTTTCTGTAATGGCAAAAAAATTATGTGTAGTTGGCTTAGGGTATATTGGTTTACCGACAGCCGTTATGTTTGCAAATCATGGTTTACAGGTTCACGGCGTTGACGTAAACGAGCATGCAGTCAACTTAATTAAAAATAAACAGCTTCATATAGAAGAGAATGGACTACAAGAGCGCTTAGAAGAAGCAGTCGACGAAGGCTTATTCACGGTTAGTACAAAACCTGAAGAAGCAGATGTATTCATTATTGCAGTACCTTCGCCAATTAATAGTGATAAAACAGCTAATTTAAATTATGTAAGAGAAGCAACCAAATCAATCGTTCCTTATGTTCGTAAAGGGAATTTGGTTATTTTAGAGTCAACAGTTCCTCCTCGTACTGTAGAGGATGTTATGCTACCTGTTTTAAAAGAAACAGGACTAGCGTTTGGAACAGAATTATTTGTGTCTCATTCACCTGAGCGTGTTATTCCAGGTAAGGTATTTGAAGAACTGGTAAACAATGATCGCATTGTGGGTGGAATTAACGAAGAATCAAGTCGATTAACAGTGGAATTATATAAAGTATTCGTAAAAGGCAATATTCACGTAACAGATGCTACAACGGCTGAAATGGTCAAGGTTATTGAAAATACGTACCGCGATGTGAACATTGCTTTCGCGAATGAGTTAGCAAAAATTAGTGAAAAACTAGGTGTTAATGCTTGGGAAGCGATTAAGTTAGCGAACTATCATCCACGTGTAAACATTCATTTACCAGGGCCGGGTGTAGGGGGACACTGTATCGCAGTTGACCCATGGTTCTTAACAGAACTACAACCTGAGTTAGCGAAAATCATTTCTCTTTCTCGCCAAACAAATGATTCAATGCCAGAATATACCGCGCTAAAAGCAAAAAGCATTCTTGATGCAAAAGGCATTCAGCACGGTCGTGTTGCCGTATTAGGCCTAGCATTTAAAGGGAATATTGATGATATGCGTGAAAGTCCATCAACGGATGTATTGGCACATTTAGATAAGTTAAATGTTGATTACACGGCGTTCGACCCGCACATTAAAGAAAATAAAATTGAAAAGCAAACACAAGACTTAGAGGAAGCTGTAGCTCATGCAGACTTAATCTTAATTCTCACAGACCATAACGAATTTAAAGAAATGCTTCCGTCTGCAGTTGAAGATAAAATGCGTACCAAAGCTATCTTTGATACGAAAAATTGTATTCAGCGTGATGCATGGAAACAAGCAGGATTTGATGTTATTTTATTAGGTGATTCTAAAGTTTCTACAATGTAAGCATAATAAAGATAACAATGAAAGACGGGCTATAGCCTGTCTTTCATTACGAATAAACACAAAATTTTAGTATCTTTAAATAGGTGATTTGATGAAAGAGAATATCTTAGGTGTAGATGTATGTCACGACACATATGATGAGTTAGCAGTAAAGCTAATGGAAGATATTAATCAACGTAACACCTCGTTTATTGTAGCCATTAATCCAGAAAAGATCATGAAAGCCCAAGAAGATCAGGAGCTACGTACATTGCTAAATAAAGCAACGTATCAAATTCCAGACGGTATTGGTGTTATTTTGGCTTCTAAGCTTCGCAAAGGTAAAATCCGCGAACGAGTAACGGGAATTGATATGATGATGAAGCTTTGTGAAACAGCTGCTGTAGAAGGCAAGAAAATCTTCTTGTATGGTGCCAAGCCAGGCATAGCTGAAGAGGCGAAAGTCAAGCTAGAAGAGAAGTTTCCAGGTATTCAAATTGTGGGTGTACTTGATGGTTATGAAAAAGACGAGCATGTAATTGAAACAACTATTAATGAATCAAAAGCAGAGATCGTTTTTGTTGCATTAGGAAGCCCAGCACAAGAAAACTGGATTTTAGCAAACAAAGATCATTTATACCCTTCCGTTTACCAAGGGGTAGGAGGATCGTTTGATGTAATTTCTGGTCGCTTAAACCGTGCTCCAGAATTTTTTCAACGATTCGGGTTAGAATGGTTATATCGCTTAATAAAAGAGCCATGGCGTTTAAAAAGACAACTAGCACTACCAAAGTTCTTACTTAAAGCGCTAAAAGGATAATAAAAAAGAGAGCCTAGGCAAAAGGCTCTCTTTTTTATTACGCTTCTTTTTTATCTTTAATTTCTTCTGTTAGCTGATCTAAGCTGTGACGAACGTTTCCTTTTCCAGAGAAGTTTTCAATCAATTCTTTAACATCTAACCCAGATGAAGCTTTTAACGATTCTTGTAAAGTAGACATTAGGTTGGTAGCATAGCCAGTTACTTTATTGGCACCGCCATTTTCACCTGAGCTACCTGTATCAACGACTGTAATCTTATCAATATTAGATAAAGGTGCAGCAACTTGCTTCGCATATTCTGGTAGCATTTTGATAATCATATCCAATATAGCTGCTTGACCGAACTGTTCAAACGCTTCTGCGACTTTTTGTTTTGCTTCCGCTTCTGCAAGTCCTTTTAAACGAATAATTTCTGCTTCTGATTCACCCTGAGCACGCTCAGCATCCGCTTTTGCAAGACCATCAATACGAACGCGTTCAGCTTCTGCTTTAGCCATTGTTTCAACACGATACTTATTTGCATCCGCTTCTGCAAGTTGCTTCGCTTTTTCAGCAGCAGCAGCCTGCTCAACTGCGTAGCGATCCGCATCTGCTTTCTTTTTAACTTCAGAATCATATTGGCGTTCACGACGAAGAATTTCTTTTTCTTCTAACTCAATTTGTTTTTGACGCTCAATGATACGAATTTGCATTTCATGTTCTGTTACTTCCTGTTTTGCACGAGCTGTTTCTAAATCATATGCTTGGTCAGCACGAGCTTTTGCAATATCTTGTTCACGGCGGTATTCAGCCGTTTTTAATTGGTTTGCTTTTTCGGCTTCCGCAATTTCAGTATTTCGCTCTAGTTCCGCTTTTTGAGCATCTTTGTGTGCTTCTGCGCGCTTGATTCTCGTTTCTTTTTCAGCTTCAGCAGTAGCAATGTCAGCGTCACGTTTTACTTGGGCGATACGAGGTTTACCAAGGGATTCTAAGTATCCATTTTTATCACGTACATCCTTGATTGTAAATGAGACGATAACAAGCCCCATTTTTGCTAAGTCTTGAGAGGCTACGCGCTGTACTTCTTGTGAAAATTTCTCTCGATTTTTATAAATTTCTTCCACAGTCATTGATCCTAAAATCGAACGTAAATGTCCTTCAAGAACTTCACGCGCTTCCGTTTCACGATCTTCTTTTGCTTTACCTAAGAACTGTTCAGCTGCTGTAGCAATTTCTGATATAGAACCGCCTATTTTAATAATAGATACACCATCGGCCATCACGGGTACACCTTGTTCTGTATATACTTCAGGTGTTGATACTTCTAATTTACTTGATAATAAACTCAATGGTTCAGCTTGTTGAAATACGGGTAATACAAATGTACCTCCGCCTCGAACAATTTTGATTCTATTTCCAGATTCATCAACGTGAACATTCTTTGATCCTAAATAGCTACCTGTGACAATCAGTGCTTCATCAGGACCTGCAGTACGATATTTGGTAATAAATACTCCAATCAATACGATTAATAAAAAGACAACGATTCCAGCAATAATAAAAATGGACATAAATATCCTCCTCTTGATTATGAATTTGGTAGTGTGTAGTTGGTCGATTCGTAAGTAACAACAACCGCATTTCCGTTTTTGATTTCAACAATCAATACTTTGGTACCTGACAAAATTTCTTGATTTTTTAAGCTAATAGCTGGTTTTGAAATAGTACCACTTACGTCTTTAACAACAACTTCACCGTATCCGTCAATAGGAATAGGAATGATGAGTTCGCCAATTCGGCCTTGAAGAGATGACTCTGTAAAAGCAATTGATTCTTCAGCAGATGATAAAGGAATAAGAACAAAAATATTAAGTAGTGTTACGAGTAATAGGGCAATAATTGCAGAGACAATCAGATTTAAAATACTAGAAAATAGCTGTAATTGTTCTAAGATATAGCCGCTTGCACTGAAGATTGTAAAAAAGGAAAAAATGAGCGTAGGATTTAATCCAGGAATACCCTCAAATAATGCATCTAGTACGTCACCGAATAAAATGTATAAAAAGGTAAGGGTACCAAAACCAATTAGCGTGTAAAGGTAAATTGTCTGAATAGGTACCGAGAACAGTTCCAATTTGAAAACCTCCCTTCATTTAATTCTTATAAAAGGTAATACGCTCAAAAAATGGAAAAGTTTCATTTTTTATAAAAATAATAATTTTTTTTCAACTTTAAGGTTGAGATGATGCAGTAGATAAGCAATTGGTTCATTCATCCATTCGAATGTTCGTATATTTGCAAAGACGGTTAAATACAATAGATAGGGTGTTGGTTAGCAAGAGAAAGATAGAAGAAAAATATAAGAGTGCAGGTGTGTATTAAATGATAGATACATAGAAAAAGTTAGTTTAAGCTTTATAAAGACAAATTCTTATTTAAGTAGTAAAATCAATATGGTATAATCCAGTTTAGGAGAAAACTAGTCAAAAAATTTTGTGCAATAGCTCGCTCATATGTAATATTATCCAAATCTAAATAACAGTAACATTTACTGCGATTTTGGTTAACATAAACCTGAGGAGGGTCTACATGTTATATTTGACCTTGTTTATTTGTTTTATTTCGTCTATTTTAGTCACTCCGCTTGTTAAAAAATTAGCATTTAAAATAGGTGCAACAGATAAGCCAAATCAACGAAAAGTTCACCAGAAAATTATGCCTCGTCTTGGAGGATTAGCAATATTTATTAGTTTTTTAATCGGTTATTTCCTTTTACAACCAACTAGCCCTTACGCTTTAGCAATTATCATCGGAAGTTTTATCATCATTATCACAGGTGTGTTGGATGATATGATGGAACTTTCAGCAAAAATTAAGCTAGGCGGTCAATTGCTTGCAGCATTAATCGTGGTGGTATATGGCGGTGTACAAGTTCAGTATATCAACCTTCCTTTTAACGGCAGTCTTGAGTTTGGCGTTTTGAGTATTCCTCTTACTATCATTTGGATTGTAGGGATTACCAATGCCATCAACTTAATTGACGGATTAGATGGTCTTGCAGCTGGAGTTTCTTCAATTGTGTTAATTACAATTTCAGGAATGGCCATTATGATGAACGACGTGTTCGTAACGAGTATGGGCTTTATCCTGTTAGGCAGTACGCTTGGGTTCTTGTTTTATAATTTTCATCCTGCCAAAATCTTTATGGGAGATACAGGGGCACTGTTCTTAGGGTACATGATTTCGGTTTTATCTCTGTTAGGATTTAAAAATGTTACGTTAATTTCATTGATTGTACCCGTTATTATTCTCGGTGTACCGATTTCAGACACGTTCTTTGCAATTATTCGCCGTATCGTTAAAAATCAGCCGCTTTCGGCTCCTGACAAGTCGCACCTGCATCACTGCCTGTTGCGCTTAGGGTACAGCCATCGCCAAACAGTTTTAATTATTTACGGTATGAGTGCAATCTTTGGCCTAGCAGCGGTTATCTTTTCTCAGGTACAAACCATGTGGGGATCGTTCCTCGTTCTCGCCATTTTAATTTTTGCAATTGAAATTATTGTGGAGAAAATTGGTCTGGTAGATAAAACATATCGACCACTACTCAATATGTTTCAAGCTCTGCGATATAAATAAAAAAAGCCTGTCGGCTCGGCCGACAGGCTTTTTTCTATTCTTTGCTTTCTTCGTCTAGACCTAAATGTTCGTGTAGCGTATCGCTTACTTCTTGAACAGCCATATCATCCAAGTCATAATAATAAACCCCATTAATCGTATCATCTGTCCCAGCAAGGTTTAATGTTTCAATCTCAATATTTTTTGAAGCGTAATCGTAGAACGAAAGCATCTCGCCAAACATTAAGTTTGTTTTCATGTTATCACCAACAGCTTCGATTAAGTTACCATACTTTGTCATAGACCCAATTGACGACGCTTCCTTAGCGATAGCTTGCATAAGCTGCTGCTGTCGCTTGCCTCGTTCAATGTCACTATCTTGTTTTCTTGTTCGAGCAATGGCTAGTGCTTCTTCACCGTTTAAGTGCTGTTTACCAGCTTTTAGTACGACCCCTTCATGATGGTCACTAGAGTCTTTTTCTTTTAAGTCGTAAGGTACATCAAATTCGATGCCTCCTAAAGAATCAACAATTTCAGTAAAAGCCTGAAAATTAAGCTTTACATAGTAGTCTACGGGAACATCGAATAGCTCTTCAACTGTTTCGACCGTTGCTTTCGGTCCACCATATGCATGAGCATGCGTAATCTTATCTTTTTTGCTGACTTCTGGAATATATACACGAGAGTCGCGAGGAATACTCACAAGCTTCACCGTTTTTTCTTTTTCGTTTAGCGTCGCTAAAATTAGTGCATCTGTACGAGCGGATTTCCCGAAATTTCGCGATTCGCTGTCATCAACCCCCATAAATAAAATGGAGATGTTGTCTTTCTTAGGGTCGATTTTTCGATCGCGCATCGGTGAAGAGTCACGATCTCCTAAGCTTTGAAATGAATCAGATGCAACGCTTTTTGCTTTAGCGAACAAATAAGAGCCGTACGCCGTAGCGGATAATCCAATGATTAAGATTGGCAAAAGAAAAAAAGAAAGCAATCTTCTTTTTCGCTTTTTTCGATTTACTCGTTTTTCAAAACGCCTATGCTGAGCCATATACGTTCTCCTTTAGTTTAGTAAGTTTTTACATAATTTTATTGTTTGTTGTTAGAATTCAATTTAAACGGTATGGTTTCAATATTACCTTATATTTTAGTAAGGAAAAGAACGACGCACTGTGACTCAGTGCGCTGTCTTTCATTTTACAATGTTTTTAATTCACAGTAAATAATTCATTATATCTCTTCTTCTAAATAGGTCACTTCGCCTGCTGAAATGTCTGCTTGGCCATTTGTAAGTTCCGTCATCCATGCTGTAAATGCATCTTTTTGACTCTCTTCGACAAATGTATCTACAATCACGTTATCTGCATAATGAATTTCTTTTAAGGCATAAGGTGAATTGCGTAATTCATTTTCTAGCTTGCCAAGCCACGTATAATCGACTTTTGTATGCATGATTTGCATAAGTGTACATTTTACGATGCCAATGTTTGTAAGGCCTTCAGATACTGAGTTGCTATATGCGCGAACGAGTCCTCCAGCCCCAAGTTTAATGCCGCCAAAATAACGCGTTACTACCACAACAGTATCCTTTAGCTCTTTTCGCTTCAGTACTTCAAGCATTGGTACACCGGCAGTACCACTAGGCTCACCGTCATCATTAGCTTTTTGAAACTGATCCCGCTCTCCGATTAAATAGGCAGAACAGTTGTGGTTTGCGCTCCAATGTTCTTTTTTTATCCCTTGAATAAAGTCTTGTGCTTCTTTTTCCGTTGTCACACGCTTTGCATGGCAGATAAAGCGCGATTTTTGAATCACAATTTCATGTGCACCAGACTGTTTTACAGTATAATATTGAGGTAACAAGGTAGTAAAATGCCTCCTGTTTATATGATTTTATGTGTTTATTAAAGAAAAGTGGGTAATAGGTAATTAAAATTAAGAATAAAAGCAATTTTTTCTTATCTCACTTATTATAAAGCTTCAAAACTGATACATCAATTTGGAGCCTTGAATTGTTACAGTGTTGTAAAGTATTTATCAATGATAATGGACAGACTAACTAAACCAAAAGTTTTAAAAAAATAATCACATAAATGTTACGAATGACATGTAATTGTTAAACGAAACAGGATGTTTGTCCCTGTTAATGGTGAGATAGAAATGGTAGTCTTTTGGAGTAGAGTGTATATCATGCATGAAAAAAGTAGTGAGCAAAGATGTACACCAAAAGAACTTATTCTATTCTAATATAAGAAAAACAAGAAGGTATCTCATATGTTTTTCTATAGCCATGCTGTTTCTATAGATGCTGTCTTAATCATGTAAACTGGAGTCTATCCAGATTTCCTCGCAGTTCAAGTAAGTCGTACGAGAAAGCGTAATAACGTATTGGCATTTCTTCGAATGTGAGTGTAAGCTTGAGGTGAACAAATGTCAAAACATAAATTAACAAGTAAAATGTTAGATGAAATATTAGACAAAATCATTGGCACAGTTGGAAATAGTAAAGATGAAGTATATCGCTTATCTGAAAGTGCACGACAGGAATATGAAGAGATAAAAGAAGAACTAGAAGGTTTAAAAGCCAAAGTTTTGCATGTTATTGAACAAGGAGATCGCTTAGAGGCTCAGGCACGTTTAGCACGAAAGCGCTTAGCTGAGGTAAGTAAGCATTTTCAAATTTATTCTGAGCCAGAGGTGAAAGATGCCTACGAAAAGGCTCATGAACTGCAAACAAAGCTTTTGATGAATCAGCAGTCAGAACACCAGCTTAGAAGTAGGCGAGATGAACTTGAGCGTCGATTGATGTCGTTGGAAGAAACCATTAAGCGTGCAGATCACCTGGTAGGACAGATTTCAGTAGTATTAAACTATTTAACCAGCGATTTGAAGCAAGTTGGAGAAATTGTTGAAGATGCTATTCAAAAAGAGTATTTTGGCTTTCGGATTATTGAAGCACAAGAGGAAGAGCGGAAAAGATTATCCCGTGAAATTCATGATGGTCCAGCACAAATGCTAGCTAACGTGATGATGAGGTCGGAATTAATTGAGCGTATTTACCGAGAGCGCAGTGCTCAGGAAGCTATGGATGAAATTCGAGATTTACGAAAAATGGTGCGTTCAGCACTTTATGAAGTGCGAAGAATTATTTACGACTTAAGACCAATGGCATTGGATGATCTCGGGTTAATTCCAACACTTAGAAAATATTTAGATACGATTGAAGACTATAATGACGGTAAACCACGCATTACTTTCATTTCGATTGGACAAGAAAAACGTACTGCGTCAAAGCTGGAAGTAGCACTGTTTCGACTTGTACAAGAAGCTGTTACAAATGCGTTAAAGCATGCGGATGCCTCGGAAGTTCAAGTGAAAATTGAGTTTAATAACGAACAAGCAATTTTACTTGTAAAAGATGATGGATGTGGCTTTGATCAAAATCAAAAAAAAGAAAATTCCTTTGGTTTAATTGGAATGAAGGAAAGAGTAGATTTGTTGGGTGGAAGCATTGCTGTCCATTCAAAATTAAATCAAGGTACACTTGTTATGATTAAAGTACCGATTCTAAATAAATAATAAAAATAACAATAACATCAAATTAATATAGTAAATAACTATTCACTGTTAGATTTGGGGAGGAACCGAACATGCAAACAAGAATTGTCATCATTGATGACCATCAATTATTCCGCGAAGGAGTAAAACGTATTTTAGATTTTGAAAAAGATTTTGAAGTAGTAGCAGAAGGTGACGATGGTAACGAAGCGATTGGTCTTGTTGAAGAACATCAACCTGACGTTGTTATCATGGATATCAATATGCCAGCTGTAAATGGTGTTGAAGCAACAAAGCAGCTAGTAGAGATGAATCCAGATACGAAAGTTATCATTTTATCTATTCATGATGATGAAACATATGTGACTCATGCACTTCAAACAGGAGCAAGAGGCTACCTATTAAAAGAAATGGATGCAGATGCATTAATTGAAGCTGTTAAAGTGGTAGCAGAAGGTGGATCTTACCTACACCCGAAGGTAACGCATAGCCTAGTAAAAGAATATCGTCGACTGGCAGCTCAAGGTCAATCATCTTCATATCCACATGAGCCAATTGAAATCCGTCGTCCACTTCACTTATTAACTCGCCGTGAATGTGAAGTACTCCAGCTTTTAGCTGATGGAAAGAGCAACCGTGGAATTGGTGAAGCTCTATATATTAGTGAAAAAACAGTTAAAAATCATGTAAGTAATATCTTACAAAAGATGAACGTAAACGACCGTACGCAAGCCGTTGTTGTAGCAATTAAAAACGGTTGGGTAGAAGTACGATAACAAAAAAGCTCCGCATACATTTGTATGCGGAGCTTTTTTAGGTGAAAAGACATATGAAAAGCAAAAAAAAGTAGCCGATACATACCGTAGAGAACATATGTCGTAAAGCGACTTAATGGAGCGTGAATCTATGAAAATTCAACAGTCATCCCATTCGTTGCATCACGCGATTGCGCCTTCGGCAACTACAGTTGCAACAGAAGATACGCTGCAAGGAATAGTTAAGGAAGTAATGAATGAAAAAGAGGTGCTTATGCAGGTAAAGGGACGTGAAGTACCCGTTTGGCTAGACCAGCCAGTACGTAAAAATGATCATATTAAAATAAAAGTAACGCATATAAAAGAAGGTTATATAGAAGGACAAGTTTTATCGAAAACACCAACAGAGTTTTTTGAAGAACCGGTTACAAGGCCAAATATGGCAGCTCCTTCAGAACAAGTACAAAAAGCTGCTCAAAGACTTAGAAATGCTGGATATCGAATAACAGAATCTTCGATAGTAGCACTTGAACGTTTTTTTACTATAATAAATCGCTCAGCTTCACAAACAGATGAAACGATTTCTGCTCTTGTGAATAAAGAGTTAGAAGTGACGGTAACGCATCTTACTGCCATTGATGAAGCTCTTCACGGTGATGGATTAAAGGAGCTTTTTAAAGAAGCGGTTACCAATCGACCGAATTTGTCATTAGAGCTACAGGTTAAGGTTGAAGAAGCTTTAAAAAGTGTAAAAGGAGCGACTCAATCGTCTTTTAACCAAGAGGAAATCAGCGTACTGCTTCAACGTCTAAAAACAGGTGATAACGTAGAGAGTATTCTTCAGCAATTAAAAAAGGTAGAAGAAATACCTAAGAATATCGTAGAGCAATTACAGCGTATTTTTCGAACGAGTCAAGAAGTCACAGCGAGCATTCTTAAAGAGTTGAATCGAGACGACCTGCTGAAAAACATGCCCCTAACTAAACAAGAAATGCAGGCTTTGCTTCTTGAATTAAAGAGTAGCGGTGTATCGCAAGAAGTTCAGAGAAAGCTACTAGAAGGCTTAAAGCTGCAAGAACTTGTTCTTCAGCGCACCATTGATTTGGTAACAGCGTTACAAACAAAACAAGTAGATATAAAAAATGTTCAAGAAGTACTTCATTTGGCTATGCGTAAGTTTAGTCGTGAGCCGAATATAAAAGTTGCTCTTGAGCACCTTTCCAATCAAGTGTTACCAGTTTTAATAGCTCATCCGGAACACGCTGAAAAAGTAAGTGAAGCTCTTGTTGAGGCAAGTAAATTAGCAGATCAGCATAAAGAAATGGCTGCTAGAAAGCAAATAAATGAAGTTATATTGGCCATTAGCGAGAGTTCTGAGCAATCATCAGCAAAAGACCTACCTTTTCATGCTGCTACAAAAGATGTAGTTGTAACGGTTGTGACAGAAAAACTTGCGCATATCACAAAAGAATTTAAAAATATACAGCAGCAAGTAAATCGTCAGCTTCTCAATGTGTCGGATTTGCTTCAAGAATCAGCACCTTCAGCAAGAATGAAGGCTTCACAACTGTTAGAAGCAACCGTTAAGCAGCTAGATAAAGCGATTTTACAAAGTGATTTCATGTTATATGCTGATATGAAGTCTGAAAAAGAAATGTTGAAGGCTAGTCAGCTTCTTCAAGAAGCCAAACGTCTATTAGCACAAGGGGATCGCTCTCAAGCTCACAGCTTAGTTATGCAAATTAAAGAGATGATTAAAGGAATGGACTATAAGCCTTCTCACCAAAAGATGCTGCATTTTGTTCAAGACGATTTGTTTTCAAAAGCTGCTTTACCAGGAATTAGCATCGTTGATGAGTCAGAAATAGGAGCTAGAGATATCTATGAAACGGTAAAGAGATTGGGGTTTCAGCGTGAAAAAGAGGCATTACATGTATTACAAGGACAACAGCAAGCATCCACAGCTGATGTTAAAAGTGGTCTGTTAAAAGGAGAATATGTGGGCGTGTCGGCTCAAACAACTGATTCAGCCCTTCAGCATATTACAGGACAGCAGCTCTTAAATAAGCAGGATTCCTCATCAGCGCAGCAGCTTTATATGCAGATACCTTTTACGTTAAAAGGTGAAATAGGAACCATGAAAGTATTTGTTCAGTCAAATAAGCAGCATGAAAAAATTGACTGGGAAAATACAAGCTTATACTTTCTATTTGAGACGAAGCAACTCGGTGAAATTGGCGTGATGTTAAAAGCAGCAGATCGTAATTTGTCCATTTCATTTGAAACGAACAGTGACGTTTTTGTATCAAACGCTGATACGGTTGTGGATGAATTAAAGGATAAAATTACAGCAATTGGTTACGCAATTACAGGGGTCTCCTATTCAGAGTTACGAAAAGGAAGCGAAGAAGAAGTGAAAGCACCAATTAAGAAACAAATCCCGCTTCTGTCAATGAAAGGATTTGATTATTCAATATGAACTATCAGTATATTAATACAGGGAATAGAAGGCAAAAGAGAGGACCTTCTGCAACAGTTATTCGCTATGAGCAAGGGGAAGGAGCACCAAAAGTCGTTGCGCAAGGTTCAGGTTTGACGGCAAATCGAATTCTTAGTCTTGCAAAGCAACATGATATTCCTCTGCAAGAAGACGAAACGCTTCTGACAAATTTGATGGATATTGAGCTAGGAGATCAAATCCCCCCACAGCTATACGGAGTTATTGCTGAAATTCTTTTATTTGTAAAAAAAGTCGAGGACATGAATGAAAATGGCTACTAGACGTGCCGATAAGTAAAAAAAGGACTACACAAGGGAGATATGATGAATTGGACTTTTTAACGGAAGAGCTTCTTTATCAAAAAACATCGCAGCAGCTCACGTCCATGCTGTATGAAAAAGCGATTTTAAATATCGAAGAAAGCATTGAACATATTCATAACAAAGATTTCTATACAGCGAATGAAAATTTAAAAAATACAAGTGATATTCTTCATCGCCTAGGCGTCGGTTTAAAGTATGAAGCAGGCGTTATCGCGGAGCAGCTGGATACGATTTATAACTACGTAGCAGAACGAGTGGTAGAAGGAAACATGAAGAAAGATATTACGATTTTACAAGACGCGCATCACGTTTTAAAGGAAATTTCAGTTGCTTGGAATAAGGCAATGAGTGAAGAGGTAGCCCAAAAGCGACCAAGCATTCGTAGAAAATTATCGTCTTATGAGAGCCAAATTAGTACAACGACATTATAAAGAGGAGCTTATTAAATGAGAATCAATCATAATATTCAAGCGTTAAATGCTTATAAAAACTTATCCACGAATCAAATGAATACGTCGAAAAGCTTAGAGAAACTATCATCTGGACTTCGTATTAACCGCGCAGCAGACGATGCAGCAGGATTAGCTATCTCAGAGAAAATGCGCTCTCAAATTCGCGCTTTAGATATGGCAGAGCGTAATGCGTTAGACGGAATTTCACTCATTCAAACAGCAGAAGGTGGCATGCAGGAAGTGCACAGTATGCTTCAGCGCATGCGCGAACTAGCCGTTCAATCTTCAAACGGCACATATCAAGATGCTGAAGACCGTGCGTATTTAGATGCTGAAGTGCAGCAGTTAAAGCAGGAAATCGACCGTATCGCACAAACAACACAATTTAACGGTACAAATTTATTAGATGGGAAAACAACGAATATTCAATTTCAAATTTCACCAGAGGCTCCGAGCTTAGCGCTAAAGTTAGCTAAAATTGGTGACGTTACGACGGCAACTTTAGGTCTTACGACAACTTCTATTACAACCGCAACAAATGCAACAACTGCTATTACTCAGCTTGATAAAGCGATTGCTGCTGTGTCAAAAGATCGCTCAACGCTTGGTGCTGCACAAAACCGCCTTGAGCATGCGATGAGCAATATCAGTACAATGAGTGAAAACTTAACGGCTTCTGAATCGCGCATTCGTGACGTGGATATGGCACAGGAGATGACGGAGTTTACGAAAAACAACATTTTAAACCAAGCTGCGCAAGCGATGCTTGCACAGGCTAACCAGCTTCCACAAGGCATTTTACAGTTGTTAAAATAATGGATTATGAAAAAGAGAGAAAAGCACGGTGCTTTTCTCTTTTTCCTGTATAATACAAGTAAAAATGAAAGAGGAATAGAAATGGATGTTCAGCGAATTAACGGACTGACAAATCAACTAAACGTTTCTAAAGCGAAAGAGGTTCAAGAATCAATTACGTTCACGGACGTTATAGCTAAAAAGCAGCGTGACCTCACCCATGAGCGTTTATCACAACTGGTGACAAAAATCGATGAACAAGGTCGTCACTTAGCCAAGAATCAGACGGTTGATGTGCTTCGAAAGTACAAAGCCCTGGTGAAAGAGTTTATGGATGATGCAGTTAAAAATGGCTTTGAACTGCATGAAGAGAGGGGCTTTAACAGAAGAGGAACGACAAAGGTATATAAGCTTGTAAAAGAAGTCGATCGTAAGCTTGTTGATTTAACAAACGACGTGCTAAATAAATCAACGAATGAGCTTCAGCTTTTAGCAAGAGTAGGTGAAATCCAAGGTTTATTGGTCAACATCTATACGTGAAAAGAGGGAAGGTTAAAAGGGCTTTCTTTGTTTTTGTAAACATGCATTTTAAATTGAAATGTTGTAAAATAGAGTGAACTTATTTTTAAATAATAAAAAAGGATGGACCCTTTCAAATGAAAACGGCAATTATTACTGATAGTACAGCGTATATATCAGAAGAAGTGCGCGCTCAACATGACATACATATGGTACCGCTTAGCGTTATTTTTGGTAGTGAAACTTATCGTGAAGAAATAGACGTAACGGCGGAAGAATATTTTCATAAAATTAAAGATGCCAAAACATTGCCAACAACCTCTCAGCCTCCAATTGGTGAGTTTGTTGAACTGTATGAGCAGCTACAGCGTGATGGTTATGAGTCGGCGGTCGTTGTGACGCTCTCAAGTGGGATTAGTGGAACCTATCAAGGGGCACTTTCAGCAAGCGAAATGGTTTCAGGTTTTGACGTACAAGTATATGATTCTGAAATTAGCTGCATGGTGCAAGGCTTTTATGTTCTTGAAGGAGCTAAAATGGCGAAAGCTGGTCGTACGCCAGCAGAGATTGTAAATCGTTTGGATGAAATGAAAAAGTCTATACGTGCTTATTTTATGGCAGACGATCTTTCACATTTGCAGCGTGGAGGTCGCTTAAATGCAGCTCAAGCGATTATTGGAAGCTTGTTGCAAGTTAAGCCACTGCTTCACTTTGTTGATAAAAAAATTGTCCCTTATGAAAAAATCCGTACAAGAAAGCGCGCGTTAAAACGTATCGTAGAATTACTGGATGAGGATGCACGTGAGCTTGCGCCAATGAAAGGCGTAGTGATTCATGCCAATCGCCCTTCAGAAGCAGCAGAATTTAAAGCAGAGCTGCAAGAAACGTACCCTCACATTGAGTGGACCCTGTCATACTTTGGACCAGTTATTGGTACTCATCTAGGAGAAGGTGCCATCGGTGTTGGGTGGTATAAAGAATAAAGCCAAACTAACTTTTTGTTAGTTTGGTTTTTTTATTGCAGGAATTTAGTCAACGTATCTCGTACTAGTTAGGATGAAAGGAGCGATGTTTTTGCGTTTTATTCTACATGACAATCAGTTAGTACCAAATTCCTCACGGGAAGCGAAGGCGATCTCACAGCTTCCGGAGTGGTATGCCCCCTCTGTTAACCCTGCATTTTTATTTAGTTCAAGTCTCCAACAATTCCTCATTGGGAAGCAATTACTCCCTGATGAACTCATTTCATTTTCTTTTTCCACTCTTCATGAACATTACGAACAAGGCTATATTCGCTATCATAAGTCAATCATTAAAAAAGACGTGATGACCTGCATGCGCTGTGGAAATCAGCAGCAGCATCTATTTGCTTCGTTTCATTGTGGTCGCTGTCACAGCACGTGTACGTATTGTCGCGCTTGCATTGGGATGGGGCGTGTATCAGAATGTACGCCGCTTATCACATGGAAAGGTCCTCTTTTACGCAAGGTTTCGTCCCCAGCTCTTACATGGAAAGGCAAGCTTTCTCCTGCTCAGCAAACGGCTTCTAGCCAAATGGTAGAAGCCGTAAATTCAAATCAAGAGCTGCTCGTATGGGCCGTTTGTGGCGCTGGGAAAACGGAAGTTCTCTTTGAAGGTATTGCCAAAGCACTTGGTTTGGGTAAATCAGTATGCATCGCCACGCCGAGAACGGACGTAGTCCTGGAGCTTCATCCAAGGCTTCAACAAGCATTTCAAGGATTGGAAGTAGTGGCGCTTTACGGTGGAAGTGCTGATAAAGGGAAGCACTCTTCCTTAATCCTCGCAACCACGCATCAGCTTTTGCGTTACCATGAAGCATTTGACGTCGTGATCATTGACGAAGTAGACGCATTTCCTTATTCAGCAGAACCAATGTTACAGTATGCTGCCCACAAAGCTCGTAAAGTAGAATCAACCCTTATTTACTTAACAGCAACTCCCAGTGAAAATCTTAAGCAACAGGTTAAAGAAAATAAGCTAGCAGCTGTCAAAATACCGGCTCGCTATCACCGGTATCCCATTCCGATACCTCGTTTTGTATGGTGTGGCAACTGGCAGAAGAGGCTTGTTAAAAAGAAGTTACCTTTTTCTATATCAAGCTGGATCAAGCAGCGAGTATGTGATGATAAGCAGTGCTTTGTGTTTGTACCAAAGGTCAAATGGGTTCAGTCCGTTGTAGAACTCATTCAACAGCTAACGCCAAGCGTGGCTGGGGTGCACGCAGAAGATAAGGAGCGAAAAGAAAAAGTAAAAGCATTTCGTGAGCGGCAATATACCATTTTGGTTACAACAACCATTTTAGAACGAGGGGTGACTGTCCCTAATATTGATGTCGCTGTAGTAGGTGCTGAAAATGAAATTTTCACTGAAAGCGCACTTGTGCAAATTTCAGGCCGAGTTGGTAGAAGCGCAAACTTTCCAACAGGAGACGTGGTCTTCTTTCACTATGGGCAAACGGGTGAAATGAAAAAAGCGAAAAAGCATATGGTAGATATGAACGATATGGCAAAAAAACAAGGTCTAATTCAGATATGATATGGTGTTTACTGTGCCATGAATCAATTGAACCCGCTCATAGCTTCTCGTCTCTGATTTCTCCACAGCAAAAAAAGTGGCTGTGTGAAACGTGCCAGTCATCTTTTAAAGGGCTTTCAGAGCCACTTTGTAGACGTTGTGGAAGGATGCTTAATGAGCTTCCTATAGCTTATTATAAGGGTGAATATTGCATCGACTGCGTTCAATGGAACAAGAAGAAATCACCTTTAATTCGTAACTATTCATTATATAAATATAATAAATTCGCAAAAGAGGTAATGGCTTTGTTTAAATACCGAGGTGACTACGAACTTCATAAAATATTTACTGACGATTTCGCTCAGCTTTATAAGGTATATAGTCCCGAGAATCCCGTACTGGTTCCCATCCCTTTAAGCAAGGAACGAATGTATGAACGAGGGTTTAATCAAGCGGAAGCGTTGGCATCTTTACTCCCGGCAGAAGTAGCTTATCCTCTTACTCGTAAGCATACGGAGAAACAAGCGAAGAAAACGAGAGAAGAAAGGCTACAAAACCATAGGGTGTTTGAGCTTGTGGAGCCAGCTTCGGTTACAAAAAGAAACGTCATTTTAATTGATGATTTGTACACAACAGGCGTTACGTTACACGAAGCAGCGCTTTGTCTAAAAGATGTGGCGGCAGCAATCTATTCTTTTACAATTTACCGTTGAAAAAATAAGCGGTTCAGCCGATACAAAAGGAAATGAGAAGAGAAAGGGAAAAGGAGCATGTTAACGAATTGTTTACGTTGTGGAAGCTTATATGTTCAAAGTGGAGCACGCAACATTTGCCCAAGTTGTTATCAGGAAGAAGAAGACCAGTATGAGCGCGTGGTTACCTTTTTACGAAAGCGAGAAAATCGAACTGCAACCATGTATGAAGTCGTTAAAAAAACGAAAGTACCAGATCTGCGCATTCGGCAGTTTATTCAACAGGGGAGGCTACTAATAGCCAAATTTCCAAACCTAAGCTACCCTTGCCTAGAGTGTGGGCAAAATATTAGAGAGGGAAAGCTTTGTCATAGTTGCGCTCAGCAGTTGAAAAATGATTTAGCGAAGCACGAAATAGAAACAAAACGTCAAAGTGAACGACAGGATCGATTATCAACTTATCGTTTGAAAGATAAATAATCTAGATAGAAAGAACTGGTTATCTTCTTTTAATAAAAATAATGGTTCTTAAGACCTTTTTAGTTTGGGTACAAAATCGCACTTATTTTGAAGCTTTTTAGTATGTTTGTGCATTTAGCCTCAACTTTGAATCAGTTGCTAAATGTTTAATTCAAAGCTCCGATATAATGAGTAATAGATAGCGGATACAAACTTTAAAGAGGTGACGAAAAATGAAGATAAATTCAACTCATTCTAGCAGAATAAATCCATATCAAAAGGCAGCTGAAAAAATGGAAAAAGCTCAGCAAACAGGAAAACGAGATGGTGTACAAATTTCAAAAGAAGCGAAAGAGCTTCAGCAAATGAGTACGAAAGCGACAGAGCATTCAGCAAAGGTTGAACAGCTAAAGCAGCAGATTGAAAATGGAACATATAAAGTTAACGCAGAAGAAGTGGCAAAAGGGCTTATCAACTTTTATAAAAAGTAAAGGGAATGACAAAAATTGAATAGCGGCAAACTGAATGAAATTTTAACAAAGCAAATTGCATTGCATAAGAGCTTATTAGCTTTAACAGACCAGAAGACGGCAATTATTATTAGCCAAGATATCAAAAATTTAACCCATGTGCTTAAAGATGAGCAAACACATGTTGCGGCGATAGAAGCATTGGAAAAACAGCGTATGTTGCTCATGGGAAATATCGAACAGATCGATCAAGCCATTACCCTTCAACCACTTCAAAGCCAGCTCATTGAACTTATTGAAAGCATTCAGAAAAAAAATGAGTTAAATCAACAACTGCTAACACAATCTCTGCAGCTCATTAATCTTGAGCTTGACTTATTAACCTCATCTCAACAAGTAGATTCATATAATTATACAAAAGTAGAAAACGATGTACCACCACTTACACCAGCATCTACCTTTCAGTCAAAAGCGTAGAGAATGAAGGAGAGAATGTAATGATTTCAACTTTTCATGGGCTACAGGTTGCAAAGCGAGGCATGAATGCGCAGCAGTCAGCGCTATACACAGTCGGGCAAAATATCGCCAATGCCAACACGCCAGGCTATACCCGTCAGCGCGTTACGTTTGAAGCGAGTACGCCTTACCCAACACCAGGAATGAACCGTCCAGGAGTGACAGGCCAACTTGGCACGGGGGTGGATGCCAAAACGATTGAGCGTGTGCGCGATCAGTTCCTTGATGTACAGTACAGAGGGGAAACGGTTAAGGTAGGTTATTGGGATGCTAAATCGGCAGCCATTGACAAAATGGAAGAAATTTTAAATGAGCCATCTGAAGACGGACTGTCGGCAACGTTTGATCAATTCTTCGAAGCGCTTCAAGACGTTGCCGCAAATCCATCAAATGCCGGTGCTCGATCTGTTGCACGTGAGAGGGCAAATGCGATTGCTGATACATTTACGTATCTGTCCACATCGCTGGAAGTTATTCAAGGTGATTTACAATCTGAAATTGACGTCACCGTCACGCAAATGAACTCGGTTCTTGAGCAAATCAATAACGTTAATAAACAAATTAATGACATTGAAGCGCACGGCTATTTGCCAAATGATTTATACGATGAGCGTGACCGCTTATTAGACGAGCTTTCACAGTTTGTAGAATTTGACGTACAGTACAATCAAACAAGCGGTAACAGTCTGCTCGTAGCTGAAGGAACCGTGACGGTTACGATGCAAACTGCAAACGGCCCTGTTACGTTAGTCAATGGTCAAACTCGCCAAGCTGCAGCGTTTACAATAAACGATAGGGGCGGAATCGTAACTGATATTCGTGTAGGTGGCCAAACACTTTCGCCAGCTAACCTTTCACAAGGTAAGCTTAAAGGATTGATTGAATCAGCAGGTTACGTAGATGAAAGTGGCCAAACTAAAGGCGTATACTCGGATATGCTGGCGTCTCTTGATAAAATGGCCTTTGAGTTTGTAAACTGGTTTAACGGCCAGCACGAACAGGGCGTAACGTTAGATGGCCAAACGGGTGTATCTTTCTTTAATCCAATTAACGAGGAAAAAGGCGCAGCGAAAAACATTACGCTATCAAATGAAATTATTCAAAGTACTAACAATATAGCGGCTGCTTCTCAATCAGCAATAGATGGAGACCGTAAAGGAGACGGAAGTAATGCGCTAGCGCTGGCTAACTTTCGTGATAGTATTCGTATTCAGCTTACTAACGATCAAACTGTATCCATGAAAGAATATTATCAATCTCTTATTGGACAAATGGCGGTTAACGGTCAGCAGGCAAACCGTCTAAAAGGAAACTCAGAAACGCTTCAACAAGCTGTGGAGCAGAGAAAACAATCAACAAGCTCCGTTTCAATTGACGAAGAAATGAGCAACATGATTCAGTTTCAGCACGCATACAATGCGAGTGCTCGCATGGTGACAGTAATTGATGAAATGTTAGATCGTATTATTAACGGATTGGGAACGGGTGGTAGATAAAGATGCGAATTACACAAAGCATGTTGGCGGCCAACTCATTACGACATATTAACAGCAGCTATAATCAGCTCCAAACCTTGCAAAATCAGCTATCAACGGGTAAGAAAATTACGCGTCCGTCAGATGATCCCGTTGTCGCTACGAAGGGGATGGCATACAGGTCTAACCTATCTGAAATTGATCAATACAAGCGAAACTTAACCGAGGCCTATTCGTGGTTTGATAACTCTGAAGCAGGGCTTGAACAAGTTAACTCCATTTTTCAACGTGCTAAAGAGCTTATGGTTCAAGGAACAAACGGCACGAACGATGGACAAGATCGCCAAGCAATTGCTCGTGAAATTGAACAGCTGAAGCTCGATTTTATGCAGGTAGCAAATACGCAAGTAGCGGGCAGATATATCTTTAACGGCGTGAACGTAGGGAACGCGCCCGTTACTCAAAGTGCGGATGGCTCCATTGCATCTGAAATTAATGCCGACCCTTTTTCAGTTGAAGTATCAAAAGGCGTCAGCCTACGTGTCAACATTAATGCTGACCGTATCTTTTCGCAAGAAGCGTTTGATTTCATCAATAATATTCAAGTTGGTTTTGAAAACAACGACGTTGAATCGCTTCAACAATTATCAACACAAGTGGATGACTATTTATCAACTCTATCAGCAGAGCGTTCAGAGCTTGGTGCAAGAAACAATCGCCTGGAGCTCATTGAAAATCGCATTGCTTCTCAAGAAATTATCGCTAGCCGTATGATTTCAGATAACGAAGATGCTGACATTGAGAAAGTCATTACGGACTTAACCATTCAAGAAAGCGTGCACCGTGCTTCCTTATCAGTTGGTGCCAAGCTCATTCAGCCAACGCTTCTTGACTTTTTACGCTAAACCAAAACTCCTTCTTTGAAGGGGTTTTTTAGGAGGAATACTGATGCAAGTTAGTGCCACCCAGGCCTCTTACGCCATGCCATCCATCACTCAGCCCCAGCCAGTCGACGTTTCGACAGAAAAAATCCAGATCATTGTCGAAAAAACACCGTCCCGGCTTACTATTGATCAAACTAAGGCATGGGAAGAAATGAACCTGCAATCAATTTTAAAAAGAATGGCCGAAGAAGCAAATGAAGGAAAACAGGCGGTGATGGAATCTATTACAAAAGCAACCCAAGAAGGAAAAGAGTTAATGAAAATTGAACAGGAGGGTAATCCAATCGCTGATCAAGCCAAGCGCAACAGCGAAAAGCCCATCTATCCAAGCAACATAACCTTTATTCCAAGTCCGTTTAGTGTCAAAATAAACTATGTACCTGAAACACTATCAATCTCAACAATTAAACAAGAGGTGTAGCTCATGCTTAAAACAGCTTATCACGGTGATGTTCAAATTGAACAACCCTCATTAACATTTGAAAAAGGTCTTCCCGGGTTTCCACACGAAACGCAATTTGTGATTTTGCCGCTTCCAAACGCTGATATGTTCCACGTGTTACAGTCTACGAAAACGCAGGAAGTTGCGTTTGTGATGACCGAGCCATTTCAATTCTTCCCAGACTATGACTTTAAATTAGATGAGACAACGGTCAAGCAGCTTCAGCTTGAAAGTAGCAGTGACGCTGCGGTATACGTCATTTTAACGATGCATGACGACGTGACTAAAATTACGGCAAACCTGCAGGCACCAATCGTTTTTAACACCAAAAACAATCAAGCTAAGCAAGTTATCTTAAATAACGAAGTCTACCAAACAAAGCACGCGCTGTTTCAGCCCGTCAACAACTAAGGAGGGAACGACCATGCTAGTCCTAACGCGTAAAACGAACGAAACGATTAAAATCGGTGAAAACATTGAAGTGACCGTTCTCTCTATTAGCGGTGATCAAGTCAAACTTGGTATCAAGGCCCCGCGTGACGTTGAAGTCCATCGCCAAGAAATCTATGAAGAAATACAGCTGGAAAACCGCCAGGCATCCAAGCCGGTAGCTAATATGATGGACATCTTAAAAATAATAAATGACACCAAACCAAGACTCTAAACCGTCTTGGTTTTTCTTTTGAAAAAAGTAAAGAAACCGCTAAACAATCTAAAAAAGAAGACGATATCATTCTTGTAAAGACAAACTGCCAGGCGGCCGATTGGCGGGGAGTCAAAATAAGCTCACACGGACGTGGGCGAAAACATATTCAAGGAGGAAATTATAATGAGAATTAATCATAATATTGCGGCTTTAAACACATACCGTCAGTTCGGTAATGCAAATGCTGCTCAATCAAAATCAATGGAGAAATTGTCTTCTGGTCTTGCAATTAATAAAGCTGGAGATAATGCAGCTGGGCTAGCAATCTCAGAAAAAATGCGCGGGCAAATTCGTGGTTTAGACCAAGCTGGGAAAAATGCACAAGATTCAATCTCAATGATTCAAACAGCAGAAGGTGCTTTAAACGAAACTCACGACATTCTTCAACGTATGCGTGAACTAGCTGTTCAAGCTGGTAATGATACAAACACAGGTACAGACCGTGGTGAAATTCAAAAAGAGATTAACCAATTAACATCGGAAATTAACAGAATTGGTAATACTACTGAATTTAATAACCAAAAATTATTAAATGCTACATCAGGTACTCAAGTAGGAGGTTCACCAGCTGTTCCAGGAACACCAGCAACTACAATTGCATCAGCAACTGATATGACAGCTGGGGGTACTAATACTGCTTCAGGTGAAGCTACTATTAGTGGGACATTTACAGGAGCTGCTGATGAAACTCTAACACTTCAAAAAACAGCTACTGGTTGGTCTGTAGATGGAGGAACTTCTGATGTATCTTTAACAGGAGATACATTTACTTACAAAGGTATGACAATTGACATTTCAGCTGCAAAAGGTGATGCAGCAACTGGTGATACTTGGACTCAAGACTTAACTGCAGCAGTAGCAGGAACACCAGCAACTGGTGCAAAGTCTCAATTTACAACACAAATTGGTGCGAATGAAAACCAAACCATGACGCTTGAATTTGAGGATATGCGTGCAGCAGCTCTAGGAATTACTGGTACAGCAGGAAATGCCGGTTTTACAACAGCAGCCACAGTTACTGATGGTACTAACAATACTGCTAATGAAGCTGCCCTAGACGTATCATCAGCTGAAAATGCAGGTAAAGCTGTTACAGCAATTCAAAGTGCTATTGAAAAAGTTTCCGCAGAACGTTCTAAACTAGGTGCGAACCAAAACCGCCTAGAGCACACGATTAATAATCTAGCTACATCTTCTGAAAACCTAACAGCTGCGGAATCTCGTATCCGTGACGTTGATATGGCGAAAGAAATGATGAATCAAACGAAAAACTCAATTCTTTCTCAAGCTGCTCAAGCAATGCTTGCTCAAGCTAACCAACAGCCACAAGGAGTTCTTCAACTTCTACGTTAATTTTAAGCTGAATAGAAAGACTCTAGTCTATGTACTAGAGTCTTTTTTTACTATGAAAAGGTATAAATGACAGCAATCAAGCCCATACTAATATCAAGGTATTCCCCTATCCCCTTTTTTATTGATCTTCTCCCGTGAGAAGGTCTTTTTTTATGAAAAAGGCTGAAACAGAAGTATTTCAGCCAATGGTAAGCTTGAACGATTGAGAGTTCGCAACTCTTAGTTGTCCAGGCTTTTTTGTGATTGGGCAAGCCTAGTTTGGAGACGGAGTGGAATGGAGAGAAAGGCACTCGACTCCTCTGCGCGGAAAGCGAGTGGCCGTGGCGCAATGGAGCGAACGTGTTGAGCCAAACCATAGAGAGGGGAGCGGCTATTGTTTGGCTCTTAGAAGCAATCATTTTGTTATATTCCAAACTCTTGCTTATGTATAAATAGACGATAAAGCCGATTTGTCTTCGATTTGAGCGGGTTCTTGGGTAGAGATGTATTCAATCTTATAGCGGTTTAAGTAGTTTTTTTGCAGAATGGCACAGCCAATTTGTTTATCGGTTGTGGTGAACAAAATGATGCGCTTTTCTCCGTTGATCGTTTCGTCTTTTTGTATTTCTTGAATGGACAAGCTGGGTTCTTCTTTTTTCGCATAGGTTTCAATTTTCGCTTGAATAGTAGAATACGAGTCGGTTTCTTTAATTGCTTTTTCGTTTGTATGAATAACGGCAAAGGCCGTGAGCATCCCGGCAAGTAGAAAAGGAATGATCGTTTTTTTCATGGCTGAGTAGCTCCTTTATAGAGGATCGTGACAATGTGGAATTTTAACAGCATTGTAGCACGAAAAGCCCCCAATAAAGGTCTAGATTTAAAGAAATAGGAAAATAAAACAGATTAATGGATAACAAAGGTAGCGCTCGTGACCTTCATCCCTGTCGAAAAAACAAGCCTTATCTCATGCGAAATCGTGTTTTTAAAGCGAAAAAGTACTGCGAACTACCTATAAACAATAAATAAATGCTTCCGATAACAATAGAAAAGAGTGTTTTTTTAAGGGGTGGCTGTGATGGAGGGGACATCATTTTCAGCTAAAATGCTTCATTCAATTGCGTTAAGCTATGCCAATGTTCAGCAATCAAAAGAAACAAAACAGCTAGAAACAGAGTCAAAAGCGCTGGAAAGCAGCAATGAAGTAATAATTGCACAGCTTGAAAAAGCAGTGGAAGAGATTAATCGAAAGCTCGCGCCTACGTTTGTTTCGGTGCGTTTTCAGCTTCATGAAAAGTCTCATACGTATTTCGCTCAGGTTGTAAATGCAGAAACAAACGAAGTGATTCGTGAGATACCTCCCGAAAAGCTTTTAGATATGCATGCCGAGATGGAGCGGCTTGCAGGGTTAGTCATTGATCAAAAAATGTAATTGGCGGTGAAACAATGGTTCGTATTGGTGGATTAGCAAGTGGAATGGATATTGACCAAATCGTAAGTGACTTAATGAAAGCGGAGCGTATGCCGCTGGATAAAATAAAGCAAAAAAAGCAAACAACAGAATGGCAGCGCGACCAGTATCGCGAAATGAACCGATTGTTAACGGAATTTCGTGATTCGGCTTTTAACATGACGCTCCAGTCAACATATATGGTGAAAAGCTCATCTTCAGCAGATGAATCAAAAGTTACGGCTACTGCGACAACTTCAGCAGGTAACGCGTCGTATACGTTATCAAACGTAACGATGGCGACGGCTGCCAAAAATATTAGCGGGGCAGTTTCAGGAACAACGAAAATTGATCCATCCAAAAGCTTATGGTCTCAGCAAAGTGCGTTTTCAGGTGGTCTAACGTGGCAGACTAAAACGATCAATCAAAGCGCGATTACGGTAGCGAGTGACACGACGAAGGTTTCGTTAGGAAAAGGAGCTATTTCTAATTTACCGACTTCTATTACGGTCAATGATGCGGACGGTGCTTCTACTAATTATACGGTTGTTAACAGCGCGGATAACCTAGGTGCAAACGATGTATTTATTGACGCGGCAACCGGTGAAATGACGTTTGGTACGCAACTTGCAAAAGATAGCGTGGTACAAGGGTTTGATTATGAACAAAACTACGTATCATTTGCCATTATAACCTATGATGAAAATGGAAAAGCGATTGAAGATGATCAAAAGAATGGGAAAATGAACTTTGAGTTTGATGGTACAAAATCTTTAAACGACGTTATTTCTACGATTAATAACTCCAAGGTTGGAATTTCTGCATTTTACGATTCAGGAACGGATAAAATCATGTTTACTCGTAAAGACACGGGTAAATTGACGAGCAGTACGGATGCGGCGGGTCCTCAAATGAAGCTTGAAGGTGATTTTCTGACCCAGACGCTAAAGCTCGATCAAACGAATGAACAAAGCGGAACTGACGCAACGTTTGAAATTAACGGCTTACAAACAACGCGAAAGTCCAATACGTTTACAATAAGCGGCGTGAGCTTTACCCTGCAAGATAACTTTACAGCCCCTGTGCGCGTAAATGTCAGCAATAACACGGATAAAGCCGTGGAATCAATTAAAAATTTTGTGACGAAATACAATGAGCTCATTGCCACTCTTAATGGTAAAATCACCGAAGAGCGCTACCGCGATTACGGTCCTTTAACGGATGCGCAGCGTGAAGGCTTAACGGACAAACAAGCGGAGCAGTGGGAAGAAAAAGCGAAAAGTGGGTTATTAAAAAACGATTCAATTCTTTCAAGCGGCTTAAATCAAATGCGTTCCAACTGGTATTCAGCTGTTTCAGGCCTTACGGGTGAATTTAAGCAGCTAACGGATATTGGAATTACGACAAGTACGAACTATATGGACCGTGGAAAGCTTGTTATTAACGAGACAAAGCTAAAGGAAGCACTTGAGAAAGATCCGCAGTCTGTTATGGACTTATTTTCAAAGAATGGTGAAACGACAAGCGAAAAAGGAATTGTCCGAAGACTTCGTGAATCCGTTGCGGATACGGTATCTAAAATTGAGCAGCGTGCAGGTCGCTCAACTTGGACGAATACGCAGTTTGTGCTCGGCCGTAATTTACGTGACATGGATGATCAAATTAGTCGATTTGAAAGTCGTCTTGTGCAGGTGGAAGATCGTTACTGGCGCCAATTTACAGCAATGGAAAAAGCCATTCAAAATTCAAACGCACAAAGCATGCAGCTATCGCAATATTTTGCTTAAACATAGAAAAAGTACGAGAAGGAGTGAAGGAAATGGCAGCAAATCCTTATCAAGCGTATCAGCAAGGGGCAGTTCAAACCGCTTCACCTGGTGAACTTACGCTGATGCTTTACAACGGATGTATTAAATTTATTAAAATGGCCCGTATGGGGTTTGAACAACATAATATCGAAGTGAAAAACGAAAACTTACTTAAAGCACAAAAGATTATTCAAGAGCTAATGGTTACGTTGGATACAAGTGCTACGGTTGGAAAAGAAATGATGGCGATGTATGACTATATGAATCAGCGTTTAATTGAAGCCAATGTTCAAAATCGCGTAGAAATCCTCGACGAAGTAGAGGAATATGCCGTTGAGTTTCGCGATACGTGGAAGCAGGTTATTCAAATGAATCGTAAGCAAACCCATGGTTCAGGTGGCCAAGCGTGACGTCTCTGGACTCCTTATATGACTTGACGGCTGAGCTCTATGGGGTTGTACAAAAGCCGCTTCTGGCAGAAGAACGTGAGGATATGATTACGAAAGTGGAATCTTTGCTTCAAGAGCGAAGTCAATATATTGACGAGCTTGTTCAGTCGAAAGAAAGCCAAAAAGATTCGAGAGGGAAAATCATCGTTAGCATGAATGCCATCATTGATTCAACATTGTTAAAATGGAAAAAAAGTGTTGAAGAGGACCTTCAAAAAACAAAGGCCAAAAAACAGCATGTTAATCGTTATGTTAACCCGTATGGAAATGAAACATTCGATGGAAGTTTTTACGATAAGCGAAACTGAATAGAAAGCATAAAAAATTGAAAAAATAAGGCCTTCTTCTCTTTGAAGAAGGTCTTTTTTTTGAGTTCCAACATACACTTTCTTAAATTTGAAAATTTATTCGCTGAATTTTCAAAAAAATATAGGTTTAAGAAGGGAAAGTGTCGGGTATTGTAGAAATATAGAGGTATAGCAATGATTAAAGGAGGAGTTCGAATATGATGTACAACATTCGTGGCGAAAACATTGAGGTAACTCCAGCAATCAGGGAATATGTAGAGAAAAAGCTCGGCAAGTTAGAGCGCTATTTCGATGGTACACCTAATGCTGATGTAAACGTAAACTTAAAAGTATACAACAACGACCAAAAAATAGAAGTTACAATTCCAATGACTGATCTTGTATTACGTGCTGAAGAGACGCATACAGATTTATATGCCGCAGTCGACCTTGTCCTTGATAAACTTGAGCGCCAAATTCGCAAGCATAAAACAAAAGTGAACCGTAAAATGCGTGAAAAAGGTGCTGAAAAATACCTATTCGCTGCGTTGGAAGGTGACTCAAGCGTTGCCGTTGCAGCTGAAACGGATGAAGAAGAGCTAGAGCTTGTCCGTACAAAACGATTTAACTTAAAACCAATGGATAGTGAAGAAGCAATTTTACAGATGAATATGCTTGGTCATAGCTTCTTTGTCTTCACAAATGCCGACACAAATACAACCAATGTCGTTTATCGCCGAAAAGATGGGCGATACGGACTGATTGAACCAAACTAAATACAGTAACTCCTAAGGCAGCGAGCTTTATTCGCTGTCTTTTTTAGCGATGTCTAGTTTACTTTGCTTATCCTGGTTCTTCTGGGCAATATTGAGTAAATGATCAATTCCGTAATATGAGTATAAGTTGCTACTTGTCTAGCCCCGATGTTACAATTTTATTCAGAATGTTTTATAATAAGGAAATAACAAGTACAAAATGTATTGATTATAAATAGAGGAGCGTTTAATATGCTTGGATTATTTAAAAAAGTGTTTGACGGAAATCAACGCCAAATCGGTCGTTTAGAACGAATGGCTGAACAGATTGATGCGTTGGGTCCTGATATTGCATCGCTGACAGATGATCAGCTTCGTGAGAAAACGGTAGACTTTAAAGAGCGTTATCAAAATGGTGAATCTGTAGACGATATGCTGACGGAAGCTTTTGCAGTTGTACGTGAAGCAGCAAAGCGTGTATTAGGCATGTATCCTTATAAAGTGCAGCTAATGGGTGGTATCTCCTTACATGAGGGGAATATCTCTGAGATGAAAACAGGGGAAGGTAAAACGTTAACTGCAACAATGCCTGTTTATTTAAATGCAATTACTGGAAAAGGCGTGCATGTTGTAACGGTCAATGAATACTTAGCAAGCCGTGACGCAACTGAAATGGGACGCCTTTATGAGTTTTTAGGCTTAACAGTTGGCTTAAATCTAAACAGCTTAACAAAAGATGAAAAACAAGAAGCGTACGCTGCTGACATTACGTATACAACAAACAACGAGCTAGGATTTGATTATTTACGTGATAATATGGTGCTTTATAAAGAGCAAATGGTACAACGTCCGCTTCACTTCGCTGTAATCGATGAGGTTGACTCCATTTTAATTGACGAAGCGCGTACACCGTTGATTATCTCTGGAACTGCTCAAAAGTCGACGGCTCTTTACATTCAAGCTAACGCATTCGTTCGCACGCTTGATAAAGAAACGGATTATACGTTTGATGTGAAGACGAAGAGTGTTCAGTTAACTGAAGACGGAATGTCTAAAGCTGAAAAAGCGTTTGGTATCGAAAACCTTTTTGATATCTCGCACGTCGCTTTAAATCATCATATTAACCAAGCGTTAAAAGCACACGTAACGATGCAAAATGATGTTGATTATGTGGTAGAAGACGGGAAAGTCGTAATCGTCGACCAATTTACGGGTCGTTTAATGAAAGGTCGTCGCTTTAGCGATGGGCTTCACCAAGCAATCGAAGCAAAAGAAAATGTTGATATTCAAAACGAAAGTATGACGCTTGCAACAATCACGTTCCAGAACTACTTCCGTATGTATGAAAAGCTAGCGGGTATGACGGGAACAGCGAAGACGGAAGAGGAAGAGTTCCGAAACATCTACAACATGCAGGTAGTTGTAATCCCAACGAATAAAGACATTGCCCGTGATGACAAAGCAGACTTAATTTATAAAACAATGGAAGGCAAGTTCAAGGCCGTTGTAGAAGATATTGCTGAGCGCTATGCGAACGGACAGCCTGTGCTTGTTGGTACAGTAGCCATTGAAACGTCTGAGCTGTTGTCTTCATTATTAAAGAAAAAAGGCATTAAACACCACGTTTTAAATGCAAAGCAGCATGAGCGTGAAGCTGATATTATTGAAAATGCTGGTCAAAAAGGCGCGGTGACAATTGCAACAAACATGGCTGGACGTGGAACAGATATTAAATTAGGCGAAGGTGTTATTGAAGCAGGCGGCTTAGCTGTAATTGGTACAGAACGTCATGAATCTCGTCGTATTGATAACCAGCTGCGTGGTCGTGCTGGTCGTCAAGGGGACCCTGGGGTTTCTCAATTTTATCTTTCAATGGAAGATGAGCTAATGCGTCGCTTTGGCTCTGATAACATGATGTCCATGATGGATCGCCTTGGTATGGACGATTCACAGCCAATTCAAAGTAAAATCGTGACAAGAGCCGTTGAATCTGCACAAAAACGAGTAGAAGGTAACAACTTCGATGCGCGTAAACAATTGCTTCAATATGATGATGTATTACGTCAGCAGCGTGAAGTAATCTACAAGCAGCGTTTTGAAGTATTGGATTCAGAAAATCTGCGTGATATTGTAGAGCGTATGATCCAATCAACAGTTGAACGAGTTGTCGCTACGTATACACCAGGTGATGAGTTAGAAGAAGATTGGAATTTACAAGGTATCGTTGATTATGTAAATGCTAATATTCTAGATGAAGGGCAAATTACGGAAGAAATGTTACGCCGTAAAGAGCCTGAAGAAATTGTAGAAATGCTTGTTGATTATGCAAAAGCACGCTATAACGAAAAAGAAGATCAGCTTGAGCCAGAACAAATGCGTGAGTTTGAAAAAGTTGTTGTTCTTCGCGCGGTTGATTCAAAATGGATGGATCATATTGATGCGATGGATCAGCTGCGTCAAGGTATTCATCTTCGTGCATATGGTCAAACGGATCCACTTCGCGAGTATCAAATGGAAGGCTTTGCAATGTTTGAAAACATGATTGCCACAATTGAAGAAGAAGTGACGAAGTACATGATGAAAGCGGAGATTAACAACAACCTTGAGCGTCAAGAAGTAGCGAAAGGACAAGCTGCCGTGCACCCGAAAGAAGGGGATGCACCTGCGAAAAAAAAGCCAAAAGTTAACGCGGTTGATGTAGGTCGTAACGATACGTGCATTTGCGGAAGCGGTAAGAAGTATAAAAACTGCTGCGGAAAAGAAGCATAAAAGTACGGAAGCGTTATTGGTTTAGCGGCAAACTGTGTTACAATCACATACAGATAAGTAACCCACAGGAAGGAAATGGGCAGCCCCCATTTCCTTCCTGTGTGTCAAAAATATGATAGAGGTGTTTGAACGATGGATTTAGTAGAAATTAAGCAAGAGTTAGAGAAAACAGCTAAGCGATTAGCGGACTTTAGGGGGTCTCTTTGACCTCGATAACAAGCAAGCTCGTATCGATGAGCTAGATGAAAGAATGGCTGATCCAAGCTTTTGGGATGATCAGCAAGCAGCACAAACAGTCATCAATGAAGCAAATGGCTTAAAAGATGCTGTAAATCAATTTAATCACTTAGATGAAACATATGAAAATTTACAAGTATCGTATGAGCTTGTAAAAGAAGAATACGATGAAGATTTAGCTAGCGAGCTGGTTGACGAGTTAAAAGAGTTAACGTCAGGTATGAATGAATTTGAGCTGCAGCTTCTATTAAGTGAGCCTTACGATAAGAATAACGCCATTTTAGAGCTTCACCCTGGTGCAGGTGGAACGGAATCTCAAGACTGGGGCTCAATGCTACTGCGTATGTATACGCGCTGGGCAGAGAAAAAAGGCTTTAAGGTTGAGACGTTAGACTATCTTCCTGGAGATGAAGCTGGAATTAAAAGCGTTACGTTACTAATTAAGGGTCATAATGCATATGGCTATTTAAAAGCAGAAAAAGGCGTACACCGCCTTGTGCGTATTTCACCGTTCGATTCATCTGGTCGTCGTCACACATCGTTCGTATCATGTGATGTCATGCCGGAGTTTAACGACGAAATCAATATTGATATTCGTACAGAGGATTTAAAAGTGGATACGTATCGTGCAAGTGGTGCGGGTGGTCAGCATATCAATACGACGGATTCGGCTGTTCGTATTACCCATCTACCAACTAATGTAGTTGTTTCTTGTCAAACAGAGCGTTCACAGATTAAAAACCGTGAGCAAGCAATGAAAATGTTAAAATCAAAGCTTTATCAGTTAGAGATTGAAAAGCAGCAAGAGCAGCTAGCTGAAATTCGTGGTGAGCAAAAGGATATCGGTTGGGGAAGTCAGATTCGTTCTTATGTATTCCATCCATATTCCCTTGTAAAAGACCACCGTACGAATACTGAGATCGGAAATACACAAAGCGTAATGGATGGAGATATTAATTTATTCATTGATGCGTACTTACGTTCACATATTTAAGAGTAGTATTATCCCCTGGATTTTCGCGCAAGCGCGGAACCAGGGGTTTTTTCTGACAGCATGAGTTGCTTAAAAGTTACATACGCTATGGTAAAAGTCGTTAACTGAGGTGACTATTATGAAAAGATCGCAAAGAGACGTATTTTCTGCATCTGACCGATTGCTGCAAATTGTCTATGTTATTGTTGGTGCAAGTATCGTGGCGGTAGCTTTTAATATATTTCTACTACCTAATCGTATTGCATCGGGTGGTGTGAGCGGGATCAGTACGATTTTAAATGCTTTATTTGGGTGGTCTCCTGCTTATGTACAGTGGGCTTTTAACGTACCGCTTTTTCTTTTAGGAGCTTTGTTACTTGGGTGGCAATTTGGAGCTAGAACTTTAGTTGGTACGGTTTTTTTACCCTTTGTTGTCTTGTTAACAAGTGATATTCAACCAGCTACAACGGATCCTCTTCTTGGAGCGTTGTTTGGTGGCATTGGTGTGGGGGGGGGATTAGGCCTTGTGTTTCGAGGGCATGCATCCACCGGAGGCACGGATTTAGCTGCACAAATTATTCACAAGTATACGTCGTTATCGCTCGGTATTTGTGTGGCTTTAATTGATGGGCTCATTGTGATTGCAGCTGCTTTGGTATTTGATTTAGAGCGAGGACTATATGCACTAATCGGCCTTTATGTCACAAGTAAAACTATTGATCTTGTCCAAGTAGGCGTCGGGCGTTCGAAAATGGCACTTATTATTACGAATAAAGAGAAAGAAGTGCGACACGAAATTTTACATACAATTGATCGCGGAGTGACACGCTTGTCAGCCTATGGAGGATATACGGATGAAGAACGACCAATCTTAATGGTTGTTGTTGAACAAACAGAATTCACAAAATTGAAACAAACGGTTAAAGCAATTGACCCGTCTGCATTTGTCATTGTTGCAGACGCTTCAGAGGTACTGGGAGAGGGTTTTAAACGTTCGTAAGTAGGTTATAATAGAGTGAAAAACTTCACAAAAATGGTTAATTTTATTGTGGAATGAGGAGGGATAGCCATGAAGAAATTAGCATTAGCAATCATTGCAGGAGCATCTCTTACATTGGCAGCGTGCGGTGGAGGTAATGAGTCTTCTGAAACAGCTTCTGAAGCAAGTGGAGAAGAGCTTTATCAACAAAACTGTTCAGGTTGTCATGGGCAAAATCTTGAAGGTGCAAGAGGACCAAACCTTGAGAAGGCTGGCGCGAAATATTCACAAGAAGAAATTGAAGACATTATCAATAATGGTAAAGGAAGTATGCCAAAAGGCTTGGTAAATGAACAGGAAGCGAGTAAAATTGCGGAATGGTTAGCTGAAAAGAAATGATATAGAACGAGGAGCAAAGAGCTTCTCGTTTTATTTTTTTACAAAAGTTTAGGCGGAAATAGTCCCGCTATTTCTTTTAATTTCCTTGATAGAAGACGTCTTTTTAGGGAGATAAAACAGGTTATGTGAATCCGACTATTGTCATATTTGAAATGAAAATGTAATATTTTTAGGGCTTAAATTCTCGAAAAGTGATGTTATAATGAGAAAGCAACTGAAATGAGTCGTTTTTTTTGATTTTTTTTGTAATTCTTTGTCGAAAGACGGGAATGAAAATAACACACTTGATTAGGTGATAACTGATGATTGAAATGCAAAATGTTTATAAAACGTATCCGAACGGTGTGAAAGCAATCAATGGGATTAGCATCAAGATTAATCAAGGTGAATTTGCTTATATCGTAGGACCAAGTGGAGCGGGTAAATCCACATTCATTAAAATGATGTACCGTGAGGAAAAACCTTCTACCGGCGACATCATTGTCAATGGCTCTAACGTAGCCAAAATTAAAAGTCACAAGGTACCAATCTTCCGTCGTAATATTGGGGTTGTTTTCCAAGACTTTAAACTTTTACCGAAGTTAACGGTATATGAAAACGTGGCGTTTGCTTTAGAAGTTATTGAGCAGCACCCAGAGGAAATTAAAAAGCGCGTAATGGAAGTGCTTGACCTTGTAAAGTTGAAAAATAAAATGCGTGCATTCCCAGATGAATTATCTGGTGGAGAGCAGCAGCGGGTGTCAATTGCGCGTTCTATTGTAAATAAACCAAAAGTGGTCATTGCAGATGAGCCGACAGGGAACTTAGATCCTGAAACATCTTGGGAGATTATGGACATTTTTGAAGAAATTAATAAAAGCGGTACAACAATTTTAATGGCAACTCACAATCGTGAAATTGTAAATGCAATTCGTAAACGAGTAATTGCTATTGAAAATGGAAAAGTTGTGCGTGATGAAGTAAGAGGTGATTACGGATATGAAGGCTAGAACATTCGGTCGCCACTTACGAGAAGGAGCAAAAAGTCTTAGTCGAAACGGGTGGATGACTTTTGCATCAGCTAGTGCGGTAACAGTTACCTTACTACTAGTTGGTGTCTTTTTAACGCTTATGCTTAACCTAAATCATGTAGCCAATTTAATTGAAAACGACGTTGAGATTCGAGTACATGTCGATCCAGCAGCTACAGACGAAGAGCAGTCGGCTATTGAAGAGGAATTAAAAGCAATTAGCCGTGTTGATACGGTGTCTTTTTCTTCTAAAGACAAAGAGCTCAAAAGCTTAATTGATAGCATGGGTGAAGAAGGTAAAGCATTTGAACCTTTTGAACAACAAAACCCATTAAATGACGTATTTATTGTGAAAACAAAAACACCAAACGATGTGGCTAAGGTTGCTACAGAGATTGAAAAATATTCAAATGTTACAAATGTGCAATACGGACAAGGAGAAGTTGAAAAGCTGTTTAACGTCCTAGAAGTTGCCCGTAACATTGGAATTGCTTTAATTATCGGTTTGCTTTTCACAGCAATGTTCTTAATTTCTAATACAATTAAGATTACCATCGTTGCTCGTCGTGAAGAAATTGAGATTATGAGATTAGTAGGAGCAACAAACCTATTTATTCGCTGGCCATTCTTCATTGAAGGGTTGTTGCTTGGATTATTAGGTTCAATTGTACCAATTGGTGTCTTAATTGGTGTGTATACGTTTGTATTCAATCAATCTGAGCCAAAATTCAACGGATATTTTGAGCTTTTACCAACGTTCCCATTCACGCTTCAAATTGCGCTATTACTTGCTGTAATCGGTGGATTTATCGGCGTTTGGGGAAGTATGCTATCAGTTCGAAAATTCTTAAAAAAATAAACTATATTATTCAGTACCACGACAAATCTAGCCTAAACGTTAGATTTGTCTTCTTACATATAAAGATGATAAGCACATAAAAAACATGTACAAATGAGGAGAACAGGCAAATGAAACGCAAAGTATTAACGGTTACAGCAGCGGCTTTTGTCGGGCTAAGTGGTGTATGGTTAAGTTCGGGGAATATCGCTTATGCAAACGGAGACATTGATAAAAAGATTAGCGATTTAAATGAAAAAAGTTCAAATGTAAACAAAAACATTAATGAAGGTAAAGAAGAAATAAAATCTTTACAAGAGCAACAGAAAAAAACAGAAGCCGAAATGAAGCGTTTAGATGCAAAAATTGGTGAGACAAATGAGAAAATTCGCAGTCGTGAGTCTGAAATATCAGAAACAAAGAAAGAAATTGAAAAATTAAAAAAAGAAATTGAAGAAGTAAAAGAACGCATTGAAAAGCGAAACGAACTGCTAAAAGATCGAGCTGTAGCACTACAGGAAAGCGGTGGCTCAGTAGATTACATGCAAGTTCTACTAGGTTCACAAAGCTTTGGTGACTTCATTAGCCGTGTTAGTGCAGTGTCTACGATTGTAGAAGCGGACCGTGAGTTATTAATTCAGCATGAGCAAGACAAAAAAGAGCTTCAAACAAAAGAAACAGCTGTTCAAACAAAGCTAGATTCACTTGAAAAAGCGTTAAAAGAACTTGAAACATTGTCGGCAGACCTTGAGAAGCAAGTCGCTGAAAAAGATAAATTAATTGCTACTTTACAATCCCAAGAACAATCAGCAAACGATGAAATTGTTGGTTTAGAAGAAGAAGCAGCTCTATTAGCTGACCAAAAGAAAGCAGCAGAAGGTGAAAAGGCAGCTTGGGAGCAAGAGCAGCGTGAAAAAGCAAAAGCGGCAGCAGAAGCAAAGGCAAAAGCTGAAGCAGAAGCGAAAGCTAGTCAATCACAGCCAGCAGCAAAATCTGCACCAAGCGCAGCACCAGCTCAAAAAGCAGAAGCTGCACCAGCACCAGCAGTAACAAGTGGTTCGTTCATGCGCCCAGCTAACGGCCCAGTTACATCTCGATTTGGTTATCGTGAAACGTTTGGTCGCATGCACTACGGAATTGATATTGGAAAACGTGGCGGTAGCGTACCAATTGTCTCTGTAGCGGATGGAACAGTTATTCGAGCGTATTATTCATCATCTTTCGGAAATGTTGTATTTGTACGTCACAACGTCAACGGTCAAACTTGGGTATCAGTCTATGCGCACTTAGAAAGTTATAATGTGTCTAGCGGTCAATCAATCGGAAAAGGCCAACAGTTAGGCTACATGGGTAATACAGGTCGTTCATTTGGTGCACATTTGCACTTTGAACTTCATAAAGGAGATTGGCAAGGAAGCAGCTCTGCTGTAAACCCTGAAAATTATATTAACTTCTAATTTTGTGCATATGTTGTACAAGCTTATCATAAAATCTTAACAAAAAGGCATCACACTTGATTTGTGTGGTGCCTTTTGCTACAAATAACACATGCATCCTTTTTATTACATAGTTTCAAGGCTATCTATTATAATAAAAAGAGATGGGTCAGGGTTGAGGAGGATGAAAGAGCTTGAATCGAAAAATAGTGGCATTATTAATGATACTCTCTCTTGTAGTTGGGGCAGCAGGTACTTATTTTGGATTACAATATGTAAGTGCTCAAAGCGCTGGTTTATCAAGTCTCTCGTCTGCTACAGGGACAAACAATGTAGATGTAAATGGTGAGTTTGAAAAGATTAAGCAAGCCTATGACCTTATATCATCCCAATATTATAAGGATGTAGATGAAAAAAAATTACTAGAAGGTGCTATTCAAGGAATGGTACAGACGCTTGATGACCCTCATTCATCCTATATGAATAAGGAAACAGCAAAGCAATTTGAACAATCACTTGACTCATCCTTTGAAGGAATTGGTGCAGAAGTTAGCATGGTAGATGGCAAGGTTACAATCGTAGCACCATTTAAGGAATCACCGGCTGAGAAAGCTGGTTTAAAACCAAACGATCAAATTTTAAAAATTGATGGTAAAAGCATTGAAGGATTAGAGCTTTATGATGCAGTATTAAAAATTCGCGGTAAAAAAGGGTCAACAGTTAAATTAGATGTTCAGCGTCCCGGTGTAAAAGAAACGATGAAAGTTGATGTGGTCCGTGACGAAATTCCAATTGAAACTGTTTATTCATCTGTAAAGAAAGTAAATGGCAAATCAATTGGCTACATGGAGATTACTTCATTTTCTGAATCAACCCAGGATGAATTTAAAAAGCAGCTAAAAGAACTTGAAAAGAAAAACATTGAGGGACTTGTCCTTGATGTGCGTGGAAACCCAGGTGGCTATCTCCAAAGTGTAGAGAAAATGTTAGATGAGCTTGTAACAGGTAAAAAGCCGTATGTACAAATTGAAGAGCGTGACGGTGATCGCCAAACGGTTAAGTCTTCTTTAAAAGAACCAAAAGATTATCCAATTGTAGGATTAATCGATGGTGGTAGCGCATCTGCTTCAGAAATCTTAGCCGGTGCGTTAAAAGAAGCTGGTGGATATGACATCGTCGGTGAAAAGTCATATGGCAAAGGAACAGTTCAGCAAGCGGTGCCAATGGAAGATGGCAGTAACTTAAAGCTGACATTCTATAAATGGTTAACACCCGATGGCAACTGGATTAATGAAAAAGGAATTAAGCCAACTGTTGAAGTAAAGCAGCCTGACTATTACTACACAAATCCAATTCAAGTTACCAAAACACTGAAATTTGATATGACAGATGATCAAATTAAAAATGCACAGCAAATGTTAAAGGGATTAGGTTTTGAACCTGGCCGGACCGATGGATATTTTGGTAAAGAAACAGAAACAGCTGTAAAAGCGTTCCAAAAAACAAATGACCAAAAAGTGACGGGAGAAATTGACGAAGATACAGCAGCACTACTTCAGACGAAGCTGCTGGAAAAAATAAAGTCTAAAGAAGATGATCGTCAATTAGAAACGGCTCTAAAGCTTGCGAGCGAATAATGAATGAATACAAAAACCCCCTCTTTGCAGACCTGCAAAGAGGGGGTTTTTGTAGAAATAGTGAGCATGTTTATTCCCTATTTCTGTTACAATAAGTGAACAAGTTGTTTTTTCATCCATATTAATAAAGGAGGATCTCACTAATATGGAAGAACAAAAAGAGTTACAGCCAAAGGTAGAGAAGAGTTTTGAATTGATTGGTAAAAAATGGACGGGTTTAATCATTTATGTGCTGATGAGCGGTCCAAAGCGTTTTAGCGAGCTCAATGAGGCAATTCCGGCTTTAAGTAGAAGATTATTAACTGAGCGAGTTAAAGAGTTAGAAGAGCATGATATTGTATTACGCACAGTTATACCCGATCGTCCAATTCGAACAGAATATACTCTTACACAAAAAGGAAAAGAGCTAGGGCAGATTTTAGGACCCATTACGCAATGGGCAGAAAGCTGGATTAAAGATTAACAAGTACAGGAGTAGAAGCCTAGCTACAGAAAGGAAGACCAAAGATGGCAAACGTTCTTTATATTACTGCACATCCACTAAGTGAAGATGAATCATTAAGTATGGCGGTAGGCCAGCAATTTATTGAAGCCTACCAAAAAACAAACCCTAATGATGAAGTCGTTCATTTGGATTTATATAAGGCTGACATACCATTTTTAGATAAGGACGTATTTAACGGATGGAAAAAGTTGCGTACAATGGGCTCTTTAGAAAATTTATCATCAGATGAGCGAATGAAAGTAGGACGACTGGCAGAATTAGGCGCACAATTTTTATTAGCAGATAAATACGTGTTTGTTACGCCCATGTGGAATTTTTCAGTCCCTGCCATTATGAAAGCTTACATTGATGCAATTGCTGTATCAGGCAAGACGTTTACATATACAAAAGAAGGTGCGGAAGGTTTGTTAAAAGGAAAGAAAGCACTTCATATTCAAGCTCGAGGAGATGTGTATTCAGAAGGCCCAGAAGTAAACCGTGAAATGGGACATCGCTATCTAGAAGTCATGATGGACTTTTTTGGGATTGAATCCTTTGAGAGCATTATTATTGAAGGTCAGGTAAAGTTTCCAACTAAAGCACAAGAACTGAAAGAAAAAGCAATAAATCAAGCGTTGAATATTGCTACTACTTTTTAAAAAGACTTTTACCAGTCTTTTTTTTATATTTAAAAGACATAATAAAAAACAGAGTAACCATTTAAACGCAAATAAAACAGTTGACTAAAAAGGTTACCTAGGTTATTATTAGTAACATAGTTATCAAAAAAGTGAAAGAAAGGTGCGAATTCAACATGGCAAAAGTATTATATATTACAGCACATCCGCATGACCATCAAACTTCATTCAGTATGGCTGCAGGAAAAGCATTTATCGACACATATAAAGAAGAAAATCCAAGCGACGAGGTTGTACACATTGACCTTTATAAAGAAGATATTCCACAATTAGATGCAGATATCTTTGGTGGATGGGGAAAACTAGGAGCAGGTGAAGCATTTGATAAGTTATCTGCTGACCAGCAGCGTAAAATCGCTCGTTTAAACGAATTAAGCGATCAATTTGCGAATGCTGATAAATATGTATTTGTAAATCCAATGTGGAACTTCTCATTCCCGCCGGTTATGAAAGCATACTTAGATTCTGTTGCTGTAGCAGGAAAAGCATTCCGTTATACAGAGCAGGGAGCAATTGGATTATTAACAGATAAAAAAGCATTCCATATCCAAGCAAACGGTGGTATCTATTCAGAGGGCCCAGCAGCAGATGTGGAGATGGGACATCGCTATATTGGCATTATCATGAATTTCTTTGGGGTTCCGTCATTTGAGGGATTATTTGTCGAAGGTCATAATGCAATGCCTGCAAAAGCAGAAGAAATTAAAGCAAGCGGCATTGAAAAAGCAAAAGAAGCAGCACGCAAATTTTAATAAAGAAGTAAGAAAAAGGGTATCTACACAGTAGATGCCCTTTTTTTGGGTAAATAGAATTGAACACATATGTGTAGAACAGACAGTTACCATACAAAAATGAATGATTTGTTCCTTTTCTCATAGTGCTTGGAGGACTGTTTTTTAGAAAAAAACAACATTGGCGGTTGTTCTCATACTTTGTTAAAATGAAATTACTGGTTATACATATAAATCTGCGTTGATAAATAAAAATAAGAAGTTGAGGGAGTAGTAGGCGGTGGAAAGATGGAAGTCGTAACAGAGATTCTAAAAGGAGCGGGAAAGCTTTTTATACATCCGCTCACCTATTTATTTTTACTGGTTTCATTCTTTGTTGGTCTGGCACGCGTTAAGCGTGAACGAAAAAACTTTCACGTTCGAGTATTTGATTTTATTTTAGAAGCGAAGTATTTATTTTTTCCTGGCATTATTATTGGCTTAATCCTTTCAATTATCACTGTTTTAGTAGGGACATACGTAACAATTGGAACGCTTGTGTTTATTGCTTTAATCACGTTTCTTCTGAGTGGACCGTGGACATTCCGATGGTTATCGCCCGCTTATGTGTTAGGTGTAACCATTTTTGCTACGCTAGTTATTCCAAACGTAGGAATTGGAAGTGGGATTGTTCATACATTGTCACTTGAATTAAAGGATGCACATTTACCATCGCTAACGTTTTTGTTAGCGCTACTAGTAGTAGCAGAAGGATATTTGATTTGGAAGTTTGGTGTAAAAGGAACCTCTCCTGCTATTATTAAGAGCAAACGAGGCCAAGAGATTGGTGCTCATTTCTCTCAAAAGCTTTGGGTTGTTCCGGTGTTTTTATTAGTTCCTGGTGATGCAATTACGTCCACTTTCAGCTGGTGGCCAGTACTTACGGTGGGGCAAACGTCGTTTAGCTTATTTTTTGTTCCATTTGCGATAGGATTTAGTCAACGAATTCAAAGCATGTTGCCAAGCGCATCAATTTCATTCACTGGAAAAAGAGTACTATTTTTAGGTGTTGGTTTAGTTTTAGTGGCATTTATAACATTGGTTGTTCCACTATTTTCAATTGTTGTGGCGGCTCTTGGTATCGTAGTTCGACAGTGGATTAGTACAAAACAACGTGTGGTAGATGAAAATTCAGCACCATTTTTCACAAAAAAATTAGAGGGTGTTATCATATTGGGAGTTATTCCAGGATCACCCGCTGAAAAAATGGGCTTACAAGTTGGAGAGTTAATTACAAAAGTAAACGGTGTGCCTGTATCAGAAGTTGCAAAATTCTACGAAGCGCTTCAAGTTAATAATCGCGCTTTCTGTAAATTAGAAGTGCTTGATTATTCGGGTGAGGTTCGCTTTGCTCAGCGCGCTTTGTATGATAATGAACATCATGAGCTAGGAATTTTATTTGTTCATAACTACAAGAAGCTAACATCGGAAGCTGTTTAATTCAGAAACCCTATTTCTTTATCATAAAGAAGTAGGGTTTTTTGTTTGAAAAAGTATGACAGATGTCTTAACAAACTTCTAGTATATTCCTATTATGTTAGATATAATCAAATTATCGATTGAACAAAAGTGTATATTTTATAAAAAATAAACAAATTTGTTCAAAAAATACACAGAAAGCGTTTACAAAATTGTAGAGAGGAGAGTATACTGAACATATAGTAAGTTAAGAATCTTTTAAATCTTAATGTGATGAAGGAGGCTTGGTATTGATGGAGGTTTTAATGAGAACGATGTTTCAATCGTTAGGCAAAAATCACTCAATGAATAAATTAGCAAAAAGGTATGGTCTACGGATGGGTGCAGCAAGATTTGTGGCAGGTGATTCAATTGAATCTGCTATTAATACTTGTAGAGAGCTTAACGCTGCAGGTAAGGTTGCAACGTTAGATCATCTTGGGGAATTTGTATATACCAAAGAGGAAGCGGCTGAATCCACTGATATGTGTGTGCAGACATTACATGCAATTGCGCACTCAAATGTTAATTCAAATTTATCACTGAAGATGACATCTCTTGGTTTAGATATTAGCGAACAACTCTGCATGGACAATATGCGCAAAATTCTTGAGGTTGCCAAAATGCATGGAATTTTTGTTCGAATTGATATGGAAGATTATGCTCACTGTCAGCAGTCACTAGATATATATAAAGAGCTGCGAAAAGAGTATGATAACGTTGGAATTGTGATTCAAGCATATCTGTATCGCACACAGCAGGACATTAAAGACCTAAATCAATATCAAGCAAACTTGCGCTTAGTAAAAGGGGCATATAAAGAGTCACCTGAAGTAGCATTTCCAGCAAAAAAAGATGTAGATGAAAATCTTAAAGAAATTATTAAAATGCACTTGGAAAACGGCAATTATACAGCCGTGGCAAGCCACGATGAAGCAATGATTGACTATACAAAAGAGTTAGTTAAAAAACTGAATATTCCAAATGACCAATTTGAATTTCAGATGCTATACGGTATTTGTGTGGAGTTACAAGATAAGCTTGTTAAAGAAGGTTATAAAGTGCGCGTATATGTACCGTACGGTGTAGATTGGTTTGGGTACTTCATGCGCCGATTAGCTGAGCGCCCAGCGAATGTATGGTTTGTATTAAAGAACTTTGTAAAATAATTTCACGTAAAGGGGTAGATGAATATGACAATTACAACAAAACCATCTGTATTTAAAAATGAGCCTTTCACTGATTTCACAGTTGAAGCAAATAAGGTAGCGATGGAAAAATCGTTGAAAAAAGTAAAGGGTGAGCTAGGGAGAACCTACCCAATTTCAATTGGTAGCGAAACAATTGATACGGGAGATTATATTGTTTCAATTAACCCTGGGAGTAAAGATGACGTCATTGGGCGTGTGAGCAAAGGAACAACGGCTTTAGCAGAACAAGCAATGCAACAGGCGTTAACAACGTTTGAAACGTGGAAGAATGTTTCACCGGCTGAGCGTGCGGATTATTTATTTAAAGCAGCGGATTTGATGCGTCAGCGCAAGCATGAATTCTCTGCAATGCTCGTTTATGAAGTAGGGAAAAATTGGGCTGAAGCAGATGCAGATACAGCAGAAGCAATTGATTTTATGGAGTTTTATGCAAGAGAAATGCTTCGCCTTAGCGAGACGCACATTAACCAGCCATTAACGCCTGTAGATGGTGAAAAGACGCAAATGACGTATATTCCACTTGGAGTAGGCGTAATCATCTCGCCATTTAACTTCCCACTTGCTATTATGGCAGGGACTACCGTAGCGGCAATTGTATCAGGGAACACTGTTATCTTAAAACCGGCTGATTCAGCTCCGGTTATTGCGGCTAAATTTGTAGAGCTTATGAAAGAAGTAGGTTTACCAGAAGGCGTCTTAAACTTTGTGCCGGGAGACGGTATTGAAGTAGGCGAATACTTGGTTGAGCATCCAAAAACACGCTTTGTTTCTTTTACAGGTTCACGTGAAGTTGGTTGTCGTATTTACGAAAGAGCGTCTAAAGTACAGCCTGGACAGATTTGGTTAAAGCGTGTCATTGCTGAAATGGGCGGTAAAGATGGCATTGTGGTAGATGAAACAGCTGATTTAGATGCAGCTGCTGATGGAATTGTTGCAGCAGCATTTGGCTTCCAAGGACAAAAGTGCTCAGCAGGATCTCGAGCAATTATTGTGGAGTCTGTTTACGATGAAGTGGTAAATAAGGTTGTCGAACGCACGAAAAAGCTTAGTATTGGACTTCCGGAAAAAAATCATGCAGTCGGTCCAGTCATTGATCAAAAAGCATATAATAAAATTTTGTCGTATATCGAGGTTGGAAAAGGTGAAGGAACGCTTCTAACAGGGGGTAGCCCTGCCGAAGGGAATGGCTTCTATATTGAACCAACTATCTTTGGAGATGTGAGTCCGCAGGCACGTATTATGAAAGAAGAAATCTTTGGTCCTGTGCTTGCGATGGCAAAAGCAGCTGACTGGAAAGAAGCAATTGAAATTTATAACGATACAGATTACGGATTAACGGGTGGGTTCTTCTCTCAGGATGAGAGTCGTATTTCAACTGCGCTAAATGAAATGCATTGCGGTAACTTGTACATCAACAAAAAATGTACTGGTGCGTTGGTAGGAGTACATCCTTTTGGTGGCTTCAATATGTCAGGAACGGATTCTAAAGCAGGTGGATATGACTACCTACTTCTATTTACACAAGGGAAAATGACAGCTAGAAAGATTTAATGGGATTTAATCAGAGGGGCCCTGGGCCCTTTCTGATTATTTTTTTATCATAAAATTTTTGGTTACTTCTGAATTAAAATCTAGTATATTATTTCTATGCAAATTTGAGAGGAGAGATTTGATGGAGATTCAGCTGTTAAGTTCCATTGTGGTATACATGATCGGTATGTTATTAATTGGTTATTATGCTTACCGAAGGACTTCTAATCTATCAGACTATGTATTAGGAGGACGCTCGCTAGGCCCGGGCGTAACGGCTTTAAGTGCAGGAGCCTCTGATATGAGTGGATGGCTAATGATGGGATTACCTGGTGCTATGTTTGTTCAGGGGGTAAGTGCTTCGTGGATTGTAATTGGGCTTACGTTAGGTGCATATGCTAACTGGTTATTTGTTGCACCTCGTCTTCGTAAGTATACAGAAGTGGCTAATAATTCAATGACAATTCCAGCATTTTTAGAAAATCGCTTTAACGATGATTCCAAAATGTTACGCATGATATCAGCTATTGTTATTATTTTATTTTTTACTTTTTATGTCTCATCAGGAATTGTATCAGGAGGCGTTCTTTTTGAAACAACGCTTAATCTAGACTACGAGATAGGCCTATGGGTTGTAGCTGGAGTAGTCGTAGCTTATACGTTGTTTGGTGGCTTTTTAGCCGTTAGTTGGACCGATTTCGTTCAAGGAATTATTATGTTTGTTGCTTTAATCCTTGTGCCAATTGTGGTTCTTACACAAATAGGTGGATTTGATACGGCAATGAATGAGGTTCGAAACATTGATACGGACTTATTCAATATTTTTAGTGGCACAAGCTTCTTAGGCATCATTTCGTTGTTTGCATGGGGATTAGGTTATTTTGGACAGCCTCATATTATTGTTCGATTTATGGCTATCTCATCAGTAAAAGAAATTAAGCCTGCTCGTCGCATTGGGATGAGTTGGATGCTTGTTTCAGTGGTTGGAGCTATGCTAACGGGCTTTGTAGGCTTAGCCTATTATACAAAACAAGGGTTGGACATTGCCGATCCTGAAACGGTATTCATCGGATTAAGTACGATTTTATTTCATCCAATTATTACAGGTTTCTTATTAGCAGCTTTGCTAGCTGCCGTAATGAGTACCATTTCATCACAACTTCTTGTAACGTCAAGTTCATTAACAGAAGATTTGTACAAAACATTTTTCCGACGTTCAGCAAGTGATAAAGAACTAATGTTGGTTGGACGTGGATTTGTACTTCTTGTATCCATCATTGGTGTCATGATTGCATTTAATAAAAGCGGTACAATCCTATCCTTAGTCGGTTATGCGTGGGCAGGGTTTGGAGCTGCTTTTGGTCCTGTTATCTTATTGAGCCTTTATTGGAAACGAATGAATAAATGGGGAGCGTTAGCAGGTATGGTTCTTGGTGCCGTGACGGTTGTTGTATGGACAAAGATCCCTGGGCTATCGGATTTATTATACGAAATGATTCCAGGTTTTTTAATTAGCTTAGTTGGAATTGTAGTAGTAAGTCTATTAACACCTGCTCCGAACGAGAAAACGCAAAGCGAGTTTGAAGAATATAATCAATCAGCGTAACCAAAAAGACCTTTCTAATTTAGAAAGGTCTTTTTGGTTACAAGCCGTATTCTTTAATTTTGTTATACAATGTTCCTCTTGAAATTCCCAATAAATCAGCTGCGGCGCTCTTATTGCCATAGGTTCTTTTTAGCGTATCTTGAATAAGCTGCTTTTCAGAGGATGCTTCATTCAAAGGCTCATGAAGATTGATTTGACGTTTTAATTCAGCTGGTAAGTGTTGTGCCGTGATGGTTGGCAAATCGTTAAGTAAGATTAGTCGTTCTATAGTATTTCGAAGTTCTCGTACATTACCGGGCCACTCTTGATGACAAAGCGTTTCCACAATATCTTCATCAAGAATCGGTTTTGCCTTTTCGTACTTTATGCTAAATTCTTCAATAAATTGTGTAATGAGCGTTGGAATTTCATTCTGACGCTCTTTTAAAGGTGGAATATGAATATTGATGACCGTTAGCTGATAATAAAGGCCCTCATAAAATTCTCCTTGCTCGATTAAGCTCTCTAATAGGATAGATGTTGAAGCCATAATCCTTGTATTAACTTGAACTTGCTCATTACTTCCCGTCATGTAATAAGCAGCGTTTTCGAGATAGTCACACAGTTTAATTTGAACATCTAAAGGCATCTTATGAACATCTTGAATAAATAAGGTTCCGTTAGCTGCTAGCTCTAATTTTCCAGGCCTTTTATCGGTTGTAGGCTGTGAGAATACGCCTTGCTGATATCCGAAAAGCTCCATATCGATGAGGCCAGGAGGAATAGTTGCGCAGTTTAGCGTAATAAAGGGTTCGTTTCGTCTTGTACTATCGTAATGAATAGCCTGAGCAAGTAGTTCTTTTCCAGACCCTACCTCTCCGGTTAATAAAATAGGAATATTTGTAGACGAGACCTTTTTAGCCATTTCTATCTCTTCTTCAAGGGAAGAGTTCTCCCCAATAATAGAAGAAAATAAGCTCTTATCACCTACCAATGGGTCTTGTTCGACTTCTTCGTGCAGTCGAATAATATTGGTAATATCATGCTCGGTTGCCACTGCACCAATCACTTTATGACCTTTTACAATAGGTGAAGCATTTACTAACACATGCGTTTCTTTATTTGGCTTATGGTATGCGCCTCGGATTGGTCGACCTTCGTTTAAGATTTTATGTAGCACAATGGATTCATCATCGAAGTACGTATTAATAAACTCGCCAACAATTGCTTGTTTAGCGATTTTGTACGTATTTTCAGCCGCTGTATTCCACAGTACTACTTTTCCTTTATCATCAACAACCGTCACAGCATCGTTAATGGTTTCTCCCAGCGTTTCAAAATAAGAGAAAACATCTTCATTTTCAGCTTGTAGATAGTGAATCCAATCGGAAGGATGAAGTACACCGTGAATAGAATTAGTTTCGTATGCTTGGATAAGAACTGGACGCTCCCAGTTAACCTTTGATGTTTTGAGGTCAAGCCAAGTAGATATAGTAGAAGGAGACCAGTTGGTTTTATAAATCCAATCAATAATAGGCATGCTCATCGAAGCACTCTGGAGGGCAAACTGTTCTGTTGTATGAAAGATGTAATAATGTTTATCAAAAACGATAACATATTCAAAGTTAGAAAGTTCGGATTTTATCTGGGACATGGATGTAGATGGACTGGTTAAAATAAAGGAGTCGTTTATTTTAATTGAGCTCATTGGATTGTACTAAACCCCTTTCATATTCTTACTTTTCATTAAATGTATCATACTTTTTAAAAGGTCGCAAAGCGCTTCTTTTGATCTATTTTATAGCTAATTTGCAAAGGGATTATATATTTGCTCAGACTGGGTATACAAATGAGAGATGAAGAAACAAGGAAAATTTGAACAGTCAAATACTATTGAGTTCCATTATATAAAAAGAAGTGATAAAATACGAATATAAGTTCGTGTTTTAGGAGATTACGGTACTATAATTTTTAACACTAAGGGAATGGAGGCCTCTCTGTGGCAGATCAATTTAAGCTAGTATCCTCATATGAACCTCAAGGGGATCAGCCTAAGGCAATCGAAAAAATTGTCAAAGGTATTCAGGAAGGAAAACAGCAGCAGGTGTTATTAGGTGCAACAGGAACAGGTAAGACCTTTACGATTTCTAACGTAATTAAGGAAGTTAATAAGCCTACCTTAATTATTGCTCATAATAAAACGTTAGCAGGTCAGTTGTATAGCGAGTTTAAAGAGTTCTTTCCGGATAATGCAGTAGAATATTTTGTAAGCTATTACGACTATTATCAGCCGGAAGCCTATGTTCCACAAACCGATACGTTTATTGAAAAAGATGCAAGCATTAATGACGAAATCGATAAGCTGCGGCACTCTGCAACGTCTTCGTTGTTTGAGCGAAAAGACGTTATCATTATTGCCAGCGTTTCTTGTATTTATGGATTAGGTTCACCGGAAGAATATAAAGAAATGGTTGTCTCGCTTCGTGTCGGCATGGAAAAAGAGCGAAATCAACTACTTCGAGATCTTGTTGACGTACAGTATGAACGAAATGACATCGACTTTAAACGCGGGACGTTTCGCGTGCGTGGAGATGTAGTGGAAATTTTTCCAGCGTCAAGAGATGAGCGCTGCATTCGCGTTGAGTTTTTTGGTGATGAAATCGATCGGATTCGTGAAGTCGATGCTTTAACTGGAGAAGTACTTGGCGACAGAGAGCATGTTGCTATCTTCCCAGCGTCTCACTTCGTAACTCGTGAAGAAAAGATGAAAGTAGCCATTAAAAATATCGAGAAAGAGCTTCAAGAACAGCTTGAAAAGATGCGAGAAGCAGGCAAGTTACTAGAAGCTCAGCGCCTTGAACAGCGCACAAATTATGATTTAGAAATGATGAGAGAGATGGGGTTTTGTTCTGGAATTGAAAATTACTCTCGCCATTTAACACTACGTCCACCAGGATCAACACCATACACGCTGCTAGACTTCTTTCCAGAAGACTTTCTTCTTGTGGTAGATGAATCACACGTGACTATTCCACAAATTCGCGGAATGTATAACGGAGACCAAGCGCGTAAACAAGTGCTGGTTGACCACGGCTTTCGCCTTCCGTCCGCGCTTGATAACCGCCCGTTAAAATTCGATGAATTTGAAGATCATATTCATCAAATTGTTCATGTTTCAGCAACACCAGGGCCTTATGAGCTTGAGAAAGCGCCTGATGTCATTGAACAAATTATTCGACCAACAGGATTACTAGATCCGAATATTGAAGTGAGACCAATTGAAGGCCAGATTGATGATTTGATTGGTGAACTTCAAGATCGAATTGCGAAAAACGAGCGCGTTCTCATTACAACGTTAACGAAAAAAATGTCAGAGGACTTAACCAATTACTTAAAAGAAATAGGCATTAAAGTACAGTATTTGCATTCTGAAATTAAAACGCTTGAGCGAATTGAAATTATTCGAGATTTACGACTTGGTAAGTTTGATGTTTTAGTTGGAATCAACCTTCTAAGAGAAGGGCTCGACATTCCTGAAGTGTCACTTGTTACAATATTGGACGCAGATAAAGAAGGATTTCTACGATCAGAACGATCACTTATCCAAACGATTGGTCGAGCAGCGCGTAATGCCAATGGGCATGTTATTATGTACGCAGACCGTATTACTAACTCAATGGAAATTGCGATTAGTGAAACAAAGCGTCGTCGTAGCATCCAAGAAGAATATAACGAAAAACACGGCATTACGCCGCAGACGATTCAAAAAGAAGTTCGCGGTGCCATCCGAGCAACAATTGTAGCTGAGGATACTGAAAGTTACGATCAAGCACCTGCATTCGATAAAATGACTGGAAAAGAAAAACATAAAGTAATTCAAGAAATGGAAGAAGAGATGAAGGAAGCAGCTAAAGCTCTTAACTTTGAACGAGCCGCTGAGCTTCGTGACCTCATTTTAGAACTAAAAGCAGAAGGGTGATAGCAAGATGGCGATGGAGAAAATCGTAATAAAAGGCGCGCGCGCTCATAATTTAAAAAATATCGATATTGAAATTCCGCGTGATAAGCTGGTCGTACTAACCGGCTTATCAGGTTCTGGTAAATCATCGCTTGCTTTTGATACGATTTATGCAGAAGGTCAGAGACGTTACGTGGAGTCACTATCCGCATATGCTCGACAGTTCCTTGGTCAGATGGACAAGCCGGACGTGGATTCCATTGAAGGTTTGTCTCCGGCTATCTCAATTGATCAAAAAACAACGAGTCGTAACCCTCGTTCAACTGTAGGAACGGTTACAGAGATTTATGATTATTTACGTTTACTGTTTGCGCGTGTAGGGAGACCAACTTGTCCAAACCATGGAATTGAAATCACGTCTCAGACCATTGAACAGATGGTCGACCGTATTTTAGAGTATGAAGAGCGTACAAAATTACAAGTGCTTGCTCCCGTTGTATCTGGACGAAAAGGTGCACATGTAAAAGCTTTAGAAGACATTAAAAAGCAAGGCTATGTGCGCATACGTGTAGACGGAGAAATGCGTGAAGTAACAGAAGAAATTGAGTTAGATAAAAATAAAAAGCATTCGATTGAAGTAGTTATCGATCGAATCGTCGTAAAAGAAGGCGTACAATCTCGTTTATCTGACTCTTTAGAAACGGCTCTAAAACTTGGTGATGGAAAAGTTATTATCGATATTATCGGTGAAGAAGAGCTCTTATTTAGTGAGCATCATGCATGCCCGAAATGTGGTTTTTCCATTGGGGAGCTTGAACCTAGAATGTTTTCATTTAACAGTCCTTATGGCGCTTGTACAGCATGTGATGGATTAGGCATGAAGCTTAAAGTGGACGCTGAGCTGGTAATTCCGGATGATACATTAACATTACGAGAGAATGCTATTGCTCCTTGGGCTCCAACAAGCTCTCAGTACTATCCACAAATGCTAGAAGCAGTCTGTGCTCACTATGGCATTGATATGGATGTAGCGGTAAAAGACTTACCTAAGCATTTGTTAGATAAGATTTTGTATGGAAGCGATGGAGACAAAATATATTTCCGGTACGAAAATGACTTTGGACAAGTGCGTGAAAACGAAATTTTGTTCGAAGGTGTAATTCCAAACGTAGAGCGTCGTTATCACGAAACAAGTTCTGATTATATTCGTGAGCAAATGGAAAAATATATGGCTGAACAGCCTTGTTCAACATGTAAAGGCCACCGCTTAAAGAAAGAAGCACTTGCCGTTTTAATTGATTCGAAACATATTGGTAACGTGACTCGCTTTTCTGTTCAAGAAGCGTACAATTTCTTTAGCAGCCTGCAGCTTTCTGATAAAGAAATGAAAATCGCAGACATGATTTTAAGAGAAATTAAAGAACGACTCGGATTCTTAGTAAATGTTGGACTAGATTACCTCACGATTAATCGTTCAGCTGGAACATTGTCTGGTGGAGAAGCACAGCGTATTCGACTAGCAACGCAAATTGGCTCACGCTTAACAGGAGTCCTGTATATTCTAGATGAACCATCAATTGGTCTGCATCAGCGTGATAATGACCGCCTTATTCGAACAATGCAAGATATGAGAGACATTGGCAACACGCTAATTGTTGTTGAGCATGATGAAGATACGATGCTTGCTGCTGATTATTTAATTGATATTGGTCCCGGTGCCGGTGTCCATGGAGGAGCAGTTGTGTCACAGGGTACGCCAAAAGAAGTGATGGCAGATCCAAATTCATTAACGGGGCAGTATCTATCCGGAGACCGTTTTATTCCGTTGCCAACAGAGCGCCGCTCAGTTGACAAAAGTCGAATGATTGACATTGTAGGTGCAAAAGAAAATAATTTGAAAAATGTAAAGGCAAGTATTCCACTTGGAACGTTTACAGCAGTGACAGGCGTATCAGGGTCAGGGAAAAGTACGCTAGTAAATGATATTTTACACAAAACGCTTGCTCAAAAGCTTCATAAAGCAAAAAGTAAAGCTGGCGAACATAAAGAAATCAAAGGAATTGAGCACTTAGATAAAGTGATTGATATTGATCAGTCTCCAATTGGGCGTACACCTCGCTCTAATCCTGCTACGTATACGGGCGTCTTTGATGATATTCGTGACGTGTTTGCCCAAACAAACGAAGCAAAAGTGCGAGGTTATAAAAAAGGCCGCTTTAGTTTTAACGTAAAGGGAGGCCGCTGTGAAGCTTGCCGTGGAGACGGAATTATTAAAATTGAAATGCACTTTTTACCGGATGTATATGTACCGTGTGAAGTTTGTCATGGGAAGCGCTATAACCGTGAAACATTAGAGGTTAAGTATAAAGATCATAATATTTCAGACGTGCTGGATATGACGGTTGAGGATGCTTTGCATTTCTTTGAAAACATTCCGAAAATCAAGCGTAAGCTACAAACGATTTATGATGTAGGTCTTGGATATATTACGCTTGGGCAACCTGCTACAACGCTATCAGGGGGAGAAGCACAGCGCGTAAAACTAGCTTCAGAGCTTCATCGTCGATCAACGGGCCGAACGCTTTATATTTTAGATGAGCCAACAACTGGTCTCCATATTGACGACATTGCGCGACTTCTAAAAGTACTGCAACGCCTCGTTGAAAATGGTGACACAGTCCTTGTGATTGAACATAATCTGGATATTATTAAAGCAGCAGATTATTTAATTGATTTAGGACCTGAAGGTGGGGATAAAGGCGGTCAGATTGTTGGTACAGGTACACCAGAAGAAGTCGCGGAAGTGAAAGGGTCCTATACAGGCAAATATTTAAAACCGATTTTAGAACGGGATCGAAAGCGTATGGATGAGAAGATAAAAGAAGTTCAAACTGTTGGTAAAGCATAGAAGAAAGGAAAAGGCGCTAAAGGTAGCGCCTTTTTTCTATTTTATGTATATTGAAACTTTTTACAGCATAAACCGTATTACATAATAGTCTGCTTTTTCTTTAATAAAAAGGCAGTAAAAGTATGAAATAATGGGTTAAGATAGATGAATTTATAAACCAAAAGGGGAGAGTTGCATGCTAGAAAAGCGCAAGCAAATTTTACAAATGGTAGAAGAGGGAAAGTTGACCGTAGATGAAGCGTTAACGCTTTTAAATTCACTTGAAGCAAATCCTGAAGCAAATCCTAAACCAGCTGTGAACGTAAACACTTCATCACAACTGACGCCTTATGTTGGTAAATCGAGTAGCAGTTCTTCAACTTTTAAACCTTCGTCTGCATCTTTTAAAGAAAAGTTATTTAGCTTTGTGGATCAAACAGTCAAAAAAGTAAAGGATGTTGATCTAGACTTTAATTTTGGTCCATCGTTTAAAGTTCAGCATATTTTCCAACAAACAGAAGCTTATATTCAAGCAATCGATATTGATATTGCAAACGGAAGCGTGAAGGTAAAACCATGGGGAAGCCCTGACGTACGAATTGAGTGTGAATCAGATGTTTATAAGGTAGAGGGACAAGAGCAAGCACGGCAGGCTTTCTTAAAAGATGTCTTATTTTCAATTGAAAACGGTAAGCTGAAATTTAATGTGCAAAAAAAACATATGAAGGTAAAAGCAACGGTTTATATACCCGAAACCGAGTATGAGAGAGTGAATTTACGTGTGTTTAATGGTCCTATCGAAGGGGAAAGATTAAATGTAAGAGAATTAAAGGCTAAAACAGCCAACGGTTTAATTCGCTTTTATGAAGTGAATAGTGGACAGCTTGAAGCGGAAACATCCAATGGTCACATTGAGCTCTCACGTGTTTTCTCATCAAAATGTGAGATGGAGACAATTAATGGCTCTATAAAGTTTGATGGAGATTATAAAAAAATTGATGCGCAAACTTTTAATGGTGATATTGAAGGGTACCTAAAAGGAGAGCGCATTGAGTTAGCATTTTTAAAAACGACTACGGGACATATTGAGTTTTATACGCCGTCTCATCTTGGTATTGAAGGAGATTTAAAATCGAATTTAGGTAAATTCGTATGTAACTTACCTCAAATGGAGGTCATAGAAGAGAAAAAAGAGACGGTTATGAAACAGATGCGCTTCCGAGCATACCTTGAAGCAGCTAAATCGTATAAATTATTAGCGGAGTCCAAAGCTGGTTCAATCACAGTTAAGTAAAACGTTGGCATACACTAAAGCCTTTTGTAATCAGAATGATTAGGAAAAGGAGAAGATTGATAAATGAAAAAGTTATATAGATCACGCAAAAACAGAAAATTAGCCGGGATTATCGGCGGGATTTCAGAGTATACAGGGGTTAGTGCAACAATCCTTCGACTGATTTTTGCATTAAGCGTTCTATTCGTGATTGGAACACCACTTGTGGTTATCTATATCATTTTAATCTTTGTATTGCCAAATGAAGAAGGAGCCTATTAAGCATGTTTGTGAGAGGGATTATTAGCATTTTAATTAATGCACTTGTACTCATAGTAATTGCCGGTTATATCGATGCTTTTCAATTATCATCGCTTGGTGCCGCCATTATTGCCAGCATTATTTTATCCATTTTAAATATTATCGTAAAACCCATTTTAATTCTTTTGACGTTACCAGTGACATTTTTGACACTCGGACTGTTCTTATTCGTTATTAATGCAGCAACGTTAATGATTACGCAAGGTATTATGGGTGATTCGTTTATTATTGATGGATTCGGAACGGCTATTTTAGCAGCAATTATTATGTCTATTCTTAACTTATTAATCCAAAAGGTTATCATCGATCCTTTACGTTCTAAATAAAAGTAGCGCTAGCTTCATCGAAGCTAGCGCTACTTTGTTTTCTCTTCTCTTGCTTTTAGTGATAAAATAGAGAGAACCTTTAATGGTAAATACTATCATAGACAAAAAGCTATTGGGTACATGGTTTTAAACTAAAGGAGGATTTCAGGTGGTAACAGTTCGTACTAAAGATTTAGTTGAAAAGTTTAATTTAGAATTAATTAGTGGAGAAGAAGGAATTGACCGTCCAATTGCAACAAGTGATATTTCACGTCCGGGAATTGAAATGGCCGGCTACTTTACATATTATCCAGCAGAGCGCATACAGCTATTAGGGAAAACCGAACTATCATTCTTTGATCGCTTAGACGATGAAGAGAAGAAAATCCGAATGGAAAAAATGTGTACAGATATTACGCCAGCCATTATTATCTCTCGTGATATGTCTGTCCCAAAAGAATTGATTGAAGCTTCTGAACGCGAAGCAGTTCCTGTACTACGATCACCTTCTAAAACAACAAGACTATCAAGTCATTTAACGAACTTCTTAGAAAGCCGTTTAGCACCGTCTACTGCTCTTCATGGAGTGCTTGTGGATATTTATGGAATTGGTGTCTTAATCATGGGTAAAAGTGGCGTTGGTAAAAGTGAAACTGCGCTTGAGCTTGTAAAACGTGGCCATCGTCTAGTAGCAGATGACTGTGTAGAAATTCGTCAAGAAGACCAAGATACACTGGTAGGTAATGCTCCGGGATTGATTGAACACTTACTTGAAATTCGCGGTCTTGGTATTATCAACGTGATGACGCTGTTCGGTGCAGGTTCAGTACGTAGCTACAAGCGCATTTCATTAGTTATTCAGCTTGAAACATGGGATCAAAATAAGCACTATGATCGCTTAGGTCTTGAGGAAGATAAAATGAAGATTATTGACACAGACGTGACAAAAATCACGTTACCTGTTCGTCCAGGACGTAACTTAGCTGTTATTATTGAGGTGGCAGCAATGAACTTCCGTTTGAAACGAATGGGAATTAACGCAGCTGAACAATTCTCAAATCGTTTAACGGATGTTATTGAAGACGGTGACAGAGAAGACATTTAAGAAAGGGTGGTTCGATGGAAGCAAATATTCAGCCGCTTGATCGCGTGTTTTTAGAGCTTGGTCCACTGACAATTTATTGGTATGGTGTCATTATTGGAGCGGGTGTTCTACTTGCTCTTTATATTGCTACAAAAGAAAGCACGAAGCGCGGATTACCTAAAGACACATTTATCGATTTAGTACTATTTGCAGTACCAATCGCCATTATTTGTGCGCGCATATACTATGTGGCGTTTGAGTGGGATTATTACTCACAGCATTTGAATGAGATACCTCAAATTTGGAACGGTGGCATTGCTATTCATGGTGGCTTAATTGGGGCCGTTTTAACTGGAATTGTTTTTTCACGCGTAAAAAAGATTTCATTTTGGAAGCTAGCGGACATTGCGGCACCAAGTATCATTCTTGGGCAGGCAATCGGACGCTGGGGGAATTTTATGAATCAAGAAGCGCATGGTGGTGAAGTATCACGTGCTTTTCTAGAAAGTTTACATTTTCCAGAATTTATCATTAATCAAATGTATATTAACGGTACATATTATCATCCTACGTTCTTATATGAATCGCTGTGGAACTTAGCTGGATTTGCGCTGTTAATTGCGCTGAGACGCGTAAACCTACGTAGAGGTGAACTGTTCTTAACGTACGTTATTTGGTATTCGATTGGACGATACTTTATTGAAGGAATGCGTACAGACAGCTTGATGTTGACGGATACGCTACGCATTGCACAAGTCATTTCACTTGTTTTAATTGCAGTAGCAGTCATTATTATCGCTATCCGTCGAAAAACAAATAAGGAAACGTATTTGGAAACAAGCAAAAAGAAACAGGGGTGAGGGAATGCTTAGGTCGATACAAAAGGGGATTATGGGAGGACTCAAAACAACGCTGACACTTGGGAAAGTCATTTTTCCAGTAACGCTAATTGTTTCACTCCTTCAATACACGCCGGTTCTGGATTGGTTTGCTACGTTAATTTCACCTTTGATGAAGTTGTTTGGTCTATCAGGAGATGCAGCCATCCCACTTGTGCTGGGGAACTTGTTAAATTTATATGCGGGAATTGCAGGGATTTTATCACTGGATTTAACGGTAAAAGAAGTATTTATTTTAGCTGTTATGTTGTCTTTCTCTCATAATTTATTAATTGAAACGAGCGTAGCTTTAAAAGTTGGTGTGAAGCTATGGGTTATTTTATCCGTTCGTATCGGGCTCGCTGTGATTTCAGCTATCGTCATCAACTTGGTATGGAATGGCGGAGGCGAACAGGCAGAGTACGGATTTTTAGCAACAAAACATGAAGAGGTAAGCGGATGGGGAGCAATCATCTGGCAGTCAATTGAAAAAGCAGGTTTTGGAATTCTACAGCTGGCTCTCATTGTGATTCCAGTCATGGTAGGAATTCAAATCCTTAAAGATATCGGGTGGCTAGATAAGCTTTCTTCAATGCTTGGTCCTTTTACACGCTTATTAGGCATGAAAGAAAATACGTCTACAACGCTTGTGACGGGTCTCTTACTAGGATTGGCATATGGAGCTGGCGTTATGATTCAAGCTGTACAAGAAGAAGGAGTTAGTAAACGTGATGCGACGCTTGCATTCATCTTTTTGGTCGCTTGTCATGCTGTAGTAGAAGATACGTTAATCTTTATTCCGCTAGGTATTCCTGTACTGCCGCTGCTTATTATTCGAGTAGTTGTTGCGCTCGTATTAACCATCGTTATTTCACGAATGTGGAAAGAGAATGAAGTAAGGCATAGAAAGGAAGTTTCATATGAGCATTAACACCGTTCTTTTTGATTTAGACGGAACGCTAATTGATACAAACGAATTAATTATTTCATCTTTTATGCACACATTAGACCATTATTATCCGAAGCAATACAAACGTGAAGATGTCCTGGCATTTATGGGCCCGCCTCTTTACGATACCTTTGTAAGGATGGATAAAGAACGAGTACATGAAATGATTGACACATACCGTACACATAACTTAAGTCATCATGATGAGCTTGTAACAGAGTTTGAAGGCGTATTTGAAACGGTGAAATGGTTACATGAACAGAAGTACAAGTTGGCTATTGTTACCACAAAACAGATTAATACGGTTATGATGGGACTAAAGTTAACGAAGTTAGATCAATTTTTTGATGTAATTGTTGCAATTGATGATGTTCAGCATGCGAAACCTCATCCAGAGCCAGTTGAAAAAGCATTGGCACTTTTAAATGCACAGCCGGAAGAAGCTGTCATGGTAGGAGATAATCATCATGATATTCTATCTGGTAAAAATGCAGGTGCGAAAACAGCTGGTGTGGCTTGGAGTGCAAAAGGAAGAGAGCATATTGCTTCTTATGAGCCAGATGTAATCTTAGAAGAGATGAAAGATCTGATTTCATGGCTAAGAGGAAAAGAGCAGTGAGAAAGACGAAACGGTTTCCTGTCGAAGGACCTAATTCGCTCTGGCACGTCTACAAAACCGTTCCATTTTGGAAGGTGATGCGTAATTTTATTGTGATTCAGCTCGCTCGCTATGCTCCTTTTTTATCATTTAAAAACTGGCTTTACCGCACGTTCTTACGGATGAAGGTAGGGCCTCAAACTTCTTTTGGATTGATGGTTATGCTTGATATTATGTTTCCAGAGAAGATCACGGTTGGAAGAAACTCAGTTATTGGATACAATACAACGATCCTCGCCCATGAATATTTAATTAAAGAATATCGACTTGGTGATGTGATCATTGGTGATGAGGTAATGGTTGGAGCTAATAGCACAATCTTACCTGGAGTAATAATCGGTAACGGAGCAATTGTTGCTGCTGGCACAGTTGTACATAGAAACGTAGAGCCTGGCTCTTTTGTTGGAGGAAATCCAATGAGGGTCATTTATACAAAAGAAGAAATGCAAAAGCGCACAGAAGAAAACAAATCAGCCACGACTTATCGCTAAGGAGTGGCTTTTTCTGTAAGAAAATAGCGCTATATGAGTTGACGATTACCTATAAGGGGTGTAAACTACTAATAACTTTAATTTATTATTTCGCTAATACATTAGTGTGGTAAAGTAAAAACCTTTTATGATTAAAAGTAGTGGTTTATATAGAGATAGATGCAAACAAGTTGAGAAAAGGAAGTGTCATAATGTCAAAGCTGTTTATGTTTGAAAAACCCTTAGGGATGAGAGATACATTACCATCTCTTTTTGAAAAGAAAAAGCAAGTTCGAAATCAGTTAGCAGAAGAAATTAGTAGCTGGGGCTATCAATATATGGCGACTCCTACTCTTGAATACTTTGAAACAGTTGGAAGCGCATCGGCCATTTTAGATCAACAATTATTTAAATTATTAGATAAAGAAGGTCATACGCTTGTTTTACGCCCTGATATGACGACGCCCTTTGCACGCGTGGCCGCTTCAAAACTTTTGAATAACTCACCGCTTCGCCTGGCGTATGAAGCAAATGTATTTCGAGCTCAGCAGCGTGAAGGTGGTCGACCGGCAGAGTTTGAGCAAATCGGTGTTGAGTTAATTGGTGATGCAACAATGAGTAGCGATGCAGAAGTGATTGCGCTGATGATTAATGCATTAAAACGTGCTGGGCTAAAATCGTTTAAAGTAGCCATCGGCCACATTGGATTTGTGAACTCATTGTTCTTAGAAATTGTCGGGAACGAAGAACGTGCCAATGTTTTACGCCGCTTTTTATATGAGAAAAATTATGTTGGTTATCGTAACCATGTGAAGAGTTTAAACCTTTCTTCCATTGACAAGCAGCGCCTTTTACAACTTTTAAATTTACGTGGCGGAGAAGAAAAAATTAAAGAAGCCATTGAGCTTGTTGAAAATAAAGAAGGTAAAAAGCTTGCTGAGGATCTTCAGAGCCTTTGGAACATGCTGGCTGCTTATGGCGTAACGGAAGAAATTAAAATTGACTTCAACCTTGTAAGTCACATGAGCTATTATACTGGCATTCTATTTGAAGTGTTTGCTGAGCACGTAGGTTTTCATATCGGAAACGGTGGGCGTTATGATCAATTATTAGAACAATTTTCAACGAAAACACCGGCAACTGGATTTGGCATTCAGCTTGACCGTTTAATTGAAGCACTAGATGAAGAAGTATACGAAGAAGTACCTGTTTACGGTGTTTTATATAGTCAAGAACGGTTATCAGAAGCGTTAGCACTTGCGGCTGAACAAAGACGTGCAGGCAAACGCGTCGTTGTGCAAGACATTGTAGGCGTTGATGATGTCGATGTGTTTACAGCTGGTTTTGAAGAAGTATCGTTTCTTATTGGTAAACGTGGCAAGGGGGGACAATAATGACTGAACTACTAACAATTGCGATGCCAAAAGGAAGAATATTTGAAGAAGCTGCCCAGCTTTTGCGTCAAGCAGGTTTTCAACTTCCGCCAGAGTTTGATGACTCACGTAAATTAATTGTTGATATTCCAGAAGAGAATATGCGCTTTATTTTAGCAAAGCCAATGGACGTAACGACTTATGTAGAATACGGCGTAGCTGATTTAGGTATTGCAGGAAAAGACGTAATGCTTGAAGAAGAAAGAGATGTCTATGAACTCTTAGACTTACAAATTAGCAAATGTCATCTTGCTGTGGCTGGCTTACCCAATACGAAAAATTCAGAGATTGCTCAAAAAGTAGCGACAAAATATCCGAACGTTGCTTCCACTTACTTTCGAGAGCAAGGAGAGCAGGTTGAAATTATTAAGCTAAATGGATCAATTGAGTTAGCACCGCTTATCGGCTTAGCTGATCGTATTGTTGATATCGTTTCAACAGGAAGAACGCTACAGGAAAACGGCTTGGTTGAACTAGAGCATATCGGTGATATTACGTCTCGATTAATTGTAAACCCAGTTAGCTACCGGTTAAAAGATGAACGAATTGATGATTTAGTCAACCGACTATCAAAAGTTGTCGAAGCATCATGAATGAGGTGAATTTGATGAAGATTACACGCGTGACGGAAAGCGTTAGTTTAAAACGTACGATTGATCAGGGGACAGGAGCACAGCGTGAAGCCGTGCTTACCATTCTTAAAGACGTTAAAGATACAGGAGATCAAGCTCTGTTTTCATATACAGAAAAATTTGACGGTGTATCGTTAGAAGCGTTGAAAGTGTCGGATGCAGAGCGTAAGCATGCGTACGAAGCTATTGATAATGAAACCATTCAGATTATTAACGAGGCTGCGGCTAATATCCGTGACTACCATGAGCGCATGATTACGCAATCTTGGATGGTAACAAAAGAAGATGGCACGATCCTGGGGCAGAAGGTGACCCCTTTAGATGCCGTTGGTGTCTACGTTCCGGGCGGTTTAGCTGCGTATCCATCATCCGTGTTGATGAACGTTATTCCTGCTCAGGTAGCGGGTGTTAAGCGTATTGTCATGGTATCACCTGTGCAAAAAGACGGTTCATTACCGGCTGGTGTTCTTGTTGCTGCTACGGAACTAGGTGTAGAAGAAATTTATAAAGTTGGCGGAGCACAAGCCATCGGAGCATTGGCATATGGAACAGAAACAATTGAAGCGGTCGATAAAATTGTGGGCCCAGGAAACATTTATGTGGCTTTAGCCAAAAGAGAAGTATACGGATTAGTTGATATTGATTCGATTGCTGGACCGAGTGAAATTGTTGTATTAGCAGACGATACAGCAAGACCAAATGAAGTGGCAGCTGATTTGTTATCACAAGCAGAACATGATCGGTTGGCATCTAGCGTTTTGGTAACACCTTCTTTAAATCTAGCAGAAGCCGTAGCACAAGAGGTTCAAAAACAGCTTGAAACGCTACCTCGAAAAGCAATTGCTGAAGCATCTATTCAAGAGTATGGTGCAATTTATGTCACAGAAGAGCTTAATCAAGCGATTGATGTAGTTAATAAATTGGCTCCGGAACATCTTGAAATTATGACAGATGAACCGATGACGATACTCGGGAAAATTCGTCATGCTGGAGCTATCTTTCTAGGTAGATATAGCTCAGAGCCCGTAGGAGATTATTTTGCTGGCCCAAACCATGTACTACCAACGAACGGAACGGCTAAGTTTTCAAGTCCGCTATCCGTTGATTCATTTGTAAAAAAATCAAGCATCATTTCATATAGCGAGCAGGCGCTCAAAGATAATAGTTCGAAAATTGCCGCTTTTGCAAGGTTAGAAGGATTAGAGGCACACGCTCGAGCAGTCGAAGAACGATTCAAAAAATAAAGCAAAGAGAGGGTTACATGATGAGAGAAGCTAGTATTAAACGCACAACAAATGAGACGGATATTTCACTGGCCATTGGCATTGATGGAGAAGGGGAAGCAGGAATTGATACGGGTGTTCCGTTTTTAAACCACATGCTGGATTTATTCACAAAGCATGGTCAGTTTAACTTAGATGTAAAAGCTGTAGGGGACATTGAAATTGATGATCACCACACAACAGAAGATATTGGCATCTGTTTAGGACATGCGTTTAAAGAAGCACTTGGTGATAAAAAAGGGATTAAGCGCTACGGAAATGCATTTGTTCCAATGGATGATGCGTTAGCACAAGTCGTAGTTGATTTAAGTAACCGACCTCATTTTGAATTTAAAGGCGATATTCCAGCATCACGCGTGGGTACCTTTGATACGGAACTAGTATATGAATTTTTATGGAAGTTTGCGCTTGAATCACGCATGAACCTGCACGTTATCGTTCACTATGGCCAAAATACACATCATATCATTGAAGCGGTATTCAAAGCATTGGCGAGAGCATTAGATGAAGCAACAACGGTTGATCCTCGCGTCAAAGGAGTACCATCAACGAAAGGAATGTTGTAAATGATTGGTATTATTGACTATGGGATGGGGAACTTGTATAGCGTAAGCAAAGCACTTGAACGTTTAGACTATGACTACTTTATTTCATCTGAGCCAAGCGAATTGCGTAAAGCAAAAGGGTATATCTTGCCTGGTGTTGGATCATTTAAAGATGCAATGGAACAGCTGAATGAAACAAACCTTACAGCTTTTATAAAAGAAGAAGTGAAAAGTGGCAAGCCACTCTTAGGGATTTGTTTGGGAATGCAGCTTCTGTTTGAGGAAAGTGATGAAAATGGTAAGACGACGGGCCTTGGTTTCTTAAAAGGACGTGTTGAACTGCTGCCTGGAGTGACTCCAGAAGGTGAAGCTTATAAAGTCCCTCATATGGGATGGAATTCCTTACATATGCATGTAAACTCACCTTTGCTAGCAGGCATTGAGGAAGGCCACGTATATTTCGTGCATTCTTATTATGTAAAGACAGATGATCAAGACGTGCTTCTAGCAACAAGCTCATATGATGTTGACGTTCCAGCAGTTGTTGGAAAAGAAAACGTATTTGGCACGCAGTTTCACCCTGAGAAGAGCAGTGAAATTGGCATGGCGATTTTACAAAACTATGCAAACTTTGTAGAAGGAAGAGGTTGAACTCATGAATAACTTTTCAATTTATCCAGCAATCGATATGCGTGGCGGAAAATGCGTTCGTCTTTTGCAAGGAGATTATGATAAAGAAACGGTATACGGAGATTCACCAGTCGATATGGCAGCACAATTTGCTGGTGAAGGTGCGAAGTGGATTCACATGGTGGACTTAGACGGTGCCAAAGCAGCAAAACGAGTAAACAATGAGTTTGTTCTTGAGGTTAAGAAAAAGCTTGGAGTCAATGTACAGATTGGTGGCGGGATTCGTTCTGAAGAAGACGTAGCGTACTACTTGGAAAACGGAATTGACCGAGTGATTTTAGGAAGCGCAGCGATTTCTAATCCTGAGTTTGTTAAAAAGATGCTTCGTCAATACGGTGAAAAAATTGCAATTGGAATTGATGCTCGTGATGGCTATGTAGCAACGGAAGGCTGGCTTGAAACGTCAACCGTAAAAGCAACGGAGCTTGGAAAAGAGCTTGCAGAAGCAGGTGCTGAAACGTTTATTTTCACGGATATTTCAACAGACGGTATGCTTTCAGGTCCAAACATTGAAGGTATTGTCAGCATGGCGAAAGCAACAGGTAAAAGCGTTATCGCATCAGGAGGCGTAAGTAAATTAGAAGATTTAAAAGCACTACAAGCGTATGAAAAAGACGGAGTGGTGGGTGCGATTGTTGGGAAAGCACTGTACACAAATCAATTTACGGTAAGCCAAGCGCTTGAAGAGGTGACATCATGATTACGAAGCGTATTATTCCTTGCTTAGACGTAAAGGAAGGGCGCGTAGTAAAGGGTGTTCAGTTTGTAGAGCTAAAAGATGCTGGTGATCCTGTAGAATTGGCAAAATTCTATGATGAAGAAGGCGCAGATGAGCTTGTTTTCTTAGATATTTCAGCATCTCACGAAGGGCGTAAAACGATGGTTCACGTAGTAGAAGAAGTAGCGGCACAGCTGGCCATTCCGTTTACAGTAGGTGGAGGGATTAATGCGGTTGAGGATATGAAGCGAATGCTGCGAGCAGGTGCAGATAAAGTATCGTTAAACACCGCTGCCGTCTTAAATCCAGACCTTATTACGGAAGGGTCAAACTTCTTTGGAGCACAGTGCATTGTAGTAGCTATTGATGCAAAATATGATGAAGAATTAGGCTCTTGGCGCGTGTATACGCACGGTGGACGCAACGCAACAGAATGGGAAGTGGTTGCTTGGGCGCAAGAAGTTGTCAAACGCGGTGCCGGTGAGATCCTGTTAACAAGTATGGACCAAGACGGTGCCAAGTCCGGCTTTAACTTAGCATTAACAAAAGCTGTAAGTGAAGCGGTAAGCATCCCTGTTATTGCTTCAGGAGGCGCAGGAAATGGTCAAGATTTCGTGGATGTATTTACGGAAGGGAAAGCGGATGCAGGCCTAGCAGCATCTATTTTTCACTATAAAGAAACGTCTGTTAAAGAAATTAAAACCTATGCAAAACAACAAGGAGTGAGCATTCGATGAAGGTGGAAAACGTTAAATTCAATGAAGATGGATTAGTCCCAGCAATTGTCCAGGACGCGGTTAGTAAAGAAGTGCTGACTCTAGCTTATATGAATGAAGAATCGCTAAAAAAATCTATTGAAACAAAAGAAACGTGGTTTTTCAGCCGCTCTCGTCAAGAACTTTGGCACAAGGGAGCAACATCTGGAAATACACAGCAAATCGTCGCGATGACATATGATTGTGATGCGGATTCGATTGTTGTAAAAGTAAATCCAAATGGGCCTGCTTGTCATACAGGTGCGTACAGCTGCTTTAATGAAAACTTGTTAGAAGATGAAAGTGCGTCTCCTCAATCAGGGCGTTTTGATATTATTAATGAATTGGAATCAGTAATCGCGAAGCGCGAAGCGGAAATGCCAGAAGGTGCATACACAACTTATTTATTTGATAAAGGTGTCGATAAAATCTTGAAAAAAGTCGGTGAGGAAGCAGGCGAAGTAATTATTGCTGCCAAAAACCGTGATCATGAAGAATTAAAATGGGAAGTAGCGGACTTGTTCTATCACGTATTGGTACTTCTTCGTGAGCAAAAGCTTCCGCTTGATGATGTCTTAGCAGTATTAAAAGAAAGACATGCGAAGTAATAGGAAAGCTGACCTTTCAGGTCAGCTTTCCTTTATTTATGTCCATGTTTTTGTTATAAGTGCTATATAGTAAATCCTATAAAATGTTTAATAGAACATAAAGTTTTAATCTAAGTATATATTTACTGATTTTTTAAAATTCTTACTATTGCATACGAAAGTGTAGAAAATAATTAAATATTCCTTAAATGCTTGGCGCTAAAGCCTTTGAATTTATAATTATTTTAGCATTTGTTTAAAACATGTTTCGTCTTTTTTTAGGAAATTTATTATTTAATTTATCAATTTAAACTCCGGCTTTAAATATTTAGTTCATTAGTAGAATGGTTTACTAATATTCTTTTAAATTATAGAAATTCCTCAACGATTATCCTTATTATGGATTAGGCTTAATTATTTATTTTTATTCTATTTATTCAAGATAACCAGTAAAACAGCTATAAATATAAGGTTTTATATTATAATTGCAAAGAAATATAACTGAATATTTTAAAAAATATTGACTGGATTTATCCGTAGGTAATATAATGAAAATAAGAAACCGGTATACTAAAAAATGAAATGTAAGGGATTACAATTTTTTATTCTAGAAGATGATTAACCAGAGGAGGTAGTTTCTATGCTTATGTATACTAAAGGAAATTGGAATGGCAGCAAGGATGGAAAGACGACAGAAGTTTTTAATCCAGCAACAAAAGAAGTAATTGGTACAATCCCTCAAGCAAGTTTACAAGACATTGAAGAGGTATTAGAAGCAGCGCAAAAAGCAAAAAAGGGTTGGGCTAGGACTCCTGTATGGAAAAGAACAGAAATATTACAAAGATTTGCAGATTTGGTAGAACAAAGACGTGATGAATTAGCTACTCTTTTAAGTAAAGAAATTGGAAAGCCAATTGAACAAGCAGGGTGGGAGATTGATACTGCAGCACGGTTATTCCGCTCTTTTTCAGAACATGCCAAGTCACTATATGGGCTTAATATTCCATTGGACCATCAAGCGGGAATTGAAAACGATGTTTACTTAACGAGAAAAGAGCCTTTGGGTGTTGTTGTAGGAATTATTCCTTTTAACTTTCCTGTAGATCTTTTCTCTCATAAAGTAGCCCCAGCATTAGCAACGGGAAATGTAATGATCGTGAAGCCAGCAAATACAGCTCCACTAACCATTTTATCTTTAACAGAATTACTTTATGAAGCGGGGCTTCCAGAAAATGTGTTACAAATTGTCACGGGATCAGGAAGGTTGATAGGTGATGTGTTAGCTCAAAGCCCTAAAATAGATGCTATAAGTTTAACGGGGAGCACAGAGACTGGTATTAAAGTAGCTACAGGAGCAGCCAAAAATTTAAATAGGGTAATGCTTGAATTAGGTGGTAATGACCCATTTATTGTATTTGAAGATGCGGATATTGATTTAGCAGTGGATGATGCAATTTTTGGAAGAACTCTTATGAATGGACAAGTTTGTTGTTCGAATAAAAGGATGCTTATACATCATTCGAAAAAAGAGGAGTTCACTTCTTTATTGATTAATAGATTAAGAGAACTTAAGTATGGAAATCCTTTAGATAGAAGTATAAATATTGGTCCGCTAATCGATGAATATGCACTGCAAACAGTAGACCAGCAAGTACGAAAGACAGTTGAGCAGGGAGCTAAAGTAGCTTTGGGAGGGGAGATTGTCGATAATACTTGGTATTTACCAACGGTTCTAACTGATGTTAAGCCTGAGTATGATATCGCTCGTGATATGGAGATATTTGGACCTGTATTCCCGATTATAACATTCCATTCCGAAGAGGAAGCTGTAGAGATTGCTAATAGTTCTATATATGGTTTAAATGCTGCCGTATTTACAAGAGATGTAAATCGTGCTATAAACATGAGTTATCAAATTGAGTCTGGAATCGTTTCGGTTAATGGCCCAGGTGTCTATAGACCAGATGTAGCATTCTTTGGTGGATATAAAATGAGTGGTCATGGTGGAAGAGAAGGCCTTATTGGTGCATTAGAGGAGCTAACACAAGTTAAGAGCATTGCCTTAAGGAATTGTTTAAACATATATAATTAATTATTAGGGGGAGGAATCATTGATGGTTGAACAAACTTTTACATTTCATCTAGGAACAAAAATCGTATTTGGAAAAAATGCTGCCAGTTTAGCTGGTGAGGAGTTAAGCTTTAGAGGGCATAAGAGAGTGCTGATAGTAACGGATAAAGGCATTATTAATGCCGGCCTTCTTAATGTGATTTTAAAATCTTTAGATAAACATAATATTGATTACGTTATTTTTGATGAAGTTCCGCCAAATCCACCTTCTGCTACAGTTGTAAAAGGCATAGAGGTTTTTAATTCAAATCACTGTGACTCCTTTATTGCAGTAGGGGGAGGCAGTGCTATGGATTGTTGTAAAGCTATTAGCATGATGATAGTTAATACCGGCGATATTAATGAGTATGATATCGGTGGTAAAGAATTTACTAAAAAAGGACCAGATGTAATTACTATCCCAACTACATCTGGGACAGGTAGTGAAGTCACTCAATGGGCAGTTATTACTAATGAGGAAACACACTGGAAGGCTAGTATAGGAAGCCCTCATATGGCACCAGCTGTAGCTTTAGTAGACCCACTTTTAACTATGGGATTACCACCTACTCTTACTGCTGCCACTGGAATTGATGCTCTTACTCATGCGATTGAAGCCTATACGACCAAAGGAGCATTGAATGGTACTTCGCCTATTACAGATGCTTTAAGTTTACAGGCTATTAAACTAATTGGTGAAAATCTTAGACAGGCTTATTCTCAAGGGGAGAATTATGAAGCAAGAAAAAATACTATGCTTGGAAGTATGATTGCTGGTATGGCCTTCCCGCAAATAGGATTAGGGAATGTACATGCCTTAGCACATCCGCTTGGCGGGTACTATGATGTTCCTCATGGAGTAGCAAATGCTATTTTGCTTCCTTACGTAATGAAATTTAACCTTGTTGCTTGTCCGGAACGATTTGCAGATATTGCGGTGGCAATGGGTGAAAATATTACTGGGTTATCTGTTATGAAGGCTGCAGAAAAAGCAGTAGAAGCAGTAGAAAGGCTAATAAAAGATACTAATATTCCTACATTAAGCAGCTTCAATATTAAAGATGCAGATCTTGAACGCTTAGCAGAAGATGCTTTAAAAGACGGTAATTGTAGTGCAAATCCAAGAAAAACAACACTACAAAATCTAATCGACATTTATAAACAAGCAAATAATATCAAACTAGAAAGTACAAGTGAGTTACAAACAGTCTAAAAGCAAATTAAAAAACACTATACCAATAAAGGTGTAATCCTTATTGGTATAGTGTTTTTTATTTCTTTAGATTGCGACATGATTCTCGAACTATGAGAGAAGGATGAAGCATAATTTGTTGTAAGGGTTGTTCCTTATTTTCAATTCTTTGAAGCAAGAGTTGGACAGCTTCTCTTCCTAGATCATTTAACTGTCCATCAATTGTAGTAAGCGGTACTCTAGCCAGGCGAGAAAAGAAAATATTATCAAACCCAATGACAGATAACTCTTCTGGGATTTGCCAACCATAATCTCGTGCAGCATCAAGAATGCCTAAAGCAAGCATATCACTAGTAGCAAAAATTGCTGTAGGAGGAACAGTACTAGTCATTAGTTTTTCTGCGGCTTGATAGCCACTTTCAAGATTTTGTCCTCCCATTATGGTTGTGAGTTCATTGTTTAGATTATGTTCTTCAAGAACAGCGGTAAAGCCTCGAATACGATCAAGATATGGATAAATTTTTTGAGGACCTGAAATAGCTGCAATCCTTCTGTGGCCCATACGTATTAGGTACTCTGCAGCAAGTCTGCCCCCAATATAATTATCAACAACTACGTAATCGACAATGTCGTTAGGAATATGACGATGAACTAATACTATATGCTCAAATGTTTTATTCAATTCCGATAAGTCAACGCCATCCTCTCTTATATTTGCCAGAATTAAGCCATCAACATGTTGATAACGTTCAGCTAGAATTTTGTTAAGATTTTGCTCTTTTTGCTCTTCATCATTAGTATTTACTAAAACTATATCGTACCCGTGCTGAGCTGCTGCGTTTTCAACGGATTTAATTAAATTAGAATTAATTAGTAGCTCCACATCTGAAATAACCAAGGCGATAAGCTTTATGGATTTACTCACCAATCCACGAGCTAAACTATTAGGATGATAATCAAGCTCTTTAATAGCCTCTTCTATCCGATTCTTAGTAACTGGTGAAACATAAGGTGTATTATTTAAATATTTGGATACGGTTGCTTTGGAAACTCCGGCTAGAGTCGCTACATCTTGAATAGTAGGGTTTCTTTTCATAGGACACTCCAAACTAACAGAATATTTTCAAATGATTGTATAAAAGTACGTTTGTATTTGTTAAATAATAAAATAAGATGGTAAATAAAGTAATTAAAAATTTAAAAAATTTTTAGGAAACCGGTATGTTAATTAGTTTAAATTAATTTATCAAAAATAACAATGCTTAAAAACATTAATTGACATATTACATATATTCATAAGAAAGGTGTATCATATTCTTCTTAGATCCTCACGATAAAAAGGCCAAAATGTTTTTAAATATTCTTTGAGATTAGAAATATTAATAATCAAAAAGGATAGGGATAGTATAAAAAAATATTTTATTGAAAAAATTATTAAATAAATATTTTTTTATCAATCGTAAAATAATAACTTTTACAGCGGAAGTTATTATAATAGTAGAAGCGTTTAATTTATATATTATTCATACAACAGGAGTATACTGCTCTAGGGTCATTATTATGGTCTTAAATTAGATCGGAAAATAGACGTTTGCTTTAACTAATATTGTTAAAGTGAAGAGAAGTATTTAAAAGGTAAAGTTCCATCTGTGTATTTTTGTTTATTTAGAGAGAAGAATTATTCATTTTTATTCAATAAAAATGAGGTTATGAGGCTACAAAATGCTGTTAAATTAAGGTTTGTAGTCTTTTCACATCGTGAAACCTTGTACTGTCACATTAAACTACCAACCACCCTACTTATTCTATGATAGTGGAAGGATAGAAGTGATGCGCAGTATAACAAGGACAACGTGTTTTAGAGGGCAATTCTGTCCAAAATTAATTGAATTAAATTGTATTAATTAATTATTAAGAGTTGGTACAATACTCTATTTAACTAAATGTAATTTTTACATAAGGAAAAAATATATATTGACTTTATATATAGACGATTAATATAATCATATTAGTAAACCGGTATCCTAAAGTTGGAAGGAGGAGTAGATTTTACTTTAAAATTTTCACAAATATGAAGGCTGAATCTGATTCTATTGTTAGAGCTCGTTCTTATTAATGAGTAGTTTAGTGAATTTAAATAGTAAGAAGGAGTAAATCTTCATTAGGAATGTAGTTAGTGACCCGGAATTAGCAATTTTTGAAGTGTGTTTTATAGTAATCATTAGAAAAAGGCAAAGAGTTGTAATCAATAAAATGCTGTTCTAGTGTTTAATCTCTTTTAACTAAAACTATTTTTGTAAGCGTTTTATAAATAGGTGAAAAAAAACGTTTGATTGCATGAGTATATCCTAGTTTTTAAATGAAATGTAAGGTTATATAAAAACGTAGTTTATCTAATAAAGGAGTGAAAGCTTTGCAGAATTCATTAATTGTTCCACGTCTTTCAACAATGATGTTTCTCCAATATTTTGTTCTTGGTACATGGTTTTCCACATTAGGTTACATTCTAAGCCAGTATGGATTAGGGTCTATAATTGGGACAGCTTATGCTGTAGGCGGGATTGCAGCAATTATTTCTCCGATTTTTTTAGGTATGCTTGCTGATCGCTTTTTTTCTTCACAAAAAGTTTTAGGGGTAGTGAATATTGTAGGTGGGATTATATTGTTTTTACTACCTGCACAAATCTATGCTGGTAATGGAATAGCCTTTTTATGGTTAATGTTTCTTTACATGCTTTGTTATAATCCTACGTATTCTTTAACAAATAATATAAGTTTTCATAATGTTCAAGATTCAATCAAGACTTTTCCTTTAATACGTTTATTTGGGACAATTGGATTTATGGTATCCGGAGTTTTGGTTGGAACATTGGGATTCTCAGGGAGTCCAGTTTCTATTCAAATTGGTGCGGTTGTTTCCATTCTTTTAGGTGCTTATTCATTTACATTACCTAATACACCTGCACCTGCAAAAGGAAGACCATTTTCTATTCGTGATCTTCTCTTTTTAGATGCGTTAGGTTTATTAAAAAATAGGTTTTTCTTAGTATTTATTATTTGTACTATCATCCTCTTCATAGACCATGCTGCTTATACCTCTTTTGCATCGGTATTTTTAGGAGACGCAGGAATAAATAACATTGCATCAATGTTAACAATTGGTCAACTTTCAGAGATGGTATTTATATTACTTATTCCTTTATTTTTCCGTTTGTTTGGATTTAAGTACATCTTTCTAATTGGCATGTTTGCTTGGATCATAAGAATGACTTTGTTTTCTCTATTTGGAATGAATCCTTCATCTACAACGTTCGTTATTATTGCCATAGCTTTACATGGTCTATGTTGGGACTTTTTCTTTGTGGGTGGATATATGTACACTAACAAAATGGCACCTAAGCATATAAAAGGTCAAGCGCAAGGTTTAATTATAATGGCAACACAAGGAATTGGAATGTTTTTAGGTTCTTTTGTAATGGGTTCTATATATAATCAAGTTGTTACAAGTAAAGGAGTACAGGCATTGCCACAATGGTCTGCTTTTTGGCTTTACCCAGCATTTATTGCTTTAGCTGTAGCAATTGTATTTATTTTATTCTTTAAAGATACCACTCGGAAATTAGAAAAAAAGAACAAAATGCAAAAGGAATCAGTTGCTAAGGAGGCACATGGGGAAATAAAGTACGATAGTTAATATTGATGATTTTAGCCCAAAGAAAGATTATTTTGCTTATGTATCTATTTCTGGCATTAAAAGTCAGAAAATTTAAAATAAAAACTTTCAATATTGTATGATGATTATTTTACTATAGAATGCAAATTTATAATCTTATGGTTAAATAATAGCTTGTTTCTTGATACGCTTAATAACTTTATCCAATGAGGTAAATCTATTAAGCAATAGAGGAGATTTTTATATAGGAAACCGATATACTATTTTTCTGAAATGATTTATTGAAAATTAAACTATTCAACAAAAATCATTGACAAAATAGTCTGTTATTTTTATTATATAAAATAAGATACCGGTTTACTATTGATCCCTTAGGAGGTTAAAAATGAACATTTTAGTACTAGTGAAACAGACGTTTGATACAGAGGAAAAAATTAACATAATAAATGAAAGAATCGTGGAAGAAGAAGCTGAATTTGTTGTTAATCCGTATGATGAATATGCAGTTGAAGAAGCAGTTAGGTTAAAAGAACAACACGGAGGTGAAGTCACTGTCATAACATTGGGTCCAGAGCGCGCAGAGAGTGCCCTTCGCACAGCTCTTGCAATGGGAGCTGACAAAGCAGTATTAGTAAACAGCGGCGACGTTGCGTTAGATGAATTCAGCGTTGGGAAAATCCTAGCAGCTGTAATAAAAGACCGTGAGTATGACATTATTCTTTGTGGGAATATGGCTGTTGATAATGGATCTGGTCAGATAGGTCCGCGTTTAGCAGAAGAACTTAAGATTGCCCAGGTGACTGCAATTACCAACTTGGAAATCAATGATAAAAAGGCATACATTAAACGTGATGTAGAAGGTGATATTGAAAGTATTGAAGTTTTATTGCCTTTACTTGTATCTACACAACAAGGGCTAAATGAACCCCGATACCCATCTTTGCCCGGTATCATGAAAGCCAAGAAAAAGCCATTGGAACACCTAGAGCTAGAAGACCTAAATTTCAATAACGAATTGCCAAGAACTGTTGTCACCACAACTTTTTTACCTCCTAAAAAAGAAGCTGGTTATATCCTGAGTGGAGAGATTGAAGAACAGGTTAAACAGATTGTAAATATTCTTAATAATAAAGAAAAAGTTATTTAATGTAAGGGGGAGAAAAATATGAGCAAAAAAGTATTAGCAATAGTAGAGACAAAAGACAACAAATTACGCAATGTATCTCTAGAAGTTTTAACTGCTGCAAACCGTATTACTGATAGACAAGAAGTAGTTACTGTCGCTTTTGGCAATGATATGGAAAAGCATACGGAAGAGCTTGGTAAGTATGGAGCAAGTGAAATATACACAGTAACCAATGAAGAATTAGATGTTTATACTACAGATGCCTATTTTCAGGCTTTATGTCAAGTAATTGAGGAGATAAAGCCTGATGTAATCTTAATGCCACATACTGCAATTGGTAAAGATCTTTCACCTCGTATCGCCTCTTTCTTTAGTCTGGGACTTGTATCTGATGTTATTGATGTGCAAAGGGAAGGTGAGGATATTACTTTTACACGGCCCATTTATGCTGGAAAAGCACTTGAGCGAAGAAAATTTGTAGAAGGTATTCAATTTGCAACCATTCGTCCTAATAACATCATTCCTTTACAAAACGAAGGGAGTATAAAAAAAGTAGATTTCAAGGTAGAGGTTAATAATCTTCGTACAGTTATAAAAGAAGTGATACGTAAAACCTCAGAAGGAGTAGACCTTACTGAAGCAAAAGTAGTAATTGCAGGAGGGCGTGGTTTAAAATCACCAGAAGGGTTTAATTTACTTCAAAATCTTGCAGATGTATTAGGCGGTGCGATAGGTGCATCAAGGGGAGCATGCGATGCTGAATATTGCGATTATTCTTTACAAATCGGGCAAACAGGTAAAGTAGTGACGCCAGACTTATATATCGCCTGTGGTATTTCTGGGGCTATTCAGCACTTAGCAGGTATGTCAAATTCTAAAATAATTGTAGCGATAAATAAAGACCCAGAAGCGCCAATTTTTGATATAGCTGACTATGGCATTGTAGGGGACTTATTCGATGTAGTTCCAATGTTAACCGAAGAATTCAAAAAGATTACAATAGCTGCAGTATAATAAATAGATAACGTTAATTATTAAAGATGTCTTAAATTATACTCAGATCCCAATGAAAAAAACGGCTAAGAATCAATAAGGAGGGATAAAAAGATGTTTTTATTATTAAATTTGCTTGTTTTTCTCGCTGTGACTGGGTATGTAATATATTTGTTTTTTAACCTCGTATACACTAGATATTTGTTTATAAAACTAGGAGAAAAAACAGAGTTTAAACCTAACCTTAAAGAGCGATTAAACACGGTATTAGTAAATATTTTTGGTCACAGAAAATTATTTAAAGATAAGAAAAGCGGTTATATGCATCTCATATTATTTTACGGCTTTTTTATTATCCAAATAGGACTCATAGAACTTATTATAAAGGGATTTATAAAAGGGTATGAGTTTCCTTTGGGAGAAGCACACAAGTATTTTAGCTTTCTTCAGGAATGGACGACATTCCTCATGATGTTAGCTGTCATATATGCTTTTTATCGTCGGTATGTTGAAAAATTAAAGCGATTACAATGGAAACGTGATGGAAAAGCAGCCTTTGTTATTATTGCTTTATTTGTTTTAACTATATCTATATTACTTTGCTTAGGTTTTGAAGCAATTATGCTAGGGCATCAACCAAATCTCGCTTATGCTCCATTTTCAGGGATTATCTTATTAACTTTTGCTGGAATTGGGGCAACCGCAGGAACTGTATTATTTCATATTTTTTGGTGGATTCACATGATAACCGTCTTCTCTTTTATGTTATTTGTTCCACAATCGAAACAGGCTCATGAACTATTCGCCATGCTTAATGTCTTTCTGAAGAAAAGTGGACCTGGTAGGAAATTAAAAAAAATTGATTTTGAAGCTACAAATATTGAAGAGTTTGGTGTTGGAAAGATTGAAAATTTTACTCAAAATCAATTAGTTGATTTATATGCGTGTGCTGAATGTGGACGTTGTACTAATATGTGCCCAGCCTCAGAAACTGGAAAAACATTATCTCCTATGCATCTTATACTGAAGATGAGAGATCATCTAACAGAAAAGGGAGCTGCTATTACATCTCGGGATCCATGGGTACCAGCCTTTGCTTTTAATAAATCGATGAAAAGCCCATTAAATTCTAAAGGGCATAGTTTCCTAGAGGTAGCTGCAACTAAAGAGAATGTTAGCTTAATAGGCGATATTATTACAGAAGAAGAAATTTGGGCATGTACTACTTGTCGCAATTGTGAGGATCAATGCCCTGTAATGAATGAGCACGTTGACAAAATTATTGACTTGCGTCGTTACCTTGTTCTAACAGAAGGGAAAATGAACTCTGATGCCCAGCGTGCAATGACTAATATTGAACGTCAAGGAAATCCATGGGGGATTAATCGTAATGAAAGAATGAATTGGCGTGAAAGCATAGCTAATTCAATAAAGATTCCAACCGTAAGCGAATTGAAAAAGAATGGAGAAGAGTTTGATTATTTATTCTTTGTTGGATCGATGGGGTCTTATGATAAACGTAGTCAAAACATTACAAAATCTTTCGCTCGCGTTCTAAATAAAGCTAATGTTAAGGTAGCCATTCTTGGAAATGAAGAAAAAAATTCTGGAGATACGCCTCGTCGTCTAGGAAATGAATTTTTATATCAAGAATTAGCAGTTGCAAATATTGAATCCTTTAAAAAGTATCAAGTAAAGAAAATTGTTACAACTGACCCACATGCTTTTAACACATTTAAAAATGAATATCCCGAGTTTGGTCTGGAAGCAGAAGTATATCATCATACCGAATTATTGGCTAAATTAATCGAATCAGGAAAATTAACACCGAAGAATAAAGTAAATGAAGTGGTTACTTATCATGATTCTTGTTACTTAGGGCGCTACAACAATGTGTATGATGCGCCACGCAAAATTTTAAAATCGATTCCAGGTTTAAAGGTCATTGAACCTGAGAGGAACAGAGAAAATTCAATGTGCTGCGGTGCAGGTGGGGGACTCATGTGGATGGAGGAAGATAAAGGGACTCGTATCAATATAGCGAGAACTGAACAACTTCTTGAAATTAACCCGACACTTATTAGTACAGGCTGTTCTTACTGCTCAACGATGATCAATGACGGTATAAAAGCAAAAGAAATGGAACATCAGGTTCAAACGCTCGACTTAGTTGAGATTTTAGAAAGGTCCTTATAAATTTAAGTAATACTTGCTACAAGTACGTTATATGCAAAACTTTAGTATAGTGAATGTCAATATCTATGATAACTATTAAATATCCCATAAAAGAGGTGCTAATAATGGATTTTCAACTTACAGATTCCATGAAAGAAATTCGTCAACTAGTAAAAACATTTGCAACGGAAGTGGTAGCTCCTAGAGCTAAAGAAATTGAAGAGAAAGATGAATTTTTCCCTGATATTATTCAAAAAGCTGGTGAACTTGGAATATTAGGAATGGAACTACCGGAAGAAGTAGGAGGAATTAATAGTGGTACTTTAACGGCTGTTATGAGTAATGAAGAGATTGCAAAAGTCAGTGCAGCTGTATGTAATGTAATTGGTGCTGTTCGACTCCATCTTGCTTTAATTCATCAATTTGGAACAGAAGAGCAAAAGGATAAGTGGTTACCAACCTTAAGTAGTGGTAGAAAAATTGGATCGTTTTCTATTACAGAACCAGGAGCAGGTTCAGATGCAGCAAATATTAAAACAACTGCTGTAAAGAAAGGTGATAATTGGATTTTGAATGGTACAAAATCTTTTATTACTCTGGGTCCTGTTGCAGATATGACGATTGTTTTAACCGTAACGGATAAGTCAAAAGGTGTGCATGGATTAACGTGTTTCATCGTTGAAAAAGATATGCCTGGTTTTTCAGCTGGCCCAAAAGATTATATGATGGGACAGCATGGAGTTCCTATTAGTCAGCTATTCTTTGATAATTGTGTTGTACCAGAAGAAAACATGCTTGGTGAAGAAGGACAGGGCTTTAAAATTATGATGGCAGGGTTAGATGGAACCCGCTTAGACATTGCAGCTTTATCTTTGGGGCTTTCACGGGCTGCGTTTGAGGCTGCTGCATCTTATGCAGCAAACAGGGAGCAATTTGGAAAGCCAATTGGTAACTTTCAAGGGGTAGGTTTTATGCTTGCAGAAATGGAAACTGAAATTGATGCTGGACGTCTACTGCTTTATCGTGCTGCGCAGCTAAGAGATTCAGGGTTACCTTTTACAAAACAATCTTCTATGGCTAAATATTTCTGCTCTGATAACGCAATGCGTCATACAACGAATGCTGTCCAAATTTTTGGCGGATATGGATACAGCAAGGAATACTCAGTAGAAAGGTTTATGAGAGATGCTAAAATATGTCAAATTTATGACGGTACGTCTCAAATTCATAGAATGATTGTTAGTCGAAGCATTATGAAAGAATATAAAGAGAAAGCGATGATAATGAATTAAAACATGGTTTAGAATAGCAGTAATAGATCGTCTCATTTCAAAGAGATACCGATATACTATTTTAAATAATAATTATTAAAATATATAAGTGAATAAAGATTAAAATAATAGTAAAACGGTTTCAGTTTATAAGATATAAGCTTCATTTTAAGGCTATAACAAGAAGATGGAAGTGAATGAGGGAGATATAATGTCGAAAATTGTAAATGTTGGAGTAATAGGGTGCGGTACAATTTCAAAAGCACACTTTGAAGCAATTCAAGCTAATCATCTTATGAAGTTAATTGGTGTAGCAGACCATGATTCTAAAAAAGCCAAAAGTGTGTCTCAACAATATGGATGTAAGGTATATAGTAACAATCTAGAGCTAATTTCTGACCCGGACATACAAGTTGTAGTTTTACTAACACCGCCTGGGTATCATAATGATTTAATACAATTATGTGTGCGATATAAAAAAAATATTTTGGCAGAAAAACCAATTGGTACAAGTTTAGAAAAAATTGATACTTACATTAAATTATGTGAGCAAAGTGGAATACTTTTTTCAGTTATATCCCAACATCGTTTTGATCAAGCTACTACTTTTTTAAGAGATAAAATTAAAGGTGGGAAACTTGGAAGAGTTATTGGTACTAATTGTATCGTAAACTGGTACCGAGATCCTAATTACTATGATTCGTGGAGAGGGTTTAGAGAATTAGCAGGCGGAGGAGTACTTGCTATCCAAGCTATTCATACAATTGATCTTATGCTTTGGATAATGGGGGAAGTAGACTCAGTAAAAGCCTATACTGACCGAATTTTTCATCAAACGATTGATGTAGAGGATACGGCAATGGCTTGTCTTAAGTTTCAGAGTGGGAGCTTAGGAGTTATTAGTGCCACTACAAGTGCTTTCCCTGGTTACCCAGCAAGATTGGATATCCTTGGTACAGAAGGGTCATTAACAATTGAAGGTGATGAAGTAGTGTTTTATCAATCAAAGTTAGACAAACATGAGAAGGTATTAGTTACAGATAAAAAAGAAACAGTTGCTGATCCTGGACAGGTTTCTATTCAATCGATTGGAGCTCAATATCAAGATTTTCTAGAAGCTCTTGACCAAGGAAGAAAGCCCCTTGTGACAAGTGAAGAAGCAAGAAAAGCATTTCAGCTTCTTCATGCAATTAATAAGTCTTCCGAATCTGGAGAGGAAGTCAAATTGCATGAGTTGATAAAGGGAGTATAGGGAGGTTCTGCTAGTGGCAGAAATATCGTTCTCATTCAACTTGGAAAATAAGGGAGATGAGGATATGAAAACAATGAAGGCTGCGAAGGTAATAGCACCACATTCAATAAAAATGACTGAAATGCCAATCCCAATTCCAACTGAAAATGAGGTGCTCATTAAGGTTAAATATGCTGGAATATGTGGAACAGACTTGAAAATTTATGATGGCAGCATCTCCTATATAAAAGAAGGAAATCTATCTTTTCCTATTATTCCTGGGCACGAATGGTCTGGAGAAGTAGTAAGAGTAGGCGGAAAAGTTAAAAAGGTAAAGGTTGGAGATCGTGTTACAGGAGAATGTCATATCGGATGTGGTGTATGTAACTTTTGCTTACAGGGAAAGAATAACTTGTGCCCTGATCGTATTAGAGTGGGGATTATAGGGAAGTCAGGGGCGTTTGCGGAGTACTTGACTATACCTGAAAGGGGAGTTCATCTTCTTCCCTCCTCTATGTCTTATAGAGAAGGGGCTTTAGTGGAACCACTCACTATTGCGCTTTACTCTCTGGATAAGATTGAGAATATTACGGGTGCAAGTGTTCTTGTCTTTGGATTAGGACCTATCGGATTAATGGTATGCCAATTAGCAAAAAGCATGGGAGCCACAACCATTATTGGAGTAGATACAAACCATGGCCGTCTGCGTGAAGGAATTATCGGAGGGTGTGACGATGTTACTTCCTTAACAGGTGAGGATTTAGAGAAATATATCTTTAATAAGACTAAAGGGAAAGGTGTGAATGCTGTAATTGAAGCTGCAGGTGTACCATCACTACTTAACCTCTCTATTAAGTTAGCTAGTTTAGGTGGGCAAATTTCTCTTTTAGGATTATATCACGAGAATGCAGAAGTACCTACCTCTCAGATTATTGCAAAGGATTTAAGGATTTACGGAAATATAGCAAGTGCAAGAGTCTGGGAGCGCGCTATTAATCTAATTGCGACTAAAAGGTTTAAACTAGACTCAATAACTAACCATATTGTACCTTTCAAAGAGATTCAAGAAGCAATGAAGATAGCTTACAGCAAAGAAAGTAAAGCCAACAAAATTACGATAGAGTTTTAATTTCGAGCATTTAATAGATAGTTAAATAAGTAGAAATGGAGAGTAAATAACGTGCATTTAATTAAGTTAGAAGATATTGAAGGTGAAATTTTCCCAGCGGGACGTCATTCAAAGGTACTTGTAGGGAAGGGTGATTTAAAAGCACAGCACTTTGTTACGGGTCACTCAGTTATTTTTCCTGATGGGAAAATCCCGTTGCACTCACATTCGAATGAAGAAATTTATATTATCTTATCAGGAAAAGGTATCATAACGGTTGGGCAAGAAACAAAAAATGTGGAAGGCTTTAGTGTAGTATATATCCCGCCCAATATTGAACACAGTCTTGTAAATATAGGAACAGAAGATTTAACTATTCTCTATGTATATGCTCCTGCTGGTATCGTAGATCATTGGGAACAAGAGCGTACAGGGAAGTTAAAGTAAAACATACAAAGAGATATTGGAAATAATAAGAGAGTGAAACTAATAATAAAATATGCGTCAGTAAAAAAATCCATTAGCAATGTCGCACAATAGCAAAGAAGACCAATATTGAGGGGGCAACTATGATTAAGTTAATGTTACCAGATGAAAATGGACAAGTTTATAATTACCAGACTAGTGAACCTAAATTTTATCCAAAGCCAACTAGTCCATTAAAGAGTAGAGTTGTGTATTCAGCTGCACACGTAGTATGTGATCCGTTTATTGATAATAGTCCTATGGAAGAAGCAGCGATTGATTGGGAAGGAACTCTTAATTATCGTAGATACCTTTGGTCACTTGGTTTAGGAGTAGCAGAGGCCATGGATACAGCACAACGTGGAATGGGTCTTGGCTGGAATAATACAAGAGAATTAATTACTCGTTCTCTTCAAGAGGCAAAGTCAGTTAGAGGGGGAATTGCTTGCGGCGCGGGAACAGATCAGCTTCAAAATATTTCAAGGATTACATTGTCTCAAGTAAAGGAAGCATATCTAGAACAATGTGAGTTTATTGAAAAGTATGAGGGACAAGTTATATTAATGGCGAGTCGAGCTCTTGCTGCATGTGCAACTAGCCCAGATGATTATTATGATGTATATAGTGATATCTTAAAACAAGTTAAAAAACCAGTAATTCTTCATTGGTTGGGAGAGGCATTTGATCCTTCACTTTCAGGCTATTGGGGCTATAAGAATTTAAATAGTGCGATGGAGGTGTGCCTAAATGTCATTAGAGATAATAAAGAAAAAGTGGACGGTATTAAAATATCTCTACTTGATGCCCAGCGTGAAATTGAAATGCGTCGTATCTTGCCTAAAGGAGTTAAAATGTATACAGGAGACGACTTTAATTATCCAGAGTTAATCCAGGGAGATGAAACTGGATATAGTCATGCATTGTTAGGTATTTTTGATGCGATTGCTCCGGCAGCATCGACCGCAATTCAGGCTCTGGATCGAGGTAATAAACAAGAGTATAGAGCTATTTTGGATAGTACATTACCTTTATCACGCCACATTTTCCAAGCGCCTACCTACTACTATAAGACCGGCATTGTGTTTTTAGCCTATTTGAACGGGCACCAGAAACATTTCCGTATGTTGGGAGGACTGGAGAGTGCCAGATCTGTACCACATTTAGCAAAATTATTTGTTCTTGCAGATCAAGCTGGATTATTAATGGATCCAGAATTTGCTGTATACCGAATGAATTCATTCCTTAACCTTGCTGGTGTGTCGAATTCTGTATAAAGGTTTCTGTTGAACAACAGAATATATTCTCTTTCATAATTAAACATATTAAATAGAGTAAAAAGGTGATGAGTTAATGATTATAAAGAGAGCATTAGATTTAATGGAGAGTATAGATGAGTGCCGTCAAAATATGTATGAATTAGCGAAGAAAAGAGATTTATCTGACCCAGAAATGATTGATATTAGTCAACAACTGGATATAAAAATCGCAATATTCCAAAATATAATTTATGAAATTCCTATTTTTTCCTCTAGAAATAAATGAACTTTTTCCTTATAAGTGAGGCAAATGCGGTTATATTAGTTACATTTATTTCTAGAGTGTAACTAACATAAACTTTGTACAGATTTAGTGGAACCATGATATGTATCAAGCTAGTCGGCGAGACGCTCATTATTTAAATGTCGGTGATATAGCTATATCACCAATTCTCCAAGTATAACTATTTATATTCAGACTCAAACCCTAGTTACATTTTTAAACATTAGTATCAATACCTTATGACTAATTCACAAATTAGGCTGCTAGGCATTATTTTTGTTAGATATTTTATTAATATAATGTTTTATTTTGAGATTTTATTCGAATGAAAAGTCAATGAAATGTTTGTTAATGAAAATATATTTTGAGGGGATAACAATATGTTGCAAAATGTTAAAGTTTTAAGCTTTACGCATTTCTTACAGGGGCCGTCTGCAGTACAATTCTTAGCTGATATGGGAGCAGATGTTATTAAAATAGAATCACCTAAAGGAGCTTATGAACGACATTGGTCAGGAATTAATGCTTTTCTGAATGAAGAAAGTGTATTTTATTTATTAGCGGGTAGGAATCAACGTAGTTTAAGCCTTGATATTCGTACGGATGAAGGTAAGGAAATTATTTTTAAGATGATACGTGAGGCTGATGTAATTGTAGAAAATTTTCGACCGGGTGTTATGGAAAGGCTAGGGTTTGGGTATGAAGATGTTTTAAAAATAAATCCTTCCATAATTTATGCTTCGTTCTCAGGTTTTGGTTCTACCGGTCCTTATCGAGATCGTCCAGGCCAAGATCTTCTTCTTCAGGCAATGAGTGGTTTAGCTCAATTGAATGGTGGAAAAGATCAGCCTCCTACTTTGGTTGGTAGTGCTATTATTGATCAACATGCAGCAGTTCTAGGAGCATTGGGAATAGTTGGTGCACTCTACGAGCGTACCTTTACAAGCAAAGGAAAAAAAGTAGAGAGCAACCTTTTAAATGCTGCATTAGATCTACAGATTGAACCATTTAATTATCATTTAAACGGCTTTAATCTATACGATAGAAGTCAGTCAGGAATTTCATCGAGGTTTCATCAAGCACCTTATGGTATTTTTGAGACTCAAAATGGTTATATTTGCTTGTCTTTAACACCAACAGATAAACTAGCTAAAGTGTTTAATGATGAAAAGTTTTTAGAATGGGACAGGAATGACCAATTTGATAAACGTGAAGAAATTAATGCTAGAACAGCTCAACATATAAAGAAACATACAACAGAATATTGGTATGAATTGTTTCAAATAAATGAAATTTGGTGTTCATTAGTTAATGATTATGAACAGGTTGAGTCTGATCCACAATTACAATGGAATAAGAGTATTATTGATTTTAATCATCCTACCGCAGGGAAAGTAAGGTTACTTGCGCATCCAGTGAGATATAATGGCGAAACTTTAGAGTTAAGAAAATTACCACCACGACTTGGCGAACATACAGAAGAAATTTTAAAGGAACTTGGTTACGATCAAGAAACAATTGAAGAATACAGTAAAAAAGGGTTTATACGAGAATGTGAAAAATTACAGAGCAAGTTCTAAAAATACAAATTCATCTGAAAATATTAGTATTTAATTTTTAGTAAACTTAAACGAAAAAGACGACAAATATTTTAGATTAACCAAAAATATTAGACTTTTGTATAAATCAAAATAACGTAAAGAAGCAAAAGGAAGTAACAGTTAAATTAATGTATTTGGATACTAATAAAATCAATTATTATCTGAAGGAATAACTTGTCAAATTCTTAATTTTAAGACTTTGGTGTAGCTTAACGAATCCATCAAGTCATAAAATTTATAAAATGGCAAGTTATTCGAGTTTAAAATCCTTTTAAATTAGAGGTTTCTATATGTATTTTATAGTTCAATTGTTTTATAGGGAGGGATTTTATGAAAAAAATTTTTTTGTTAATTCTCATTATGATAGCGCTTACAGGTTGCGGTGAAAAAAACCTTAAGGATTCAGATGTCACAGTCCTAAAGTTAGCTCATGCTCATAATGAAGATCACCCTGTGCATAGAGCGTTGATTGAATTCTCAAAAGATCTAGAAGAGAAAACAAACGGATCTCTAAAAGTTCAAATATATCCAAATAGTCAGCTTGGTTCAGAGCGTGAGGTTATTGAATTAACGCAATCTGGTGCCATTGACATAGTTAAAATAGGAGGAGGTTCGTTAGAAAGTTTCGCAGAAGCGTATTCTATTTTTAGCCTACCCTATTTATTTGATAATAAAGAACACTTTTTTAGAGTAATGGATAGCAATATTGCCAAAGAATTGTATCAAGTTACTAAAAAAGTTGGGTTCATAGGCTTAACTTATTATGATGCTGGCGCAAGAAGTATATATACAAGCAATAAACCTATTATGCATCCAAACGATTTAAAAGGTTTAAAAATACGGGTACAATCAAGTGCCACTCAAATTAAAATGCTTGAATTACTAAAAGGTTCACCTACTCCTATTGCTTACGGTGAGGTGTACGCAGCACTCCAACAAGGTGTTATTGATGGTGCAGAAAATAGTGAATTAAATTTAATAAGTACCAATCATAGTGAAGTAGCAAAAGAGTTCACTTATACTGAGCATACAATTGTACCAGATATTTTAATTATTAGTTTAAACACATGGGAAAAGTTAAATCAAGAACAGAAAGAGGCAATAAGTGAGGCTGCAAAACAATCTACAGAATTTCAAAAGAAAATCTGGGCTAAAGAAACTGAAAAAGCTATTGAACAAGCCAGAAAAGATGGTGTTCACTTTAATAAACCTGACCTAACTTCTTTCCGAAAAGCTGTTCAACCCTTGCATATAGAATTTCAGAGAAAAGAATCTACAAGAAAATACTATAAGAAGATAAGGGAAGTTGCTGAGAAGTAGAAGATTGATTTTTGTCTTTGAATCAACTTACGTTATCCATTCTTCAATATAGTTTTTAAATTCTTTGATTTAGGGGGATAAAATGCAAAAAATAAAGAAAATATTGGATGGATCAATCACATTTTTTACATGTTCCTTAATGTTAATAATGGTTCTTTTAGTGATATGGCAAGTTTTTTCAAGGTATATTTTAAATTCACCTAGTACATTTTCGGAAGAATTGTTGCGTTATTTGTTAATATGGGTATCTATGTTGGGAACAGCATATGTTTTTGGAAGAAAAGGACATCTAGCAATTGGGTTCTTTGTGAAGAGACTCCCAAATAAAGCTCATTATGCAGTCAATGTTTTTATAGAACTTGTTTTAATATTATTTGCTGCCATAGTTATGGTTTTAGGAGGTACAAAAGTAGTCATGATGACATTGGGGCAAATTTCTCCAGTATTAGGGATTTCTATGGGGTATGTATACCTTTCATTACCTTTATCGGGAGCGTTGACAATTGTATATAGCATTATAAGTTTGTACGAGTTCATTAATAAACAGAAATCAAAAGATATACAGAAGGATAAAATTAATAATCTGAATATTTAAAAAGTATTTTATATTTTCTTTCAATTTAAAAAGGAGTGAATGGATATGGCTTTAGAAGTAGGCGTTATATTATTAGTAACTTCCTTTCTTCTCATATTTTTAGGGGTCCCCATTTCAATTAGCATTGCAGCTTCCTCAATTATAACAATGTTAGTAATCTTTCCTTTTGAAGTAACCATTTTTACAGCTGCTCAAAAAATGGTTACGGGACTTGATATCTTTTCATTATTAGCTATTCCTTTTTTTGTATTATCAGGTATTATTATGAATTCAGGAGGTATTGCTCTACGGTTAATTAATTTTGCAAAGTTGCTTAGTGGTCGATTACCTGGTTCATTAGCTCATACAAATATTTTTGGTAATATGTTATTCGGTGCAATTTCAGGATCCTCTACCGCTTCTGCCGCCGCTATTGGCAGGGTTATGACGCCGTTACAAGAAAAGGAAGGGTATAATCGAGCATATTCGGCAGCTGTAAATATTGCTTCCTCTGGAACAGGCATGATTATTCCACCAAGCAGCCTCATGATTATTTACTCTTTAGTTAGTGGTGGAACATCGATAGCAGCATTATTTATGGCAGGTTACATACCAGGGATTTTATGGGGATTATCTTTAATACTTGTTGCCTACTTTATTGCCAAAAAGAATAACTATCCAATTGCTTCAAAAGTAAAATTTAGTGAAAAGTTTAAAGTGTTTCTTGACGCAATACCAAGTTTATTACTGGTTATTATTGTACTTGGCGGTATTACTGCAGGTGTATTTACAGCAACTGAAGGAGCAGCGATAGCAGTAGCATATGCTTGGTTTTTATCTGTGTGTTATAAAAATTTTCAAATTAAACAGCTTCCTAAAATGCTAATAGAAACGGTAGAAATAACAGCTGTTATTATGTTAATGATAGGAACTTCTGCAGTCTTGTCTATAGTACTTACTTTTGCAGGTATTCCATCAGCAATTACTGATGGAATTTTACAAATTACCGATAACCCTATTCTTGTCTTACTTATTATAAACTTAATCTTGATAATTGTGGGAACTGGAATAGATGTTACACCAGCAATTTTAATTTTCACCCCAATTCTATTACCGGTTGTAGAGAACATTGGTATGGATCCTGTTCATTTTGGAATTGTGATGGTGTTTAATCTTTGTATTGGGAGTATTACTCCTCCGGTGGGAAGTCCACTCTTTGTAGGATGTAAGGTCGCCAAAGTAGAAATCGAAGAAGTGATAAAACCACTTATGCCATTTTATGCATCAATATTTATTATTCTTTTGTTAGTTACTTACTTTCCACAAATCAGCTTGTTTTTGCCTAGATTTTTCAATTTATAATATTAAAGAATTTAACATGATGCGCTAAAATTAGAATAAGGACTAATCTAATTAATGAGATAAATAATAATTAACATAAACACTAGGGAAAGAAAAATTCTCTATTATCTATTCAGTAGCTTAAAACGTTAGAGAATAGGTAAAATTAGTAATTAGAAAGCCTCTCAACTTTATACAATAATAGCCATTCACTTTATGTCAGCAATGATTAAGTTAATTTCTTTTAATGCATTAAATAAAAAATGACGAAAAATATAGATAAGTAAGAAGAGACATTAAGAAATAAGCGCTACATGATATTACTTTATTTTAGAAGATAGCTTTTTTGCTATCTTCTTTTGAGCTTTTAGAGGTGTAATAAACTGTTGATCTTTTATTAAAGTTTGTAATAGTGCCTTTAAAAGTTTGAGAATACAGGTGTTACCGTAAGCTCCAAACTATGATATACTACCAACGTTGAAATCATGGACTTATCGGAGGACTTAATGAGAAAAAACTCAAAAGTGCACGAGAAGAAAGCAAAGGTAATTCCGTTTTTCAAAACGGGAGAAGAATATTTTGAAAAAGCACTTAAAGCATATCAATACAAAGATTTATATAAAGCAAAACGATACCTTCAACGAGCATCAGAGTTGGACCGAGATGAGCCGTTAATTTTATATCAGCTAGCCACTATTTTAAATGAGTTAGGTGACTATAAAGAATCAAATGAATTATTACTTCATATTATCAACGATTTGGATTCTACAATGGTCAATTGTTACTATGTAATTGCGAACAATTTTGCGCATCTTGGATTATTTCAAGAAGCCTATAAATACGTTCAATGTTATTTACAAGAAGATGAAACTGGGGAGCTCCTAGAGGAAGCGGAAGAGCTTGAAGACCTCCTTTCCATTGACTTAGAATCAGATGAAGAATATGAGGAAGATGCGCTTATTTTAAAACAGGAGCAGGCAAAACAGTTGCTGCAAGATGCTCAGTTTGAAAAAGCCATTCATCTACTAGAAGAAATTATTCGGGACTATCCTGAGTTTTGGTCAGCTTACAATAATTTAGCATTAGCTCATTTTTATCTTAATCAAACAAATAAAGCTATTAGCTTATTAGATGAAGTGTTAGAAAGAAATCCTGGAAATCTACATGCTTTGTGTAATCAATTGGTGTTTCATTATTACGGACATAATCAGGCCGCTGTGAATCATTTGATTAAACAATTAAGCTGCGTGTACCCTTTATCTCTTGAGCATCAATATAAACTAGGATCGACGTTTGCTCTTGTTGGAGAATACAAGTTGGCATATAGGTGGTTAAAGGGGCTATATAAAAAAGGGTTTCAAGCAGACTCTTCTTTTCACTATTGGCTTTCTTACGCTGCTTATCATGTAGGATTTGAACAGTTTGCTAAGGATATATGGAAAAATGTTGGAGATTCAGGTTCGACAGTAAAGTTGGAAGCTCCTTGGCAATTTAACGAGAAGAATAATCGTCGTTTTTATTCTGAAATCGATGTTGTTGCTCAAGAGAAATGTGAAAGTACACATATTCATGATCAGCTGTATAGCCTGTACATGGCCAAGAAACTTCCCGATAAAGAACGGCTGCTTCTATTAGAAAAAATTAAACCATACATACATACAAGTTCGTTACTTGATGAAGTATATACGTATGTATGGCAGAACAAGCAGCATGTCATGTTTGAAATTGCAGATTTAATCCAAGCTGAAATTGAATCCGAAGTAGAGGCAGCTGGTATCATTCAGTTTTGGTTTAACATATATGTAGAGTTGAACAATACAAAGGCTGCTAAATGGGACCATGTTAATGTAAATGGATGGGCATCTGCAGCGACTTATTGTTACCAAAAGCAAGAGCAACAAGCTGTTTCTCAGGCAAAGATAGCTCACCTATATAGTATTTCTTTATCAACGGTACGCAAATACGTTAAAATCGTAAATAACCTGCTGAGTTGAGCAAAAAAATAGACGGTAGTGTCGTTAGCGTATTAGGATAAAATTAATCAAAAAAATATGAATAGATTCCTAAAAGGAGTGTTACTCAATGACAGAAGAAAAAATCTATGATGTCATTATTATTGGAGCTGGTCCAGCAGGAATGACTGCTGCTGTATATACGTCTCGTGCGGATTTATCAACATTAATGATTGAACGAGGAATTCCTGGTGGTCAAATGGCAAATACAGAAGACGTAGAAAACTACCCTGGATATGACCATATTCTAGGTCCAGATCTTTCAAATAAAATGTTTGAACATGCGAAAAAATTCGGTGCTGAATATGCATATGGTGACATTAAAGAAATTATTGAAGGTGAAGAATATAAGACGGTTGTAGCTGGCAAAAAAGAATACAAAGCGCGCGCTATTATTATCGCAACAGGTGCAGAGTACAAAAAATTAGGTGCTCCTGGTGAAAAAGAATTAGGCGGACGCGGTGTTTCTTACTGTGCAGTATGTGACGGAGCTTTCTTTAAAGGAAAAGAGCTTGTCGTTGTTGGTGGAGGAGACTCTGCTGTTGAAGAGGGCGTTTATTTAACACGCTTTGCAACAAAAGTAACGATTGTTCACCGTCGCGAGGAGCTTCGTGCTCAAAAAATCTTACAACAGCGTGCATTTGATAATGAGAAAGTAGACTTTATCTGGAATCACACTGTAAAAGAAGTGAACGAAAAAGACGGTAAAGTAGGCAGCGTAACGCTTGTGAATACCCAAACTGGTGAAGAACAAGAATTTGGAGCTGACGGCGTATTCATTTATATTGGCATGGTTCCTTTAACAAAGCCGTTTGAAGGCTTAAACATCACAAATGCTGAAGGTTATATTGAAACGAACGAGCAAATGGAAACGCGTGTCCCAGGAATTTTTGCTGCTGGTGATGTTCGTGAAAAAGCACTTCGTCAAATCGTTACAGCAACAGGTGATGGAAGTATTGCTGCCCAAGCAGCTCAACACTATATTGAAGAACTGAAAGAAAAGTTAAAAGCCGTTAACTAATTTGTTACGTGCATCTTTACAAAAAGTTATTCTGTTTTAAAGTATTTGTAACGTACGTGCAATGTTTATGGGGTATTATATAAATAGTAATTGACCCCCTTTTATAAAAAAGTAAATTTGACGGGCGTAGGACTTGTTCCTAGGCCTTTTTTTTTGGACTATTTTTTGCACTATCGACATATATTTTCAGAAAATTTAGTATTAAATAAGTGTCTTCGTTGTGAGGGTTGTTTGTTTCGTAGTATAATGATAGACAGAAAAGTGAAGAGAAGAAGAGGTGGAAAGATGCAACGAGTTACGAATTGTGTATTAGTGAAAGATGGAAAAGTGCTATTACTTCAAAAGCCAAGGCGGAATTGGTGGGTAGCTCCCGGTGGAAAAATGGAACAAGGGGAATCTGTAAAGGATTCTGTTGTTCGAGAATTTCGTGAAGAAACAGGCATCTACCTGAAGAATCCAACTGTAAAAGGTATTTTTACATTTACAATGAAAGAAAATGATAAAATTGCATCCGAGTGGATGATGTTTACTTTTTTTGCTACCGACTTTGATGGGACAAATGTGCTAGAATCAGAAGAAGGAAAGCTAGGTTGGCATAATTTAAATGATGTTAGTGAATTACCAATGGCACCAGGAGATCACCATATTATTGATTACGTGGCAAAAGGGTCTGGTGTAATCTATGGTAATTTTACATACACGACTGATTTTGAATTATTGTCTTATCGAATCGATCCTTGCTAATGATTTATTTGGATAAACAATGAAAAATTTCGGTTTTAATAGGGGGTAAACAAATGAGTACTGGATCTGTAAGCGATATTCAATTAGTTATTATTACTGGAATGTCAGGTGCAGGAAAAACAGTGGCGATTCAAAGTTTTGAAGATTTAGGTTTTTTTTGCGTGGACAATCTTCCCCCAACGCTATTACCTAAGTTCCTTGAACTTATGAAAGAATCTGGAAATAAGATGAACAAAGTAGCGCTTGTTATGGATTTAAGAGGACGAGAATTCTTTGATAGCTTATTTGAAGCTCTAGATAATATGAGTGAAACAACATGGGTTATGCCTCAAATCCTCTTTTTAGATGCCAAAGACTCTGTTCTTGTAACAAGATACAAAGAAACAAGGCGTTCACATCCTCTTGCTCCTTCTGGATTACCGTTAGAAGGTATTAGTATGGAACGTGAGCTATTAGAGGAGCTAAAAGGACGTGCTCAGTTAATTTATGAAACCTCTGACTTAAAACCAAGAGAACTGCGAGAGAAAATTCTTACGCAGTTTGCTTCACATGCTTCACCTGTTTTTACAGTGAACGTTATGTCATTTGGATTTAAGTATGGGGTGCCAATCGATGCGGACCTTGTTTTTGATGTTCGCTTTCTGCCAAACCCGCACTATATTGATCATATGAGGCCAAAAACAGGACTTGAAGAAGAAGTTTCTTCTTATGTGTTGAAATGGAGCGAAACGCAGAAGTTTGTTGAAAAAGTGCTTGATCTTTTAACATTTATGCTACCGCAGTATAAACGTGAAGGGAAAAGTCAACTTGTCATCGCGATTGGCTGTACGGGTGGTCAACACCGCTCGGTTACTTTGGCTGAACATATCGGCCATCACTTTGAAAAAGACTATAAAACACATATTTCTCATCGAGACATCGAGAAGAGGAAGGAAAAATATAGATGAATAGTGAACAGCCTGCAAAAGTCGTTGTCATTGGAGGAGGAACAGGGTTGCCTGTATTATTAAGGGGATTGAAAGAATATCCTCTTGATATTACAGCAATTGTAACGGTTGCTGACGACGGCGGAAGTTCTGGGAGGCTTCGAGATGAGCTAGAGATTCCCGCTCCTGGTGATATTCGAAATGTGTTAGCGGCATTATCTGATGTTGAGCCGTTGGTAGAAGAGCTGTTTCAACATCGTTTTGAAACTGGAAATGAATTGATTGGTCACTCACTGGGGAATTTGCTTTTAGCTGCAATGACATCTATTACAGGTGATTTTGTGCATGCGATTCGTGAGATGAGCAAAGTGCTAAATGTTCGTGGTAAAGTATTACCTTCAGCTAATCGGAGCGTAGTGCTACATGCAGAAATGGAAGACGGAGTAATTGTCACAGGAGAGTCTAAGATTCCGGAGTATGGAAAAAGAATTAAGCGCGTATTTTTATCTCCAGAAGATATCAAGCCTTCTGCTGAAGCGTTAAAAGCAATTCGTAAAGCTGACTTAATTATATTAGGTCCAGGTAGCTTATATACAAGCATCTTACCTAATTTACTTGTTCCAGATATCCGAGATGAGCTGTGTACGACAAAAGCGAGAAAAGTGTATGTGTGTAATGTGATGACGCAGCAAGGCGAAACATTAGGCTTTAAAGCAAGTGATCACGTAAAGGCTTTATATGATCATATGCCTTGTGCATTCTTAGACGCAATTATTGTCAATAATGCGCCAATTCCTGCGCCGTTAAAAAAGCGCTATGAAGTTGAACAGGCACAGCCTGTAGAGTATGACAGAGAAGTGCTGACTGAATTAGGGCTAGAAGTGTTGGAAGAACAAATTATTCAATACGATGGTAGCGTTATTCGTCATGATACGAAAAAAGTAGCACGCCTTATCTTTAATATGTTGGCGTAACATCAATTGATCCAGCTTATTATGACAAAAGAACGGAGGTGAGAACGGTGTCGTTTGCTTCAGAAACAAAAAAAGAACTTACTAATTTAGAAGTGAAAGACTGCTGTGCAAAAGCAGAGCTTTCAGCTTTAATTCGAATGAATGGATCTTTAGCATTTTCCAATCGTAACTTGACAGTGGATGTGCAAACCGAAAATGCAGCCATTGCTAGAAGAATTTATGTCCTTTTAAAAAAATCGTATAACGTAACGGTGGAGCTATTAGTTCGTAAAAAAATGAGACTAAAAAAGAACAATGTTTATATTGTTCGCCTTGTAGAAAAAGCTCGATTTCTATTGGAGGACTTAAAAATTCTAAATGAAGGCTTCACATTTACTCATAATATCTCAGAGGAGCTCGTCAAAAAGAAGTGTTGTAAGCGTTCATATTTAAGAGGAGCATTCTTAGCTGGAGGATCGATTAATAATCCAGAGACATCCTCTTATCATTTAGAAATCTTTTCTCTTTATAAAGAGCATAACGAAGCGCTTTGTGAATTAATGAATACGTTTGGCCTAAACAGTAAAACACTTGAGCGGAAAAAAGGATATATTAATTATTTAAAAGAAGCAGAGAAAATTACAGAATTCTTAAGTATTGTTGGTGCACATAGCGCCTTGTTACGCTTTGAAGACGTTCGTATTGTACGAGATATGCGTAACTCTGTTAATCGACTCGTCAATTGTGAAACAGCGAACTTAAACAAAACCATTGGTGCTGCGATTCGGCAGGTAGAAAATATTCGTTATATTCAAGAGACGGTCGGGCTTGAAGTGCTGCCTGAAAAACTTCGAGAAATTGCGCGCTTACGAGTAGAATATCAAGATGTAACGTTAAAAGAGCTAGGGGAAATGGTATCTGGCGGGCAAATTAGCAAATCTGGAATTAATCATCGTCTACGCAAGATTGATGAAATTGCTGATAAACTGCGTGCTGGACAACCGGTTACGTAAAGCAAGGGACATGGGAGGGAAACGTAGTGGAAAAACAAGTAGAAATCAAATTGAGAACAGGCTTACAAGCAAGAGTGGCAGCCATGTTTGTTCAAGAGGCTAATCGTTTTACATCGGACGTATTTTTAAAGAAAGATGAAAAAGTAGTAAATGCTAAGAGTATTATGGGGTTGATGAGCTTAGCACTAAACCGTGGCACCGTTATTACGTTAATTGCTGAAGGTAGCGATGAAGAGGAAGCAGTTGAAGCTCTTTGTGCTTACGTAGAAAATGATGCATAAAAAAACCGTCCCTACTCGGGGACGGTTTTTCCTATTACTTCGGATCATTTGTTAAAATTTTATCAATTAATCCGTATTCAAGAGCACGTTCAGCAGTCATAAAGTTATCGCGATCTGTATCACGTTGAAGAACTTCTAATGGTTGACCAGTGCGCTCAGCTAAAATGTGATTTAATTTCTCACGTAAGAAAAGAATACGTTTAGCAGCAATTTCAATTTCTGTTGCTTGACCTTGCGCTCCACCTAAAGGTTGGTGAATCATTACTTCACTATTTGGTAATGCAAAACGTTTGCCTTTTTCACCTGCAGCAAGTAAGAAAGCACCCATTGAAGCAGCCATTCCGATACAAATTGTTGATACTTTTGGCTTGATAAATTGCATTGTATCGTAAATCGCCATACCTGCTGTAATTGATCCACCAGGACTGTTAATGTAAAGTGAAATATCTTTTTCTGGGTCTTCTGCTGCTAAGAATAGAAGCTGTGATACAATTGAGTTTGCAACGTTATCATCAATTGCACTTCCAAGCATAATGATACGGTCTTTTAACAGACGTGAATAAATGTCGTATGCACGCTCGCCGCGGTTTGTTTGTTCAATAACTGTAGGAATTAGATTCATATAAAATTCCTCCTTAACAAGAATAATTTGTTATGTACCTTATAATACATGTAAGGTCAATAAAGGTCAAACAAAAGAACTGTTCTTTACACATATTCGCTTTATCTCGTATGTATTCCTCTTCTGTACTCTATAAATTTTTCCCGATTGCTCTAAAAATAAACGTTGTATACTTGAAAAGATTGGTTTTCTTTCCTATAATAAAAGCAGTCATCATAGGAATAATGATTTATTTTATGCCCTCGTAGTGTAGTGGATAGCACAAGAGATTCCGGTTCTCTTAGGGTGGGTTCGAATCCTGTCGAGGGCGTCTTAAAGCGTTGCAAACTTGCAACGCTTTTTTGTTTGTTCTGTAAAAACTGTATATTTTATATGTGGATAGACCTAATAATTCCTAAGTTAATTCGTTTGTCACGGTTGCCAATTTTGGCAGAATACTATAAAACAAGTATATAAGGAAAAGTAAAACTAAGGAGGAAAAATTGTGAAATCCCTTAACAAGTTTTTTATTGTCAGTGCATCTCTTGCGTTGTTGCTTTCCGCATGTGGTTCGAATGAAGAAGCATCAACACAAGAAAAGTCTCAGCAAGTTCAACAAGAAGATGAAGCATCAGTGTCAGAGGAGCAGTCTGACAGTAAAGATTCTCAGGCGAATAAAGAGCCAGAAGAGACTGAAAGTAATGACGTGGAGTCAAAAGGCGAAGTAACACCAGATAAAGAAGAGCCAGTAGTCGAAGAGAAAACAAATGAGAATGTAAAAGAAAAGCCTTCCAACGAAAAGTCTTCAACCGAGTCACCTGAAGATAAGGAACAAACAGAAGTAACGAAAGAAGAGCAAGAAGCAAAGCCAGCAGAAGAACAAAAGGATGCTGTATCAAATGAAAAGCCAAAAGAAGAGCAACCGGTAGAAAATCCTGAAGTTCAAGACAAAGAATTAGTTCAAAGTGATAATCAAGAGTATGCAATTAAAGTACTGGAAGGCTACGAACTAGCTGGAGAAGAGCCTGGTCGTGATACGGTAATGTATAAAGAAGATGGCTCTCAATTTATGCGTATTGAACTTTTATCAGATATCTCCGAAAAACAAGCAGTAGAAGTAGTAAAGCAAACCGCAATGGCAGTTGACCCTAACGCTTCACAAAAAGCAAGCGTTCCAGCTGAAGGAAAGCTTGCGAATGCAGAGTGGTATGAAGCAAAGTCTAATGACATGAATGTACAAGTTATTGTAACGAAAGGAACAAAGCCTGTTAAGATTACAATCTTTTCTAAATCAGCTGAGCAAACGGATAAATTTATTGAAATGGCAAATACGATTCAATAAACCGTTAGAAAAAGGCTGAAGGGTAAGCGTTTCAGCTAATTATACATCCGAACCATCAGCAGTAGTAGCTGTTGATAGTTGGGGTGTTTTTTGTTAGTTCGGAAAGCAAACAAAAAATAACGGAGCGCAATGAAACGAACTTATTCTTACACCCTAACTACTGTAGAAAAGTCAGTATTTGTCTTTAGGGAAGAAACCATTTAGTAATTTTTCAGCCTCTCTTTGTTTCGAGATATTTCTTCTTCTAACTCTTCTTGTAAGCGTTGCTAAGTGACAAAGTTCAAAGTAGAATAAACAGTGGGAGGGAGAAACAATGGAGGTAGGTTTATTTCAACAGCAGTCTTTAAAGCTTTCCATGTCGAAAGAGTTATCGCAGGCAATTTCTCTTTTACAATATTCATCGCTGGATATTGCATCATTTATACAAGAGCAAGCGATGCAAAACCCACTTATTGATTTTGGTGATGCCCCGTTATTTACAAGTAGACCTTCAGTTTATAAGCAAAGTGTTAATGATGATAAAGACTTACTAAACTCAATTGCTTCTAAGCAAGAAACATTAACTGAGCATTTGCTAAGTCAACTTGTTTTTTTGGAATTAACGATGAAGGAACAAGATATCATTTGCTATATGATTGAGAACTTGGATGAGCATGGGTACCTAAAGGAGGACTTAGTGCTTGTAGCACAAGCATGTAGTTGCACCTTGGAAGAAGTGGAAATAGTGCTAAATTCCCTTCAACAGCTAGATCCTATAGGGGTAGGAGCAAGAAATCTTCAGGAATGTTTACTGATACAGCTAGAGCAAAGCGGACAGCTTTCTGATGACTTAGAAATAATTTTGACAGAATATTTTCAAGAGTTTGCGTATAAAAAGTGGAATAAAATTTCAAAAGAGTGCGGCATATCGCTTGAGCAAGTTCAGAAATACCATGATCAAATTAAGCGTTTGAATCCTCGTCCAGGATTACTATATGCCACTCAAGCAGAGCGCTTTATCATTCCCGATTATATTATAAAGAAAGAGGGCGATGAGCTAGTCGCTTACGCCAATGAAGAGCTGGACTTCCGGTTATCGGTTAATGATGCGTATAGACAAAGTTTAACGCTTCAAGATAATCATGCGGTTAAGCCATACTTGCAAGAAAAATACCGAGAGTTTCAATGGATTTTAAAAGGACTTCAGACCCGGAAACAGACGCTAAACGCAATTGTTCATGGACTACTAGAAAAGCAGCAAAGGTTTTTTCAACATGGGCCATCTTTTTTACAACCATTAACGATGAAGGAACTAGCAGACTATATTAACGTTCACGAGTCAACGGTGAGTCGAGCGACAACGCATAAGTATATTCAAACACCTTTTGGAACTTTTTCTATGAAGTCGTTTTTTACAGCGAGCTTAAAACAGGGTAACACTGAAGAAACCTCCGTCGTGACGGTAAAAGAGCTTATTAAACAGTTAGTAGAAAAAGAAGATAAAAAGAAGCCTTTATCTGATCAACAGCTCACGAATCAGTTATTAACACAGTATGATGTGAAAATATCAAGAAGAACGGTAGCTAAATACCGTGAACAGCTAAACATTGCTTCATCTAGTCAAAGAAAGGTTTATGTATAATCCGATTAAAAAGAAGGTGATGTCGATGCAGGTTGTTTTATATACAAGAAAAACATGTCCTTTATGTGAAGAAGCTAAAGAAATGTTAACTGCTTTACAGCATGACCTTGATTTTAGGGTGATTGAAAAGGATATTTACTTAGATGAACGTTTGCTAGAACAATTTCACCTTATGATTCCGGTTATAGAAATTGATGGTGAGGTTGTTATGTATGGCAAAATTCAAAGAGAAAATATAAGAAAGCGTTTACTTTTGAAAAAGGCCATCAGATGAGTTGAATAAAGGATTCACTCCTGTTAGAATAAAAAATGTAACAGGGTGAATTTTTTTTTGCGTAGGTGGGACAAAATATGTCTATGTGGGACTTTGATTGTCCAACGAGCTTGCACCTTAAGGAGATTTAAACATGCGTTCATTAATAGAAGTACAACGAAAATTATTGCCTGAACTTCTATCTGTTATGCAAAAGCGATATCAAATCTTGCAGTACATACGTCTAATGCAACCAATCGGTAGACGCAACTTAGCTGTTAGTTTAGGATTAACAGAGCGTGTGTTACGCAGTGAGGTTACATTCTTGAAAGAGCAAGATTTAATCGATGTGCAGACAACTGGAATGACACTTACCACAGAAGGTGAGCTACTGCTACACGATTTAGAAATCGTAATGAAAGAAGTTTCAGGACTTCGATTATTGGAAACAACATTAAAAGAGACTTTTTCTTTAGCAGAAGTCGTTGTTGTTTCTGGAGATAGCGATTCTTCACTTTTTGTTAAAAACGAAATGGGTAGAGCTGCTGTGTCGTGCATCAAAGAGCGCCTTGTTGATTCCAAAAAGATTGTCGCTGTTACAGGTGGTACAACGCTTGCCGCTGTTGCTAATATGATGACACCCGATATTAAGCACCCTGATGTTCTATTTGTGCCAGCTCGTGGTGGGCTTGGTGAAAATGTTCAAAACCAAGCGAACACTATTTGCGCAAAAATGGCTGAAAAATCGATAGGTCAGTATCGTCTTCTTCATGTGCCAGACCAGCTAAGTGACGAAGCCTACAAGTCAATTGTAGGTGAACCTTCCATTCGGGAGATGATTCAATTAATTAAGTCAGCAAGTATGGTTGTTCATGGAATAGGAGACGCTATGACAATGGCGGAGCGTCGAAGGACATCTTCAGAAGACTTAGAAAAAGTCAAAAAAGGACATGCTGTTGGTGAAGCTTTTGGATACTACTTCAATCAAAAAGGAGAAGTTGTTCATAAAGTGAAAACAGTTGGCATACAACTCGATGATTTAAAGAACAATAAATGTGTCATCGCAGTAGCAGGTGGTTCTTCGAAGGCAAAGGCAATTCGAGCATTTATGCAACAAGCACATCATTCGATTCTCATTACAGATGAAGGTGCTGCAAAAGAGTTAGTAAGGGATTTTAATTAATCCCTGATTATAAAAAATACTTTTTACATTCAAGGAGGAAATACCCATGGTAGTAAAAATTGGTATTAACGGATTTGGTCGTATCGGCCGTAACGTATTCCGCGCAGCTTTAAAAAACGATAACGTTGAGGTAGTAGCAATTAACGACTTAACTGACGCTAACATGCTTGCTCATCTTTTAAAATATGATTCTGTACACGGTAAATTAGATGCAGAAGTAGTAGTAGATGGCAACAATTTAGTAGTAAATGGTAAAACAATCGAAATCTCTGCTGAGCGTGACCCAGCTCAATTATCTTGGGGTAAACAAGGCGTAGATATCGTTGTTGAATCTACTGGATTCTTCACTAAACGCGCTGACGCTGCTAAGCACTTAGAAGCAGGAGCTAAAAAAGTAATCATCTCTGCTCCAGCAAGCGATGAAGACATCACAATCGTAATGGGTGTTAACGAAGACAAATACGATGCAGCTAACCATAACGTAATTTCAAACGCTTCTTGTACAACTAACTGCTTAGCGCCATTCGCTAAAGTATTAAACGACAAGTTCGGTCTTAAACGTGGAATGATGACAACAGTTCACTCTTACACAAATGACCAACAAATCTTAGACTTACCACATAAAGATTACCGTCGTGCTCGTGCAGCAGCTGAGAACATCATCCCAACTTCAACTGGTGCTGCTAAAGCTGTATCTCTAGTGTTACCTGAATTAAAAGGTAAATTAAACGGTGGAGCTATGCGTGTTCCAACTCCAAACGTTTCTCTAGTAGACCTAGTTGCTGAACTTGACAAAGAAGTAACTGTTGAAGATGTAAACAACGCTCTTAAAGAAGCTGCTGAAGGCGATCTTAAAGGTATCCTTGGTTACAGCGAAGAGCCACTAGTATCTGGTGACTACAACGGTAACATCAACTCTTCTACAATCGACGCATTATCTACAATGGTAATGGAAGGTAACATGGTAAAAGTTATCTCTTGGTACGATAACGAGAGCGGATACTCTAACCGTGTAGTAGACTTAGCTCAATACATCGCTGCTAAAGGACTATAAGAAAAGCGAAAGCGACTCTTTAGTCATAGTTGGATAGATATCCCATAAGGTACTATTTTGTTTTTTATTGGATATCTTAAATGAGAAATACTATAATAAGACTTGCTAAGGAAGAGAGGGGAACCCCCCCTCTTCCTTGATTTATGTATCGGCTTCTAAAGCATAAACATCATCTTATTGCTAGTTGCGGAATTTTTCATATTGTAAGGCGCCAATGTATGAAAAATTACTGCAGCCAGCTATATTATGATTTACATAGAAGCCTACTTGCTTAGTACCCATAATACTTAAGGAGGCCTTTTGACGATGAACAAAAAAACGTTGAAAGACATCGATGTAAAAGGAAAGCGAGTATTTTGTCGCGTAGACTTTAACGTACCAATGAAAGACGGAAAAGTAACAGATGAAACTCGTATTCGTGCAGCTCTTCCTACTATTCAACACCTAGTAGAACAAGGTGCAAAAGTAATTTTAGCTAGCCATCTTGGACGTCCAAAAGGCGAAGTAGTTGAAGAATTACGTTTAACTGCTGTTGCAGAGCGTTTACAGGCTCTTTTAGGTAAAGACGTAGCAAAAGCTGACGAAGCTTTTGGCGAAAATGTACAAAAAACAATCGACGGCATGAACGAAGGCGATGTTTTAGTACTTGAAAACGTACGTTTCTACCCAGGTGAAGAGAAAAATGATGCTGAGTTAGCAAAAGCATTTGCTGAATTAGCAGACGTTTACGTAAATGATGCATTCGGTGCTGCTCACCGTGCACATGCTTCAACTGAAGGAATTGCTCACCATATCCCAGCAGTAGCAGGTTTCTTAATGGAAAAAGAACTTGATGTGCTTTCTAAAGCATTATCAAATCCAGAACGTCCATTCACTGCAATTGTTGGTGGAGCAAAAGTTAAAGACAAAATCGATGTAATTGATAATCTGCTTGATAAAGTAGATAACCTAATTATCGGTGGAGGACTTTCTTACACATTTATTAAGGCACTAGGCCATGAAGTAGGTAAATCTCTTCTTGAAGAAGATAAGATTGATCTTGCAAAATCGTTCATGGATAAAGCAAAGAAAAATGGTGTTAACTTCTACATGCCAGTAGACGTGGTAGTAGCAGATGACTTCTCAAATGATGCAAACACTCAAGTGGTATCAATTGAGAACATTCCAAGCGATTGGGAAGGTTTAGATGCGGGACCAAAAACGCGTGAAATCTATGCTGACGTAATCAAAAATTCTAAGCTAGTTATCTGGAATGGACCAATGGGTGTATTTGAACTAGATGCATTCGCTAATGGTACAAAAGCAGTAGCGGAAGCTTTAGCTGAAGCAACTGACACATATTCAGTAATCGGTGGAGGAGACTCTGCTGCAGCTGTTGAGAAATTTGGTTTAGCTGATAAAATGAGCCATATTTCTACAGGTGGCGGTGCGTCACTAGAGTTTATGGAAGGTAAAGAACTTCCAGGCGTAGTTGCTCTAAACGATAAGTAAGTTGAACGTAACAGTTGGATGGAGGACCGACCTGAAAACTGATGCTAAAAACGAACATCAAAAGAGTAACGAGTAGGAAATAAAAGAGATAAAAAGAGTGTGGACCGACCTCTTTTTAACAGCACCCTCTTTTTGATCCAACGTGAGTGAAGGGAAACCAACAATAAACAAAGGACGGTGTTACACATGCGTAAACCAATCATTGCAGGAAACTGGAAAATGAACAAAGTGCTTTCAGAAGCAACAAGCTTTGTAGAAGAAGTAAAAGGAGCAGTACCATCTCCTGAGAGCGTAGAATCAGTAGTATGTGCTCCAGCATTATTTTTAGATCGCTTAGTAGAAGCAACTAAAGGTACAGACTTAAAAATTGGTGCACAAAACATGCACTTTGAAGAAAGCGGAGCATTCACTGGAGAAGTAAGCCCAGTTGCACTAGCTGACTTAGGCGTGAACTATGTAATCTTAGGTCACTCTGAGCGTCGCGAAATGTTCGCTGAAACTGACGAAACAGTAAATCAAAAAACGATCGCTTCATTCAAACATGGTTTAACACCAATCGTTTGTTGCGGTGAAACAAATGAAGAGTATGAGCAAGATCAAACAAAAACAGTTGTAGCTAACCAAGTACAAAAAGCGTTAGCTGGTTTAACTGACGAGCAAGCGAAACAAGTTGTTATTGCTTATGAGCCAATCTGGGCAATCGGTACAGGGAAATCTTCAACTGCAGAAGGTGCAAACGAAGTTTGTGCTTATATCCGCAGCGTAGTAGCAGAGCAATTCTCTCAAGACGTAGCAGATGCAGTTCGTATTCAATACGGCGGAAGCGTAAAGCCTGCTAATATTAAAGAATACATGTCTCAATCAGACATCGACGGTGCTTTAGTAGGTGGAGCAAGCTTAGAAGCTTCTTCATTCTTACAGCTTTTGGAGGCTGGTAAGTAATGAGCAAGAAACCAACAGCATTAATCATCTTAGATGGTTTTGCATTACGTGATGAAGAAAAAGGTAATGCAGTTAAACATGCAAAAAAACCAAACTTCGATCGTTACTGGAACGAGTTTCCACATGCGACGCTTCAAGCATCAGGTGAAGCTGTAGGTCTACCAGAAGGCCAAATGGGTAACTCGGAAGTAGGACACTTAAATATCGGTGCAGGTCGTATTGTTTATCAAAGCTTAACACGCGTGAATGTAGCAATTCGCGAAGGTGAGTTTGAGAAAAACGAAACGCTTGTAGCTGCGGTGAAGCACGCAAAAGAAAAAGGTACAAGCCTTCATCTTTTCGGACTTTTATCGGACGGTGGTGTTCACAGTCACATCGAGCATCTATATGCTCTTCTTCGCTTAGCGAAAAAAGAAGGTCTAGAGAAAGTGTATATCCACGGTTTCTTAGATGGTCGTGACGTAGCACCTCAATCTGCCGAGCAGTATTTAAAAGAATTAAATGAAAAAATTGAAGAGTACGGCGTTGGGGAAATTGCAACACTTTCAGGACGTTACTACTCAATGGACCGTGACAAACGCTGGGAGCGCGTTGAAAAAGCTTATCGCGCAATGGTTTACGGTGAAGGTCCATCTTATACAAGCCCAGAAGAGTGCGTAAAAGACTCTTACGAAAACGGCGTATACGACGAATTCGTCTTACCTTCTGTTATTACAAAAGAAGACGGTTCACCTGTTGCGACAATCAAAGACGAAGATGCAGTTATTTTCTATAACTTCCGTCCTGATCGTGCAATTCAAATTTCAAATACGTTTGCAAACGAAGACTTCCGCTCGTTTGATCGCGGTGAAAAACATCCGAAAAACTTACATTTCGTATGCTTAACTCACTTTAGTGAAACAGTTAACGGATATGTAGCTTTCAAGCCTGTTAACTTGGATAATACGCTTGGTGAAGTATTATCTCAAAACAACTTAAAGCAGCTTCGTATTGCAGAAACAGAAAAATACCCACACGTAACGTTCTTTATGAGCGGTGGACGTGAAGCAGAGTTTCCTGGTGAAAAGCGAATCTTAATCGATTCACCAAAAGTAGCAACATACGATTTAAAACCTGAGATGAGTGCTTATGAGGTGACGGACGCGTTGCTTGCAGAAATCGAAGGGGACAAGCAAGATGCTATTATTTTAAACTTTGCAAACCCAGATATGGTTGGACACTCTGGTATGTTAGAGCCAACAGTTAAAGCAATTGAGACAGTCGATGAATGCCTAGGTAAAATTGTGGATGCGATTTTAGCTAAAGGTGGTACAGCAATCATCACAGCAGACCATGGTAACTCTGATGAAGTTGTAACGCTTGAAGGTAACCCAATGACGGCTCATACAACAAATCCAGTTCCAGTTATCGTAACAAAGCAAGGCGTAGAGCTTCGTGAAGATGGTATTCTAGGTGACTTAGCTCCTACAATGCTTAACCTTTTAGATGTAGCTCAGCCAAAAGAAATGACAGGTAAAACATTAATTAAATAATTGATTTTTAAAGGAGAGTTTTAAAATGCCAACAATTCTTGACATTTATGCACGCGAAGTATTAGATTCTCGCGGTAACCCAACAGTTGAAGTTGAAGTATACACTGAGTCAGGCGCTTTCGGACGCGCAATCGTACCAAGTGGTGCTTCTACTGGTGAACACGAAGCAGTAGAACTACGTGATGGTGACAAATCTCGTTACCTAGGTAAAGGTGTATTAAAAGCAGTTGAAAACGTAAACGAAATCATCGCTCCTGAATTAGTAGGTATGGACGCAACTGACCAAATCGGTATCGACCGCCTTATGATCGAGCTAGATGGTACTGAAAATAAAGGTAAACTAGGTGCTAACGCTATCCTTGGTGTATCTATGGCAGTAGCTCATGCAGCAGCTGACTTCGTAGGTCTTCCATTATACCGTTACCTTGGTGGATTCAACGCTAAGCAATTACCAACTCCAATGATGAACATCATCAACGGCGGTTCTCATGCTGATAACAACGTTGACTTCCAAGAATTCATGATCTTACCTGTAGGAGCTCCTACATTTAAAGAAGCAATCCGTATGGGTGCTGAAGTATTCCACGCGTTAAAAGCTGTATTATCTGCAAAAGGCTTAAACACAGCTGTAGGTGACGAAGGTGGATTCGCTCCAAACCTTGGTTCTAACCGTGAAGCATTAGAAGTAATCGTTGAAGCAATCGAAAAAGCTGGCTACAAAGCTGGTCAAGACATCCAATTAGGTATGGACGTTGCTTCTTCTGAATTCTTCAACAAAGAAACTGGTAAATACGATTTAGCTGGAGAAGGCCGCAACGGTTTAACTTCTGCTGAAATGGTAGACTTCTACGAAGAATTAGTTAACGAATTCCCAATCGTTTCAATCGAAGACGGTTTAGACGAAAATGACTGGGATGGTCACAAACTTTTAACTGATCGTATCGGTGGTAAAGTACAACTTGTTGGTGACGATTTATTCGTAACAAATACGAAGAAGCTTGCTCAAGGTATCGAACAAGGTGTAGGTAACTCTATCCTTATCAAAGTTAACCAAATCGGTACATTAACTGAAACATTTGAAGCAATTGAAATGGCTAAACGCGCTGGTTACACAGCTGTAGTTTCTCACCGTTCTGGTGAAACTGAAGATGCAACAATCGCTGATATCGCTGTTGCAACAAACGCTGGCCAAATCAAAACTGGTTCTATGTCTCGTACAGACCGTATTGCGAAATACAACCAATTACTACGTATTGAAGACGAGTTAGGTGCTCTAGCTGTATACGATGGTGCTAAATCTTTCTATAACTTAAAGAAATAAGTTATATGATTGATAAAAAAGATGGATGAAAGCTTTCATCCATCTTTTTTTATTGTACTGACTTGTACCAATAGTCATTTTATGATAAATTTACTTTAAAGTAGTCTGATTTTTAGCATATAAAAATATTTTGTATAGATAGCAACAATTTATTTTCCTTATCTACAGGAGGTAGCATATGCATCCATTTCTTATCACGCTGCTAGTTATTGTTTCAATTGCGCTAATCGTGGTTGTTGTTCTTCAAACAAGCAAATCCACTGGCTTATCTGGAGCAATTTCAGGTGGTGCTGAAACATTATTCGGTAAGCAAAAAGCGCGTGGACTTGATTTAGTACTGCACCGTTTAACGGTTGTATTATCCGTGCTGTTTTTCTTATTAACGCTTGCGGTATCATATTTTCAACTGTAAGTTCGTTTGTAAATACCACCTGATGTATACGAATTTGGTATGTGCCAAGTTGTATACATCAGGTGGTATTTTTCATAAGTGTTCAATTCTTTAACTTTAAATTCATGTAATGATATAATGGATGTTTAATGAAAAAGATTCCATTTTGCTTGAGCAAATGGCATTACATAGACAAGCACAATGATTAGGTCACGTTGTGTGAGACATATCACATAAAAAAATGACTGATTCCTTCCTAGTTGTAGACATTATAGAAAAAAGGAGTTAATTGAAATGAAAATTGCACAACCAAAACCATTTACTTTTGAAGGTGGAGAGAAAGCCGTATTGTTACTGCACGGCTTTACAGGTAATTCAGCAGATGTTCGTATGCTTGGACGTTTCTTGGAAAAGAAAGGATATACGTGCCATGCACCTCATTATAAAGGACATGGAGTAGCACCTGAAGAATTAGTACATACAGGCCCTGAAGATTGGTGGAAAGACGTAATGGATGGCTACCAGTTCTTAAAAGATCGTGGTCATGAAAGCATTGCAGCGGTTGGGTTATCACTTGGTGGCGTATTTTCGCTTAAATTAGGTTACACTGTACCTATAAAGGGTATTGTTCCAATGTGTGCGCCTATGTATATCAAAAGTGAAGAAATTATGTATGAAGGTGTTTTAGAGTACGCTCGCGAATATAAAAAGCGTGAAGGGAAATCTGAAGATCAAATCCAGCAAGAGATGGAAGAATTCAAGAAAACACCAATGAATACGTTAAACGCACTACAAGGACTAATTTCCGAAGTTAGGGACTCTGTTGATATGATTTATGCACCAACATTTGTTGTACAAGCGCGTAATGATCATATGATTAATACAGATAGTGCAAATATTATTTATAATAATGTTGAGTCACCTGTGAAAAATATTAAATGGTATGAAGAATCAGGTCATGCTATTACGTTAGATAAGGAAAGAGATCAGCTGCATGAAGATGTTTATCAATTCTTAGAAGCATTAGATTGGTAAAAGGCTAATTAAAAAATGAAGATGCATAAATGCTATTTTCAATAAATGGTGTTATTGATAAGCACAACGAAAAGGAGGGAAAGACATGGAACAAGAAATCCAACAGTACATTGACCGTTTGTTGACGTTCATGAAAGAAGAAACGTATAAACCTTTAACGGTCCAAGAATTAGAGAAAGAATTTGGGATTGAAGATTCGGCTGAGTTTAAAGATTTTGTAAAAGCTCTTGTGATTATGGAAGAACAAGGTCTTATAATTCGAGCAAGAAACAATCGATATGGTGTACCCGAAAGAATGAATTTCGTTAAAGGAAAAGTAACGGGGCATGCCAAAGGGTTTGCGTTTGTTGTTCCAGAAGAGCAAGGAGCAGATGATATTTTCATTCCACCCACGGAGACAAATAATGCAATGCATGGAGACATTGTATTGGCTCGTGTGCTGTCAGAGTCCTCTGGTAATCGCCGTGAAGGAACCATTGTTAAAATTATTGAACGTGGTACACAACAGATTGTTGGAACGTACACAGAAAGTAAAAACTTTGGGTTTGTTATTGCAGATGATAAAAAGGTTGCCGGAGATATCTTTATTCCTAAGGGTGCACGCAACGGAGCGGCAGAAGGACACAAAGTTGTGGTAGAGCTAACAAGCTATCCTGAGGGCCGCATGAATGCTGAAGGGAAAATTGTACAGATTTTAGGTCATAAAAATGATCCTGGTGTCGACATTATCTCAGTTATTCATAAATATGGTCTTCCACAAGAATTTCCTGGAGATGCTTTAGAACAAGCAATTAGTACACCTGAAACGATTTCAGAAGACGAAATAAAAGGTCGTCGAGATCTACGAGATCAAGTGATTGTTACCATTGATGGCGCAGATGCTAAAGACTTAGATGACGCCGTAACGGTGACAGAGCTTGAAAACGGCAACTATAAGTTAGGTGTTCATATTGCAGACGTTAGTCACTATGTAACAGAAGGTTCACCCATTGATGTAGAAGCAGCTGAACGTGGAACAAGTATCTACTTAGTGGACCGCGTAATTCCAATGATTCCACACCGATTATCAAACGGAATTTGTTCCTTGAATCCAAAAGTAAATCGGTTAACACTTTCCTGTGAAATGGAAATCACGCCAGCCGGAGAAGTTGTTAATCATGAAATTTTTGAAAGTGTAATCAAAACAACTGAGCGAATGACGTACTCCGATGTTAATAAAATTTTAACAGACAAAGATGAAGCTGTTCGTGCTCGCTATGAAGAACTGATTCCAATGTTTGAACGAATGGAAAAATTGGCAGAAATTCTTCGTAAAAAGCGTATGGACCGAGGGGCCATCGACTTTGACTTTAAAGAGGCAAAAGTATTAGTTGATGATGATGGTCACCCAACTGATGTGGTATTGCGTGAGCGCTCTGTATCAGAAAGATTGATTGAAGAGTTTATGTTAGCAGCAAATGAAACAGTGGCTGAGCATTTTCACTGGATGAACGTTCCATTTATGTATCGTATTCATGAAGATCCAAAAGAAGAAAAGCTTAATCGATTTTTAGAATTTGTTACGAATTTTGGATATGCTGTAAAAGGAACTGGAAATGACATTCATCCTCGTGCGCTACAGGACATTTTAGAAGCCGTGGCGGGAACACCAGAAGAGATGGTCGTCTCTAAAGTAATGTTACGCTCGATGCAGCAAGCCAAATATCAAGCTGATAATCTTGGTCACTTTGGACTATCAGCCGAGTTCTACACGCATTTTACGTCTCCAATTCGTCGTTATCCAGATTTAATTGTTCATCGCTTAATTCGTACGTATTTAATCAACAATCAAGTCGATGAAGCAACGCAAGAAAAATGGAGCGAAAAGCTTCCTGAAATTGCGGATCATTCTTCAAGTATGGAAAGAAGATCAGTTGACGCAGAGCGTGAAACAGATGATATGAAAAAAGCCGAGTTTATGGCAGATAAAATTGGTGAAACGTTTGACGGAATTATCAGCTCAGTAACAAACTTTGGAATGTTCGTTGAGCTATCAAATACAATTGAAGGTCTTGTGCATGTTAGCGATTTAACGGATGACTATTACCGCTACGATGAACGCCATTATGCAATGATTGGTGAGAGAACAGGAAAAGTGTTCCGTATCGGGGACGAGATCGAAATTAAAGTTGCTGATGTAAATAAAGACGAGCGTGCGATTGACTTTGTTATTGTCGGCATGAAGACTAGTCAAAAGCGTTTGTCCAAAGACCGTCCAAAAGTGATTAACATGAAACAAAAATCACGTAAGGACGATAAAGGAAACCGTAGAGGTCGTCGTAAAGATAAAGCGGACGATTCAAAGGGCGAATGGACAACACAAAAGCCGAAAAAGAAGAAAAAGAAAAGATTCTTTGAAGGCGCACCAAATCTTAAAAAGAAAAAGAAGAAGCGTAAATAAGTGAATGGAAGCAGCCTTAACGGCTGCTTCTAAACACGCGCAGAGTGATTAAAGGGGGAAGAAGTTAGGATGCCAAAAGGTGAAGGGAAAGTAGTTGCTCAAAATAAAAAAGCAAGGCATGACTATTTTATTGAAGAAACGTACGAAACAGGGATTGTCCTACAAGGAACGGAAATAAAATCGATTCGTAACGGACGCGTAAACTTAAAAGATTCATTTGCACGCGTTCAAAATGGTGAAGTATTCTTACATAATATGCACGTTAGTCCATATGAACAAGGAAACCGTTACAATCACGAGCCGTTGCGTACGCGTAAGCTTTTACTTCATAAGCGTGAAATCAATAAATTAATTGGCTATACTAAAGAAACAGGGTATTCACTCGTACCTTTAAAAATTTATTTGAAAAATGGCTTTGCTAAAGTTTTGCTAGGTCTTGGTAAGGGTAAAAAGAAATATGACAAGCGTGAAGATTTAAAGCGCAAAGAAGCAAAGCGCGATATAGAGCGAGCTTTCCGCGATCGTCAAAAAGAATAGTTACATTATTTTACAATTGCAAAATACTTGTTTTGTGCTATAATAAAAATAGTTATTCGTTAGATGACTTTTTGCAAACACAAGTCGCTATCTGCTGTAAGTGAAAAATCTTACGCATTCCGACTCCCTTTTCATAATGGGGACGTTACGGATTCGACAGGGATAGTTCGAGCTTAGGTTGCGAGTCGAGGAGATGGCCTCGTTAAAACATCAACGCCAATAATAACTGGCAAATCTAACAATAACTTCGCTTTAGCTGCCTAATAACAGCTTAGCGGTTCCTCCCTCCATCGCCCATGTGGTAGGGTAAGGGACTCACTTGAAGTGGGCTACGCCGGAGTTCGCCGTCTGAGGACGAAGGAAGAGATTAATCAGACTAGCTCTTTGGGCGCCTGTCAGCAGGCAGATAAATGAGCGAAATGCGAATATGCTGACTACACTCGTAGACGCTTAAGTGGCGATATTTCTGGACGTGGGTTCGACTCCCACCGTCTCCACCAAATACATAATTTTGGTGGCTAACCTTACTTATAACAAGAACCATAAAGCTGCACTTGCTGCAACTTTATGGTTCTTTTTTATTTTAGATTTAGTTAACTGGCTTCGTGTTACAAATTAAATTTTTTTATCATTACGCTATTAGAAACGCATTTAATTTTTATTTAACAATGCAATATCTATATTAAGCGCAACATCATACAAGAAAAATATAAAAGTAAATGTTATTTTAAAACTTTCATTACACTATAGGAGGGTAGCTACATGTCAAATGAGATTCGAACTGCTTATCTTGATCCGGATTTAAATATTGAAGCCTATCAGTTTAAAGGAATTATGCAAAAGTTTCCGGCGCACTTTCATGAGTATTATGTCATCGGCTTTATTGAAAAAGGACAGCGTCACCTGGAGTGTAGAGGGAATGAATATACCATTAATCCTGGAGACTTATTGTTATTCAATCCTTATGACACACATAGCTGCGAACAAATAGATAACAAAACGTTGGACTATCGCTGTATTAATGTAAAGTCAGAAGTTATGAGCAAAGCAATGCTCGAGATTACTGGTAGCGAGCGTCTTCCAATCTTCAATCAAAGCGTTTTATTTCAAAGCGAGATTGTACACAGTTTAAAAGAGTTACACCTGAAGATTCTAGAGGGAGAAACGGAATTTAAAAAAGAAGAGTTACTTTTTCATTTATTAGAAGAAATAATCCAAGCATATTCTGACCTTGAAGTTGTTGCACCTAATCATGAAATCTCTCATGAAATTAAAGATGTATGTGACTATTTAGAGGAAAATTATGAAAAGGCAATAACTCTTAATGATTTAAGTGCGTTAATAGGTTGGAGCAAATATCACTTACTGAGATCTTTCATTAAACAAAAGAAAATTTCTCCTTATAGATATCTAGAAACTATTCGAGTAAATGAAGCAAAGCACATGTTAGAACAAGGCATTAAGCCCATTGAGACTGCTGTTTTAACTGGCTTTAGTGATCAGAGTCATTTAACAAAGTGTTTTAAAAAGCTAATTGGCCTTACGCCAAAGCAGTATATGAAAATCTTTAGAAGTAGAGGAGACAGGTAATGAGTCATTGTGAAAAAAAGTGTGTGCTTGTCATTGATGAGAATTTACCCTTAGGTTTAATTGCTAATACCGCAGCAATATTAGGGGTCACACTGGGAGCTAAAGTAGCGGATATGATAGGGGATAATGTGGTAGATGGCTCGGGTATTGAACATTTAGGTATTGTGAAGGCGCCTATTCCCATTTTAAAAGGAACTACAGAACTCCTCAGTAACCTAAAAGATAAGACAATGACAGAGCCATTCTTAGACTTAATAGTGGTAGATTTCTCGGATGCTGCGCAACGTTGTAAAACATATGAAGATTATATTACTAAGCTACAAACAATGTCTAAAGTCGATTATCGCTATTTTGGTTTAGGCATATACGGAGATAAAAAAAAGGTAAACAGCCTAACAGGGGATATTGCTCTACTAAGATAGTAAGCAATGAAGAAAGTAAGGAGGAGTAAAATGGATAATTTAGTTGCTTATATCTTAATGGCGCTTGTTATGTCTATGATTCCAGGTGCAGATACAATTCTTATTATGAAAAATACGCTTAATCACGGAGCAAAAGCTGGACGCTATACAATATTAGGAATGGCAACAGGACTTACTTTCTGGACGACTGTTGCAGTTCTAGGTTTGTCAGTTGTTATTGCCCAATCCGTATTTCTATTCAATGCAATTAAATATTTAGGAGCGGCATATTTATTTTATTTAGGCGTGAAGGCGTTTGTAGATAAAGATATTGTCTCACTAAAATCAATTCAGGTTGAAGATGATGCTCAAACTCATCATTCATTACACCGTTATTATAGAGATTCCTATTTGCAAGGAGCAATTAGCAATATTCTTAATCCAAAGACGATCTTAGTCTATATAACATTTATGCCTCAGTTCATTAACATTAATGAAAATGTAAATCAGCAACTAATAGTTTTAGGTCTAATTCTGACTGGAATAGCGGTGATTTGGTTTTTAGTTGTCGTTTATATCATAGAGTATGTGAAAAGGTGGTTAGAAAAACCACGAGTTCAAAAGGTATTTCAAAAATCTACAGGATTAATGCTGATTGGTGTAGGAATAAAAACGATTATATGATGTTCATAAACTACTGCTGTTTGAACATATGAAAAAGAACCATAAACTTACTTTATGGTTCTTTTTCGATGCTTTCATGTGCAACTAAATCATGCACCAGACCAAACATCTTGGTTATAGCGGCCGTTTACCTGTAAGTTACTCAGCCATTCTCTAGCATTTTGCTCGCTTACGTTATGAACGCTTTGATAAGCCTCGCAAAGTGTTTGTTCAACGTCAGGAGCCATCTTGCTTCCATCTCCACAAACGTAGAGGTAAGCACCTTGGTCAAGCAGTGAAATTAAGTAATCTCCATCTTTCTTGATAAGGTCCTGTACATATGTTTTCTTTTGATTCTCTAAGCGAGAAAATGCTGTATGGACCGATACAAGATGTTCTTGTTCAGATTGTTCCAGCTCTTCTTGATAAAGATAGTCAAGCTCTGGATGACGGCATCCGAAGTAAAGGTGAGCTTCCCCAAGGTTCGTTCCTTGTTGTTTCAACATGCGACGTTGCTGTAAGAATCCTCTAAATGGTGCAATGCCAGTTCCAGGACCGACCATAATAACAGGCGTTTCTTTGTTTTCTGGCAGCTGGAAGTTCGATTGAGGTGTACGGATAAAGCATGTAATTTCTTTACCTTCTCTACATTCAGCTAAATAAGTTGAAGCAATACCTTTATAGTAGCCGTTACCACTCCAAGCAGGTGAATCAACAACACCAACCGTAATACTAAGCGTATCTTTTTTTACAAGTGGCGAACTTGAAATAGAGTAGTAGCGTGGTTTGAGCGCTGGGAGTTGTTCTAAAAAACGTTCAAACGGCATTTCGCACGCTTCATACTTCTCTAAAAAGTCTAACATTGAAATGCGCTTTGCCAATACTTCTGTTTGATAGGTCCCTTCCTCAAGCAGAGCTTCAAGCTCATGTTTATGCGGTGGACAAACAGTGAAAGAAGCAAGCTCACGAATTTGTGCACGAGTAGCGACGCTTTGGAGCTCAACACTATATTTAAGTAAATCCTCTAAGCATACGGGACGATCTACCGGTAAGTGAACTGCAGAGCGTCCGGTAGCTGTTAGCAATACTTGGTCACTTCCGTTTAGACGGAATCTTCTTAGTACACGATCTACGAGAGCTGGGCTGTTTTTTGGTAAGACCCCTAAATGATCACCTTCTTTATACGTCATTCCATCAGGTAACTGCACCTCAACAGCACGCGTGCTTCGATCACTAGCAGGCGATTGCAGTTCACGATTTTCTATAACAGTTGCTTGGATTGCTTCGTATGAAGGTGCCAACGGTGAAACATTTAGACCACTTACGAACTGTAAGCGAAGGGAATCCTGTTTTTTCTCTAAATTTTCCGTTACCTTTAATCCAAATGTGCTTATTGTTGACTTCCACATTGTGGATTTCCAAGTACTAAACTCTTCTTCAAAATCGCCGCTAACATCACCTTCTCCTCGTTCTGAAAAACGCGTTGCGCCTTTTTTTGCAAGCAGTTCGTCAATTGCTCTTGGAACTGCTTGATAAGTGCTGGCCCAGTTGCGGTCTCCGCAGCCAAATATAGCATATGTAACGCCTTCAAGTTCATTTGCTCCTGCTTCATCTAACCATTTCAAAAACTGAACTGCATTGCTAGGTGGTTGTCCGTTATAAGAAGCAGTGACAATTAAAACAGCACCTTCTTTTGGTAAAGATCGAGAGTGGTCATTCAAACTCGCTGTCTCTACTTTCACACCGTGAATGCTTGCTTCTTCTGCAAGCTCTTCGGCTACACCTTTGGCTGTGCCCGTATCGGATCCGTAAAGCACAAGTAGAGGTAGTTTATTTGCCCCGATAATTTTTGCTTGTTTTTGCTCTTGCTTTTCTTCTTTTTGGTCTTGTTCTTTTATTATAGCCGGTTGTAAATTTACTGCTCGCTTTTGCACTCCAATTTTAAAATCATTAGGCTTTAGTGTTAGTGATTGTTTAATGTCTAGCTGGTAATGATTATGGTCAATAAATGTAAATTTCTTTAATAGCATTCCAAGTACAAGTGCGGCTTCATGAAGCGCAAACTGCATACCAATACATGCTCGTTGCCCATTTCCAAAAGGTTTAAAGGCATGGTGTGGCACTTTTTCAGGATCTTCAAAGCGCTCTGGAATAAATTCTTCTACATCGTCTCCCCAAGCATCCTTATCGCGGTGCAAAGACGGAAGTAGCACCGTTATTCGCTCTCCTTCTTTTTGCACAGGGTACTTACCACCTATTAGAGTATCCTCTTTTGCAAACAGATTAAAAGCTGGAGCGGTTGGCCATAATCGAAGGGATTCATTTAACACCATTTTTATATATTTGAGTTTTACTACTTGCTCGTATGAAGGTACTTCATCTGTCAAAATAGCATCGACTTCTTTGTAAGCTTTCTCCAACTTATCAGGGTTGTTCATTAAGTAGTAAATCGCAAATGAAAGTAACCCACTTGTTGTTTCGTGACCTGCAATTAAAAACGTAATAATTTGATAGCGAATGTTTTCATCATCCAGTAGTTCACCTGTTTCTGGATCTTTAACAGTTAGCATGCGAGCCAATAAATCTTTGGATGTTTGACCATTTTGGTTTTTGCGTTCTGAGATGATATTATCAACCAATGAAAACATCGCTTGGATATCTTGTTGAAACTGTTTTTTTGTTCGTACCATTAGCTTGTCTTGAATATCAAGTCTCTGCGTTTGATGCATTGACTCTTCTAATGCACGGGCCATATTTGTTACAAACGGGTGATAACTCTCTCGATAGAAGCTGTTAAAACGATAGTTGAATCCACATAGACCAATTGTATCTAAGGTGAGTCTCGTCATATCCTCTGGAACGTCAACTTCGTCATTTGGGTTTAAACGTTCCCACTTTTGAATAAGCTGAACTGCAATATCAATCATCATAGAATGGTAATCTTTCATTGCACGTTGACTAAAGGTTGGAGCTAAAATATTGTGTGCCTTTTGCCAGTTCGGTTCATGCGTCCAACTCGTAAACAAACCGTCCCCCCCAAAAGCTCTAACTTTAGCTAAAGCACCTTCAGCACTTTTATCAAACCTGGATTGATCACAAACTTCCTTTACAAGTTCATGCCCTGAAATAACAAGAGAAGAACCCATCGGACCTTGTAGTCGAAAAATTGGACCATACTCTTCGGCTAATTTCATTAGTGATAAGATGGGAGTATTCTTATCGAGCAAAGGTACATTGCCGAGTGGACCGTATGTTTTAGGCTGAGGTATTTCTGTTTTCATGAAAATCATCCTTCCTAAATGTAATAAATAGGGAAATATTCAGTTGTCAAAAAAGCATCTTTTTCAAAATGCTATAGACAAATAATATTATCACTTAATTATTTTTAATACCAATGATATCCTTTTTTGAAGTAGGAAATCAGGCGGCTTCTAGCTTAATATATGAGCTGATTCCTTATAGTAGTAGCTTTTATTTCTTACCATGTAAAGATGAATGATGATGGTGCTGAAAGAATTGCCGAATAAATTAATTGCGGTATAATAGAAGATGGCAGATTGATGTTTTAACATAGATATACATTCGAAAGAGAGTGAAAAATATGGGTCGTAAGTGGAATAATATTAAAGAAAAGAAAGCGTCAAAAGATGCTCAAACAAGTCGAATTTATGCTAAGTTTGGTCGTGAAATTTATGTAGTAGCAAAACAAGGTGAGCCAGATCCAGAAGCAAACCAAGCGCTAAAAGTTGTTTTAGAGCGAGCAAAAACATATAACGTACCAAAAGCTATCATTGACCGTGCAATTGAAAAAGCAAAAGGCGGCGGCGAAGAAAGTTATGATGAGCTTCGTTATGAAGGTTTTGGCCCGAACGGTTCAATGGTTATTGTTGATGCATTAACAAACAATGTAAACCGAACAGCTTCAGACGTTCGCGCTGCTTTTGGTAAAAACGGCGGTAATATGGGTGTTAGTGGATCTGTTTCTTATATGTTTGATGCAACTGCTGTTATTGGACTGGAAGGTAAATCATCCGACGAAGTTCTTGAGATTTTAATGGAAGCAGATGTTGACGCTCGCGATATTTTAGAAGAAGAAGATGCAGTGATTGTGTACGCTGAGCCAGATCAGTTCCACGCTGTACAAGCTGCTTTTAAACAAGCTGGTATTACAGAGTTTACAGTAGCAGAAATTGTGATGTTAGCTCAGAGCGACGTGACGTTGCCTGAAGATGCAAAAGCTCAGTTTGAAAAAATGATTGATGCACTTGAAGACCTAGATGACGTTCAACAGGTCTATCATAATGTTGACCTAAGCGAATAATAAAAAAAGACGTTCTCATGTAGAACGTCTTTTTTTATTAGGCTAATTCTTTTTGTTTTGTTTCAGATCCTAAGAAGATAACCGATGCAACTCCGATTAAGATTGCCCCTGCAAAAATGGCAAATATAACAGTCAGAGAAGTGCCTTGGGTTGTTAAATAACCAATAAGGAGTGGCCCTAGAATTCCCCCAATTCTACCAAAGGAAGCAGCCATTCCTGCGCCAGTACCACGAATAACGGTTGGATATTGTTCAGGCGTATATGCATATAAAGCTCCCCAAGCACCTAGGTTAAAGAAGGATAAAAGCATTCCCGATGCAAGTAATAACGCAAGAGACTCTGCAGTTCCGAAGAAATATGCACTTGCAGCTGTTCCGATAAGATAGGTGATTAATACAAATTTTCGTCCCATTCTTTCAATAAACCAAGCCGCCGTATAATAGCCCGGCAGTTGTGCAAGAGTCATAATGAGTACGTATTCGAAGCTTTTAATTAAGCTAAATCCTTTTATGACCATAACGCTTGGTAACCATAGGAACATACCGTAGTAGGAGAATACAACGCAAAACCAAAGAATCCATAGCATTATGGTTGGTTTACGATAGTCTTTGCTCCATACATGCTTAATATTATCTAAAACGGAGGGCTTATTCTCTGCAATTGATTGTGTAAACTTCGGAGAATCTGGAAGTTTGATACGCAAATAAAGTGCGTAAAAAGCAGGTAAAGCGGTAATTAATAGTGCAATTTGCCAACCGAAGTTCGGGATGACGAAGTATGAGATGAGTGCGGCAGCTAACCAGCCGTATGCCCAAAAGCTTTCTAGCAGTACAATAATTTTTCCTCGTCGTTCAGGAGCTACAGTTTCTGATACTAGTGTCGAAGCAACAGGAAGCTCCCCGCCTAGTCCCATTCCGATAATAAATCGTAAAATTAAAAATACCCATAATGTTGTCGATAAAGCAGACAAGCCGCTCGCAATCGAAAAGAGTAGCAGCGTGATAATAAAAACCCATTTTCGGCCAATTCGATCTGCAAGCAAGCCAAAAACAAGAGCTCCAACAGCCATACCGATGGAGTTAACACTGCCAATCCAGCTCATTTCATTAGGTGTAAGGTTCCATTCTGTATGTAGAGCTGCAATAATAAATGAAAGAATGCCTACGTCCATTGCATCAAATAGCCACCCGAGTCCGGCGATGTTTAATAGCTGACGTTCAGACAAGTTGTTATTACTCATAAGGTCCTCCTCTAACAGATGTCTTTACATTAGTCTTAAACAGTTTACAACTGTCTTTACATTTTGTCACTAGTAATTTTGAGCTTGGAAAAAGTAAGAGAGAAGGGAAGGGAAAGGAAAAAAGACGCTAGAAAGCGTCTTTTTAGCATTAACGATTTGTATCTTCAACCGTACCTTCTTGGTAAGTATCACTCATTTGTTCATGCGTTTCAGCAAGACCTTGAGATACTTCATCACTATTTTTATAGTCTTCAGACTTAAACTGGCGTCCTGCTAAATCATTTGTATTAACTGGTTTGATTTGCTTTTGGTTTTGGTTTTCATTTTCATTTTTATTCATAGTGTATCTTCCTTTCCATAGTGAAATAAACTTCTTTCTCAGTTTGTGTGAGTAGGGAAGGATATATGCACAAAAAAAGAGACAGCCTTTCTGTAAAGGCTGTCCTGTTGTTTATTTTTCACCTAAAAATACTTTTTCAATATCATCTAGCATTTCATTTGCAGCTAATACGCCACCTGCAGTGTTCCAAATTGCATCTTCTACTGGATATACGCTATCTGTTTTAGATGCGTTTAGGTTCTTAAATAACGGATCGTTTGTCCATTCTTTAGCTACTTTTGTTGCTTCGCCATCACCAGTTTCGTATGAGAAGTAGAATATCTTATCTCCGTCCATCGCAGGAATTCGTTCCTTTGTTGCGTTCATTTCTGCAAAGTCGCTTTTATTCTGTGATTCAGGACGAGCAAAGCCAAGTTGATCTAGAATGACACCAGAAAATGAATCTTTATGATAAATACGTACATCTCCAGCCGTAAAGCGTACAACTGAAATTTCTTCTTTCTTTTGATCTCCAAGTTTTTCTTTTAAATCAGCTACTCGGTTATCAAAGTCAGCTAATACTTTTTTACCTTCATCTTCTTTGTTCACTGCTTTTGAGTAAAGCTTAAAGTTTTCTTTCCAGTCGCCTCGTAACTCTTCAGCAAAAACGGTTGGTGCAATTTGGCTTAATTGATCATACACTTTTTCTTGACGCATTTTGTTACCAATAATTAAGTCTGGCTTTAAAGATGCAATCGTTTCAAGGCTAGGCTCACTTTCAGTACCTACGCTTTTAACACCTTCCATCTTGTCTTTAATATGGTCATACCAAGGGTTTCCTAACCAAGACTCTACTGCTCCGACTGGCTTAACACCCATAGCTAATAGTGCTTCCGTACCTTCATTTGTTAAAATAACAACACGTTTAGGTGTTCCTTCAATCTCTGTTTCACCCATTGCGTGTTTAATTGTATAAGACTGATCCTTTGCTGCGCTATCTTTGTTTTCTTTTTCACCTTCAGATGATGAGTTACCGCAAGCTGCTAAGAAAACAAGAACCATTACAGCCATCAGTGAGAATAAATATTTCACCTTAGACGCTTTCATTTAATGAACCCCCTATGTATGATTGATAATGATTTTCAATTACAACTATGATAATATTTCAAAAAGTAAGGGCTGTCAATAAAAAGTTGAAAATGATTATCAAAGTCATTGACACTTATTTTAATGTTCCCTAAACTAAAAGAAAGTAATAGTGAAATAGGCTACCTTAGAGGAGCAATGAAGATGATTTTGCAAAACAGAAAAATGAGAGTAACGGGTTTAATTTTAAGTATGGTCATTCTACTAATTTGTATCGGTTTAAGCATTATCTTAGGCTATACAGATACAAATATAAAAACAGCTATCAATGCGTTTCAGTCGTTCGATGGTTCAAACGAACACTTAGTTATACAAAATGTACGATTGCCACGTGCTCTAATAGGTGCAGTGGTGGGTGCATGTCTTGGAATTGCAGGTGCAATGATGCAAGCATTAACGAAAAATCCGCTTGCTTCTCCTGATATTCTTGGTGTGAATGCTGGGGCAGGTTTTTTCATTGTTGTTGCCATTATGATTTTTTCAGTGAATTCCCTGCAAGCTTTTACGTGGGTTGCATTTATTGGAGCGGCTTTAACTGTTGTAGCAGTTTATTTCTTAGGCTCTATCGGTAAAGAAGGGCTAACGCCTATAAAAATGACGCTGGCTGGGGCAGCCATCGCTGCATTTTTTTCTTCTTTAACACAGGGCTTACTCGTATTAGATGAAACTGCACTAGATCAAGTACTATACTGGCTGGCAGGTTCAGTGCAAGGGCGTAAGTTAGAAGTCTTATATAGTGTGCTACCTTATATTGCGGTCGCCGTTATCGCGTCCTTTATTATGGCAGGAAAAATAAATATTTTAAATATGGGTGAAGATGTGGCGAGGAGTTTAGGGCAGCGAACCATTGCTGTCAAACTAACAGCAGGTATACTCATTGCCATCTTGGCAGGAGGAGCTGTTGCCATTGCAGGCCCTATTAGCTTTGTTGGTATTATTATTCCTCATATCGTAAGAGCATTTGTGGGCCACGACTATCGTTGGATTTTTCCTTATAGCGCAGTAGCAGGTGGAATTTTGCTATTAATTGCAGATATTGCAGCTCGCTATGTTATTATGCCTGAAGAAATTCCCGTTGGTGTTATGACTGCTTTTATTGGAACCCCATTCTTTATTTATTTAGCAAGGAAGGGGGCTAAAGCATGAAGAAGTACCAACCAATTCGTTTAAAAAACTTTTCTTTTTTACTTAATATAAAAGCTACAGCTATTATTTCAATCTGTACTTTGCTACTGTGTGCGCTCTTTTTATTAAGCGCTGGAATGGGTGAATTATTCATTGGTCCATTTAAAATTATAGGAATTTTATTTGGTCAAGGCCTTGAGTTTGAAAAATTAGTAGTCACATCATTTAGGCTACCTCGTATTCTTGTCGCTATCTGTGCAGGGATTTGCTTAGCAGCAGCGGGAGCTATTCTTCAAGGCCTTGTTCGTAACCCTTTGGCATCACCAGACCTCATTGGTTTAACAGGAGGAGCTTCTGTTGGAGTGGTGTTATTTTTAGCATTATTTAGCGACGAAAAAAACTCCCTAACAGTTAGCATTCATTGGTTACCGCTCAGCGCATTTTTAGGCGCTTTAATTGTAGCAATCTTGCTTTATATCTTTGCTTGGCGAAATGGTGTATCACCCATTACTTTAGTATTGATTGGTATCGGTTTAACCGCTTTGACCAAGGCGATGACAACATTATTTATGATTATGGGTCCAATCTATCAAGCGAGCCAAGCTAACATTTGGATTACTGGCAGTGTCTATGGATCAAACTGGGCAAATGTATATACGATTGCACCAATTACTGCTGTTTTAATGATTCTTGCATTAATTATGGTTCGTAATCTCAATATTCAAGAGCTAGGGGAAGAAGTTGCCACTAATGTAGGAAGTCACGTTCAAAAAAATCGTTTACTGCTGCTTGTAATGAGTACGGCACTAACGGGTACCGCCGTCGCGTTTGCTGGAGGTATTAGCTTTGTTGGGCTATTAGCTCCTCATATTGCTCGCCGTCTCGTTGGTTCGTCGTTTGGAGCGTTGCTTCCATTATCGGCACTGATTGGTGCAATTTTAATTGTAGCTGCAGATTTAGTCGGAAGAACGTTCTTTTTACCACTTGAAATACCAGCAGGTGTTTTCACAGCAGCAATTGGAGCCCCATATTTTATTTACTTATTATATAAGCAGCGGAACGTCTGAACGTAATCTTTTCAAAAAGGAGTGAAAGTCATGCATTCATTAGAAACAAAGTCGTTAAGCTTATCATACGGAGAAACAATGATTATCAATGAATTAGATTTGAAGATTCCTAAAGGGGAGATTACGGTCTTTATCGGAAGTAATGGCTGTGGCAAGTCAACGCTTTTGCGTTCACTTGCTCGGCTTTTAAAGCCACAAACAGGCTCAGTTTTGTTAGAGGGATCTAAAATATCATCATTACCAACAAAAGAAATTGCTAAGCAGTTAGCTATTCTACCACAAGGACCGGTAGCACCTGAGGGTCTTACGGTTTTACAGCTTGTAAAGCAAGGGCGTTATCCTTACCAAAATTGGTTTCGCCAATGGTCGAAGGAAGACGAAGAAAAAGTTCAAAAAGCTCTAGAATCAACAGGACTAAGTGATTTAGCTGATCGTCAAGTAGATTCTTTATCTGGAGGACAAAGGCAACGTGCTTGGATTGCTATGACTCTTGCTCAAGATACGGATATTATCTTACTTGACGAACCCACAACGTATTTGGATATGACTCATCAAATTGAAATTCTTGATTTGCTATTTGAACTAAATGAAAAAGAGGAACGAACAATTGTAATGGTTTTACATGATTTAAATTTAGCATGTCGCTATGCGCATCATATTGTAGCACTTCAGGACAAACAAATTTATGCGCAGGGAAAACCTGAAGAAGTGATTACGTGTCAGCTGGTTCGTAACGTGTTTAATATGAATTGTGAAGTAACGGTTGACCCGCTTTTTGGTACACCGCTTTGTATTCCGCACGGTAGAGGAAGATGTGTGGTTCAAAAGGTTGGGGCTGGACTTCAGCATGCTTAACACAAAAGAACAGAAAGCGTTCGAAGAGAAGTTTAGAGCTACTTTTATACAAACGTCAGCCTATGAGATGAAGCTAGCTGAGCTTGCTGATGAGCGGAAGGTCGAAAATGCTCTCTCGTTTATTCAAAATAAGATAGAAGCGCCCAACTTCAGAGTGGTCGCTTCTATTTTTGCAAAAAGGCTCGGCTTTGTAGCCGCAGGCTGCTTATATGCTTTTTCAGTATGTCAAAAAAGAGTAGACGTGCAGCACCTCTCTTTACAGGCAGAGTGTGAAGACGATGGATTGTGGTTACCTCAAGTCTATTATATAAAACAAGCCATTACCCAAGTTGACGTAGCGAATCGGAACGAAGAACGAAAAGAAATAGTGACTGAACTCTTTTCTAAAGGGTTTGAGCCAATCTGGGATGCGCTTAATCAATATACAGGTATCTCAAAAAGAGTGCTGTGGGAAAACATTGCTGTTTATATTCTTTGGTTATATGATCAATTAAAAGAAGATAGCAGTGTCAATCAGCATCAGTTAGAAACAGACTTCACTTACCTTTTCTATGAAGCAACGGGTGATCAATTTGGGCAATATGAAGTCAATCCGTTAAAGTGCTATGCGCGAAGAGAAAGTCGCCAAACGTGCTGTCTATCCTATCAGCTGGCCGGCAAGAAAAAGTATTGTAAAAGCTGTCCCATTTTATGTCGAGCAAAATTCAAGGAGGCGTCAATTTATGGATAAAGAGTTTAACGAGAAATTTGATGTGCTTCTAGAGAAATATACAGAGCTTATGGTGGGGGAAACGAATTCAGATTTAAAGGATAAGATTGAAAAGTGGGCTTTGTATACGTATATTTCAAAGTCAATGCCACCGTTAATCAAGCATTGGAATCATCAATATCCTGAGGCTAAGCAAGAGATGATCGAACTAATTAAAGAAATAAAAAGTTTAAATGAACAGCTTCGTGAAAGCAAAAGCTAAAAGCTCATATATGACAATATGAGCTTTTTTGTCTAAATAAATTGCAGAACCGGACAAAAATCAGGTACATATACTAGTAAAGAAAAGACGATAAGTTACTGCTTGAATGTATCTCTATTTTCAAAAAAATGTTAAAGTGTATAATAACTGCTATATTACATGGTTCGGTAAGGAATTGCAGATTTAATATAAGGGAAGAAAAATCGGGGGAAATGCTATGGAACAATCAATGCGCAACTTTTTTTTGTTTTTATCTCAAAATAAAATGTTAACAAAGCTAGCGAAGCATTATGGCTTACGCTTTGGAGCCGCGCGTTTTGTAGCAGGTGAGACGATTGATGGAGCAGTGGACGTGGTGCGTGAATTAAATGAACAAGGGCTTGAAGTTACAGTTGATCATCTGGGTGAATTTGTTACAACGGAGGAAGAAGCTGCTTATATGACGGAACATTGTATCCAAGCAATCCGACGCATTCACGATGAGAAGCTTAGTTCTCAGCTTTCATTAAAGTTAACGTCAATGGGTTTAGATATTTCGACAGATTTAGTGATGAAAAATATGGAATATATTTTGAAGGAAGCAAAGCAATACAATGTATTCGTTACAATCGATATGGAAGATTACCAGCGTTGCGGAAAGACGATTAATATCTTTAAGGAGCTTAAAAAGCGTTATGACAATGTTGGCACTGTGCTTCAAGCGTACTTATATCGAACGGAACAAGATATCAAAAATTTAAGTGAATACGCTCCAAACTTAAGGTTAGTAAAAGGAGCATATAAGGAATCCGCAGCGGTTGCCTTCCCAGATAAAATTGATGTAGATGATAGCTTTAAGAACATTATTAAAGTACATTTGCTTAATGGCCACTACACCGCCATTGCAACGCATGATGATCAGATTATTGAGTATGCAAAGAAGTTAGCAGTCATTCATGATATTCCGCGTGATCAATTTGAATTTCAAATGCTATTTGGCATTCGACCTGAGCGTCAAAAGCAGTTAAGGAAAGAAGGATATAAGATGCGTGTATATGTACCGTACGGAAAGGATTGGTACGGGTATTTTATGAGAAGGTTAGCTGAGCGCCCAGCGAATGTAGCTTTTATTTTAAAAGGCATTGTGAAAAAATAACCTTCATGAAAAGAATCGAACAAGACGGTATTTCCTTGTTCGATCTGTAGCTTAGTTATCCTGCATATTTTGTTTTCCGTATTGTTGATTCTGAGATGTTTTTTTACCGTGGTTATGAACTTCTTGTGTTGGGCCAGCATTTCCTTTAACGCTAGCTGCGCTTACACCTGCGGATGAAGGGTCTTTTTTTAAGCGTGACATGATATCACCTCCTGGCCTTAATATAACCAAAGAGATAAAAAATAGTTGCAAATAATGATGTTCGTATATTGCGAAAATTTAAAAAGTGTTTTATAGTAGTATCAGAGATTAAAAGTAGCTCTCTTTTTTTTAATTATAAAATGAATGACTATTCATTCAATGTATAGAGGGGGATATAAGAATGAGCTTTAAAATTAAGAAAGCCGCTGTAATTGGCTCAGGCGTAATGGGATCTGGAATTGCAGCACATTTAGCAAATGTGGGAATCGAAACCTTGCTATTGGATATCGTGCCTAGTGAATTAAATGCAGAAGAAACAAAAAATGGACTGACGCTAGAAAGTCCACAGGTACGTAACCGAATGAGCTTAACTGCACTAAAAAATTTAGCTAAGCAAAAGCCAGCACCTTTAATGGCCAAATCACGTGTTTCTTTTATTAAGGCAGGGAATTTAGAAGATGATCTTGAAAAGTTAAGCCAATGTGACTGGATTATTGAAGTTATTGTAGAGCGATTAGATGTCAAAAAGCAGCTTTTTGAAAAAATCGATGCAGTAAGAAAGCCTGGTACTATTATCAGTTCAAATACTTCAGGTATTTCAGTTGAAGCGATGGCAAACGGTCGATCGAACGATTTTAAAGCACATTTTTTAGGCACACATTTCTTTAATCCGCCTCGTTATTTGAAATTATTAGAAGTTATTCCTACTAAAGATACAAAAGAAGAAGTTGTTCAATATATGAAAGGCTTTGGTGAAAACGTTCTTGGAAAAGGCGTTGTCCTTGCCAAAGATACCCCTAACTTTATCGCCAATCGAATTGGGACTTATGGTTTGCTAGTAACGGTTCAAGAAATGCTTAAAGGTGGTTATAGCGTCGGTGAAGTGGATTCGATTACGGGGCCACTCATTGGAAGACCAAAAAGTGCTACGTTTCGAACGCTTGATGTTGTAGGGCTGGATACGTTTATTCACGTTGCTAATAACGTTTACGATAAAGTAGATGGAAAAGAAAAAGATGTTTTTACCATTCCTGCATTTATGAAAGTCATGCAGCAAAAGGGTTGGCTGGGAAGTAAATCTGGTCAAGGATTTTTCTTGAAAAAAGGTAAAGAGATTTTAGAATTAAACCCGGATACGTTACAGTATGAAGAACGTCAAAAGCTTAGAACTACTAGTGTGGAATTGAGTAAACAAGCAAAAGGGTTCTCCAATAAAATGAAAGCGCTTCTATATTCAGATGACCGCGCAGGGGCATTTTTATGGAAAATCATTAGCCCGGTACTGCTTTATTCAGCACAGTTAAAAGGAGAAATTGCTGATGATATCGTCGCTATTGACCAAGCGATGAAGTGGGGATTTGGCTGGGATTACGGACCGTTTGAAACATGGGATGCAATTGGATTTAATGCCGCTATTGAAAAAATGGAAGCTGAAGGATTAGAAATGCCGGGTTGGATTCAGGAGATGAAAGAAAACGGATTTTCTGCATTTTATAAGGAGTTAGATGGGCAAAAAATTTATTATGATCACAATGAGTATAAGCCGGTTGTAGAGAACAAAAAAGTTGTCCACCTATCAGCTTTAAAAGCACAGGATAAAGTTATTAAAAAGAACAGTGGCGCAAGTCTAATTGATTTAGGAGACGACGTAGCATGCTTACAGTTCACATCACCAAATAATTCCATTGGCTTAGATATTGTTCAGCTCTTAAATGAATCGTTAGAGGAAGTGAATCGAAATTATAGAGGTTTAGTTATTGGAAACCAAGGTAAAAACTTCTGCGTTGGCGCGAATCTAGCTATGATTTTGATGGAAGCTCAAGACGATAATTTCTTTGAAATTGAATTTGTAATTCGTCAATTTCAACAGGCGATGATGAAAGTGAAATACAATGAAAAGCCTGTCGTTGCCGCACCATTTGCAATGACGCTTGGTGGAGGAACGGAGATTTGTTTACCAACTGCTAAAATTCAGGCATCTGCTGAAACATATATGGGGTTAGTTGAAGTTGGAGTTGGCTTAATTCCAGGTGGTGGTGGAAATAAAGAGCTTTATCTAAAGCAGTTACAAGGTCTTCCAAATGATGTGAACTTAGATTTGCAGCAGATTGCAAATAAAACGTTTGAAACTATTGCGACAGCTAAAGTCTCTAGTTCTGCTCTTCATGCAAGAGAACTAAATTTCTTAAACCATCAGGACGGTATTACCTTAAACCAAGATCATTTGCTTGAAGAAGCAAAACAGTCTGTTCTGTCATTATCACAAGCTGGCTATGAGCCACCAGTTCGCCAAAAAGTGCCTGTAGTTGGTGAGACTGGCTATGCAACTTTATTGCTAGGTGCCCAATCAATGAAATATTCAGGATTTATTTCAGATCATGATTATGAGATTGCAAAGAAGCTAGCATTTGTAATTGCTGGTGGACGCGTACCTTACGGAACAAAAGTGGATGAAGATTATTTACTAGACTTAGAGAGAGAAGCATTCTTGAGCCTAGTGGGAGAGATGAAGTCTCAGCAACGTATGCAACACATGCTAGTAAAAGGGAAGCCATTGCGTAACTAAGGGGGAGAAGGAATGAGAGAAGCGGTAATTGTAGCTGGTGCAAGAACACCGGTTGGAAAAGCGAAAAAGGGGACGCTTGCTACGGTTCGTCCTGATGATTTAGGTGCAATTACGGTAAAGGAAACGCTAAGAAGAGCCGGAGGCTATGAAGGACCAATTGACGATTTAATTATCGGATGTGCGATGCCAGAAGCTGAACAAGGTTTGAATATGGCCCGTAATATCGGAGCATTAGCCGGGCTCCCATACACGGTCCCTGCTATCACAATCAATCGTTATTGCTCTTCAGGCTTACAAAGTATTGCCTACGGAGCAGAGCGTATTATGTTAGGGCAGGCCAAAACTGTATTGGCTGGAGGAGCAGAATCGATGAGTATGGTTCCAATGTTTGGCAACGTTGCGCGTCCAAACATACAGCTAGTAGAAAATGCACCTGAATATTATATGGGAATGGGACATACAGCAGAGCAAGTTGCTTTAAAGTATGGAATTTCACGAGAAGACCAAGATGCATTTGCTGTAAGAAGTCATCAAAAAGCAGCTCAAGCTCTTCAGGAAGGTAAGTTTAAAGATGAAATTGTTCCTGTTGAAGTGACAATGAGACGTTTAAACAGTAAAAATAAGCTGGAAGAAAACAAGGTTGTCTTTTCACAGGATGAAGGCGTACGTGAGGGAACAACAGCCGGAATCTTAAGTAAACTACGACCTGCATTTTCCGTAACGGGTTCAGTAACGGCAGGTAACTCGTCGCAAACAAGCGACGGAGCGGCAACCGTGATGCTGATGGATCGTGAACAGGCTGAAGCAGAAGGCCTTCGTCCGATAGCGAAGTTTCGCTCGTTTGCAGTTGGTGGTGTTCCACCGGAAGTGATGGGAATTGGACCGATAGCCGCGATTCCAAAAGCATTAAAATTAGCGGGGCTTGAGCTTTCAGATATTGGGTTATTTGAGTTGAATGAAGCCTTTGCATCTCAAGCATTAGGTGTTATTCGTGAGTTAAACATCGATGAAGATCGCGTGAACGTTAACGGTGGAGCAATTGCTCTAGGTCACCCACTTGGCTGCACCGGTACAAAACTAACGCTCAGTTTATTACATGAAATGAAGAGAAGAAATGAACAGTTTGGCGTTGTAACGATGTGTATTGGTGGCGGGATGGGCGCTGCTGGTGTATTTGAACTATTAGCTTAATGAAATAAGGGGGATATGGAGATGGCAAATCAAACGGAACAAACAATTAAAGGTGGTAGCTTTTTAATTAATGATCTTTCCGCAGAGCGAGTATATACACCGGAGGATTTCACAAGCGAGCATAAAATGATTGCTAAAACAACGGATGAATACGTTGAGAACGAAGTACTACCACAAGTAGAATTTTTAGAAAAACATGAGTTTGATCGCTCAGTGAAACTATTAAAGCAAGCTGGGGACCTTGGATTACTAGGAGCTGATGTTCCAGAAGAGTATGGTGGTCTTGGATTGGATAAGGTTGCATCAGCATTAATTGCTGAAAAGATGTCACGTGCAGGAGGATTCTCTATCACACACGGTGCACATGTTGGAATCGGTTCTCTACCAATCGTGCTATTTGGAACAGAAGAGCAAAAGCAAAAATATCTACCAGATTTAGCAACTGGAGGTAAGATTGCAGCGTATGCGTTAACAGAACCAGGATCAGGTTCTGATGCATTAGGAGCGAAAACTGTTGCTCGTCTAAATGCAGAAGGAACTCACTACGTGTTGAATGGTGAAAAACAATGGATTACAAACGCTGGCTTTGCTGACGTATTTGTTGTGTATGCGAAAATAGACGGAGAGCAATTTTCCGCATTTATCGTCGAACGTGATTATGCAGGTGTGTCTGTTGGTCCTGAAGAAAAGAAAATGGGTATTAAGAGTTCCTCCACACGTACCTTGATTTTAGAAGATGCACATGTGCCAAAAGAAAACGTACTTGGAGAGATTGGAAAAGGGCACATTATTGCGTTTAATATCTTAAATATTGGCCGCTATAAGCTAGGTGTAGGTGCAGTAGGAGCTGGTAAGCGTGCCATGGAGTTAACTTCTGAATACGTGAATCAACGTCAACAGTTTAAGACTCCAATTGCAAAGTTTTCGTTAACACAAGAGAAAATTGCAACAATGGCAGCTAAATTATACGCTTCTGAAAGCTCTGTTTATCGTACAGTAGGTCTCTTTGAAGATAGAATGGGTCAGTTATCAGAAGAGCAACAAAAAGATGGGAAAGAAATTGCTGCTTCAATTGCAGAGTATGCCATCGAGTGTTCATTAAATAAGGTATTTGCGACGGAAGTGCTAGATTATTTGGTTGACGAAGGAGTTCAGCTTCACGGTGGTTACGGCTTTATGAGTGAATATGAGATTGAACGCTTATACCGTGATTCTAGAATCAATCGCATCTTTGAAGGGACAAACGAAATTAATCGTTTATTGGTGCCAGGAACGTACTTACGCAAAGCCTTAAAAGGTGAACTTCCGCTTCTTCAAAAAGCGCAGTCACTACAGGAAGAGCTCATGATGCTAATGCCTGAAGAGGCTGGAGAAGGCGCGTTAGATCAATCAAAACTATTAGTTCGTAATGGTAAAAAGATTGCGCTATTATTACTTGGTTTAGCAGCTCAAAAGTATGGCAAAAAGCTTGAGGGTGAACAAGAAGTTCTAGTTAATATCTCTGACATGATTAGCAACGTATATGCAATGGAATCAGCTGTATTACGTACAGAAAAAGCGATTTTGAAAAATGGAGAAGAAAAAAATCAGCTTAAAGTAAACTATACAAAAGTATTCTGTCAAGAAGCATTCAATAAAATCGAAGCGGATGCAAAAGAAACGCTTATTGCTGTAGAAGAGGGAGATACGCTACGCATGATGCTTTCGTCATTACGTAAGCTAACTCGTCACACGCCGGTCAACGTTATTGCTGTTAAACGAGAAATTGCAAAGGTTGTATTGGAAGAAGAACGCTTTATTGTGTAATTTTAAAGTATGGAATAAGTGCTGTGTAAAGAGGAGGGGTAGACACCTTCCTTTACACAGCTTTTCTTTGTTTAAGTGAGAACTAAAATAGGTAAATTAAAGTTGAATATGTTAAAATACGAAAAAGCAAAGAGAAAGGAGGAAAAATGATGAGCGTATTATTTTATTCATACCCTAAATGTGGGACATGCCGAAAAGCAAAGCAGTGGCTAGATCAAAGTGGGGTGGCATATGAAGAAATTCATATTATTGAAAATCCCCCAACAAAAGATCAGCTGACTAGCTACTATAAAAATAGCGGGTTGCCATTAAAGAAGTTTTTTAACACAAGTGGTAAGAAATATCGTGAGTTAGGTTTAAAAGACAAAGTTGCAACAGCAAGTGATGAAGAATTACTTGAAATCCTTTCATCTGATGGGATGTTAATCAAGCGCCCTTTATTAACTGACGGTGATAAAGTAACGGTAGGATTTAAAGAAGAAGAATTTGAAACAACGTGGAAATAAATTTAAAATTCTGTGCGGATTCAAATAGAAAAAACCTCCTTTTTACGTTACACTGATAAGAGGTAGTCGTTGCTATTCGTTAGCGGCATACATAATTTATTGGAGGGATTAAGATGAGTACACCAAAAGAGTTGCGTTATTCAGAAGAGCATGAGTGGGTAAAAAACGAAGGAGAAGTTTTCCGAGTAGGAATTACACACTTTGCTCAATCTGAACTTGGTGACATTGTATTTGTTGAGCTTCCAGAAGTTGGCGATAAAGTTGAAGCAGATGAGCCGTTTGGTAGCGTAGAATCTGTAAAAACAGTATCAGAGCTATATGCACCAATTAGCGGTGAGGTTGTAGAAGTAAACGAAGAATTAAGTGACAATCCTGAGTTTGTAAACGAGTCTCCATATGAAAAAGCATGGATGGTTGTAATTAAGCCTGCTGATTCAGCAGATGTTGAGAAACTTATGACAGCTGAACAATACGATGAAATGATTAACGAAGGTTAATTGACTTCATCTTAAGACATTTCATTTGGTATATCCATAATTTGTCTTCATGTACCTATAACAAAAAGGGCACTCTATTTAGTAAACAAGCTAAAGGGGTGTCTTTTTATGTTTGAACGTAAAAAAGTTGACGTAACGGATCGAATTACAGCAAAATTTCATGAAAACGGTATGCAATTGTATGTCGATAAAGAATCGATTGGCCATGTGAATTACGGTGCAACGGGTAATGAATACAATTTAGAGTCAGGCTACACGCAGGAAAATAATAAGATTTATCAGTATGCTGACGTCCAAACTGGAACTACACAAAAGTATACGGACTGTGATTCAGAAGAGGGTTGGTGCTAAATTTAGCATGAAATCTCTGCGTGAAAGGGTGATGGCGCCAACCATATAAGGTTTGGCGCCATCAGTCTAAAATGACCGAAAATAGTCTATTCTTCAATAAAAACAGTCCATATATGTTCTTTTTACAGCAAAATCTTTTAAAAAACAGGGGAACTGTGTTACATTAACGAATATTGTATAGCATAAAGGAATAACGTTACTATACAACTGATAATTATAGGTGATGACGATGCGTTTAATAGAAATTGAAAAAGTAATTATTGTAGAAGGTAAGTCTGACAAAAAGAGAATCGAGAGCATTATTAATGAACCTATTGAGATTATTTGTACAAATGGAACCATTAGCTTGTCAAAGCTAGATGAGATTATCGATTCCACATATGATAAAGATGTGTACATCTTAGTCGATTCAGATGATTCTGGCAATAAATTACGAAAACAGTTTAAAAAAGAACTCCCAGAAGCGGAGCACCTTTATATCGATAAAATGTATCGCGAGGTAGCGGCGGCACCAAGAAATCACATTGCTACGGTGCTCTTAAGTGCTAATATAGATGTTAACGCAGAATTTTTAATATAGAAGGATGAATAACATGGAAGAATGGACAGAAGAGCAGCTAGACGAAAAGCTAAATAAAGACGAGCGTACCGTCATTTTTTTTCATACCCCCCTTTGTGGAACGTGCCAATTAGCTAAAAAAATGTTAACAGTAGCGGAGGCGGTTATTCCAGAGTTAACAATTGGAATGAGTAATTTAAATTATATGCCTGCTAAAGCTTCTTTGCTTGAAATTGAAAGTGTTCCATGCTTAATTGAATTTGAAAATGGCGAAATGAAACAGAAGCTTTATGCTTTTCACTCCGTTGAACACGTAATAGAACGTCTTAGCTAAATAAGTATTTGTTTACAAGTGTGCATGGGATTATTATCCTATGCATATTTTTGTTGACACCCTTTCTGACACATGCTAGAATCACAAACATAAATGAATGAATATTTAATGAAAACAAAATAATTTTAATAATTTGTCGTTAACTCTTATCAAGAGAGGTGGAGGGACTGTGCCCTGTGAAACCCGGCAACCGTCAGACTAACTGAAATGGTGCCAATTCCTGCAAAGCATAAGCTTTGAAAGATGAGAGAAAGGATTTAATCATAAACCTTTCTGCTCATGTGTAGAAAGGTTTTTTTATTTTCAAAAAGCAAGGACACACTAAGCAGACAGAGCAAGTCAACAAAGAAGGTGAAGAAGATGATTACGTTACAAGATGTAACAAAAATATATGATGCTAAAAGTGGAAAAGTTACGGCTGTTGATCAAGTTAATTTGTCAGTAGCAAAAGGTGAAATCTTCGGTATCATTGGATACAGTGGGGCAGGGAAAAGCTCCCTTATTCGCTTATTAAATGGTTTAGAAACACCTACTTCTGGAACTGTCGAAGTGGCAGGGAACCAAATTGGAAAGGTTAAGGGTGCTAAGCTTAGACAAGCTAGACAGGAAATTAGTATGATTTTCCAACATTTTAATTTGCTTTGGTCTCGTACCGTTCAGGAAAATATTGCGTTCCCGCTTGAAATTGCAGGTGTTTCTAAAGGTAAACGAGCAGAACGTGTAAACGAGCTTATTAAATTAGTCGGATTGGAAGGGAGAGAAAACGCCTATCCATCTCAGCTAAGCGGTGGACAAAAGCAGCGTGTAGGGATTGCAAGAGCGCTAGCCAACAACCCAAAAGTTCTATTATGCGACGAAGCAACATCAGCACTTGATCCACAAACAACAGATTCAATTTTAGATTTGTTAGTTGATATTAATGAAAAGTTAGGTTTAACGATTGTTTTAATTACTCATGAAATGCACGTTATCCGTAAAATTTGTCATCGTGTAGCCGTGATGGAAAATGGGAAAGTAGTTGAACAGGGAGAAGTACTTGAAGTGTTCCGTAAACCACAGCAAAATATTACAAAACGATTTGTACAGCAAATCTCAGAGCCAGAAGAAACGTTTGAGACAGTTGAACAGGTGAAAGAACTTTATCCGAGTGGTCAAATTGTTCAGCTTACATTTGTAGGTGGAAAAGCAGAGCAACCGCTCATTACGAGTATTTTAAAAGCGTTCGATGTCACGATTAACATTTTACAAGGGAAGGTCTCTTATACACAAACAGGCTCTTACGGAACTTTGTTTATCCATTTAGACGGTGAAAAGGTAGAGGTTAATAAAGTAATCGAGTACATCCGTGAACAACAGGTAGAAATTGAGGTGATGACGGATGCTAACTGAATTATTTCCAAACGTAACGTATGATAAGTTCAGCGCAGCAACGATTGAAACACTGTATATGACAAGTATCTCAGTCGTTGCTACCTTTATATTAGGAATTATATTAGGCCTACTTCTATTTTTAACAGGCAAAGGACAGCTTTGGGAAAACCGCTTCGTTAATATTATTATAGGAGCGTTCGTAAATATTTTTCGATCCATTCCATTTATCATCTTACTGATTTTGCTCATTCCATTTACAAAAGCGATTGTAGGAACGATGCTTGGAGCAGAAGCAGCACTGCCAGCTCTTATTGTTGGAGCAGCACCGTTTTACGCGCGTATGGTTGAAATCGGCCTTCGTGAAATTGATAAAGGTGTTATTGAAGCAGCAAAGTCAATGGGAGCTACAACAAGCACAATTATTTTTAAAGTGCTGCTTCCAGAATCAATGCCTGCTTTGATTTCCGGTTTGACGGTTACAGCAATCGCACTCATTGGCTATACGGCAATGGCTGGAGCGGTTGGAGCTGGTGGTTTAGGAAACTTAGCATATTTAGAAGGCTTCCAGCGAAATAATAGTGATGTAACCCTTGTGGCGACAGTTTTAATTTTAGTAATTGTATTTATTATCCAGTTCATTGGTGATTTTATCACATCTAAAATTGATAAACGATAAGAGGAGGAAATATATTATGAAAAAATGGGTTTCAACATTTGCTTTATCATCTGCTTTAGTTTTAGGTTTAGCTGCTTGTGGTTCATCTGGAGGCAGTGGTTCAGATTCATCAGAAGACGAGAAGAAAATTGTGGTTGGAGCGTCAAATATTCCGCATGCTGAAATTTTAGAAGAAGCAAAACCATTGTTAGAGGAAAAAGGAATTGAGTTAGACATTAAACCATTCCAAGATTATATTCTACCTAATACAGCATTAGATGGAAAAGAAATTGATGCAAACTACTTCCAGCACATTCCTTATCTAGACTCTGTATTAGAAGAAAATCCTAATTATGATTTTGTAAGTGCAGGAGCGATTCATATCGAGCCAATTGGTATCTACTCTAAAAAATACAAGTCATTAAAAGACCTTCCGAAAAACGGTACGGTAATTATGCGTGATGCAGTAGCAGAACAAGGTCGTATTCTTTCAATTTTTGAAAAAGAAGGCGTAGTTAAGTTGAAGGAAGGCGTTAAAAAGCAAGATGCAACGCTTGATGATATTGTAGAAAATCCTAAAAACCTAACGTTTAAAGCAGATGTTGAAGGTGGTTTATTACCTCAGGTTTATAACAACAATGAAGGTGATGCTGTTGTCATTAATGCAAACTATGCTTTAGATGCTGGTTTAGATCCTGTTAAAGACCCAATCGCTGTAGAGTCAAAGGAAAACAATCCGTATGCAAACATCATCACGGTTCGTAAAGGTGATGAAAATAAAGAAGAAGTAAAAGCATTAGTAGAAGTGCTTCATTCAAAAGAAATTCAAGATTTCATTGAAGAGAAGTATAAAGGCGCGGTGCTTCCTGTAAACGAGTAATATATTAAAGTCGACTAGTTTAGATCTGGTCGACTTTTTCTATTTTTATCGTCAAGTATAACTCCGATTTGTATCATCCATACTAATGAGGAAAACTATGACGAATGGAGTTGGCAAGAGAGATGCAACAAGAAACAAATCATTCAACAGAACAGGCACTTCATAACTATAAGGTAGGAATTGGAACATTCAGCGAAAAACTTCCAAAGTTGACTGAAGCGTTCAACACTTTCACAGAGGCTTGTTTTGAAGAAGGGTCTATTTCTAAAAAAGACAAGCAGCTTATTGCATTAGGAATTAGCGTTGTAGCTCAAGATGAATATTGCATGATTTATCATACAAAAGGTTGCCTAGATAACGGAGCAACTGAGCAAGAGATTCTAGAAGCTTGTGGTGTTTCGGCAGCATTCGGTGGTGGAGCAGCGATGAGTCAATCGGTCACGTTAGTACAGGAATGCATGCAGGAGTTAAAACGTCAAACACACTAAATATAAATGATAAGCAGACGTTGCTTTAAAGGCTAGTTATGCCTATGAAAGCAACGTTTTTTGTACGTTTAAAATATGTATACATATAAGGGAAAAGCGTTTATCGCAAAAGGTTGCTATAAGTTTTCATTTGTTATAAGATTGTAATGAGAATAAAATGAGAATAATTAAAAAGATATAGGTATATCTGATTTTAGTATATACATCTATAACTGGAGGTTTTAGTATGGCAGGTTCAACTTTAATCATTAAAGATCTTCATGTGTCAATTGAAGGCAAAGAGATTTTAAAAGGTGTTAACTTAGAAGTTAAAGGCGGAGAGATTCATGCAATCATGGGTCCAAACGGTACAGGTAAATCGACTTTATCTTCAGCAATTATGGGACACCCTAAATATGAAGTAACACAAGGTAGCATTACACTTGATGGTGAAGACGTGCTTGAGATGGAAGTGGACGAGCGTGCGCGTGCAGGTCTATTCCTTGCAATGCAATACCCAAGTGAAATTAGCGGTGTAACAAACGCAGACTTCTTACGTTCATCAATTAATGCACGTCGTGAAGAAGGCGATGAAATTTCACTAATGAAATTTATCCGTCAACTAGACAAAAACATGGATTTCTTAGAAATGGATCAAGATATGGCACAACGTTATTTAAATGAAGGTTTCTCTGGTGGAGAGAAAAAGCGTAATGAAATCCTTCAATTAATGATGTTACAACCTGCTATTGCAATCCTTGATGAGATTGATTCAGGTTTAGATATCGATGCATTAAAAGTAGTATCAAAAGGAATCAACGAGCTACGTGGTAGCGACTTTGGTTGCTTAATGATCACTCACTACCAACGTCTATTAAACTACATCACACCAGACCATGTTCACGTTATGATGCAAGGTCGCGTGGTAAAATCAGGCGGTCCTGAATTAGCTCAGCGTTTAGAAGCAGAAGGCTATGACTGGATTAAGAAAGAATTAGGTATTGAAGACGAAACTGTAGGGCAAGAAGCATAAGCATTAGGAGGATTTCTATGACTATTGATACAAAATTACCATTTGATCAAGGGTACGTTCGCAGTTTTTCTGAAAAAGCTGCTGAGCCGAAATGGTTGTTAGATCTTCGTTTACAAGCTCTTGCGAAAGCAGAAGATCTTCCACTACCAAAACCAGATAAAACAAATATTACAAAGTGGAACTTTACAGATTTCTCAAAGCATGATGCTGAAGCAAAAGCAATTTCTTCAATTGATGAGCTTCCTGAGTCTGTAAGAGCACTTATTGATACAGAAGCGGTTAAAAACTTATATGTTCAACGTGACCAAACAGCTGCATATGCAACGTTAACAGATGAGTTAAAAGAACAAGGGGTTATCTTTACTGATATCCAAACAGCTGCAAAAGAACATGAAGAGCTTGTACAAAAGTACTTCATGAAAGATGGTGTAAAAGTTGATGAGCATCGTTTAACAGCTCTTCACGCTGCACTGCTTAACGGTGGCGTATTTGTTTACGTACCAAAAAATGTTGAAGTAAAAGAGCCACTTCAAGCCGTTTTCGTACGTGAAGACGAAGAGGCAGCACTTTTCAACCACGTTATTGTGGTTGCAGAAGATAATAGCTCTGTTACGTATGTAGAAAACTACATTGCTACTTCTGAAGAATCAAACGGTGTAGTAAACGTTGTGACAGAAGTATTTGCAAATAATAATGCAAAAGTAACCTTTGGTGCCGTAGACTACCTTGCAAAAGGAACAACTAGCTACGTAAATCGCCGCGGTGTTGCTGGTAAAGACGGTCGCATTGAGTGGGCATTAGGCTTAATGAGTGAAGGAAACACAGTTTCTGAAAACATCACATACCTAATGGGCGATGGTTCATATGGTGATACGAAAACAGTTACAGTAGGTCGCGGTGAGCAAAAGCAAAACTTAACGACGAGCATTATTCACTTCGGTAAAAATTCTGAAGGTTACATCTTAAAGCATGGTGTAATGAAAGACAGCGCGTCTTCAATCTTTAACGGAATCGGTAAAATTGAACACGGTGCATCTAAATCAAATGCTGAGCAAGAGTCTCGCGTATTAATGCTAAGCGAAAAAGCTCGTGGAGATGCTAATCCAATCTTATTAATTGATGAAGATGATGTAACAGCAGGACACGCAGCTTCTGTAGGTCGCGTAGATCCATTACAGCTTTATTATTTAATGAGCCGTGGTATTCCACAAGTTGAAGCTGAACGCCTAGTTATTCATGGTTTCTTAGCTCCAGTTGTAAATGAGCTTCCGGTTGAAACGGTGAAAAAACAGTTAACGGAGTTAATTGAAAGGAAAGTTCGATAATGAACGTTTCTGATATTCGCAAACAGTTTCCGATTTTAGACCAAGAAGTAAATGGACACCCGCTTGTTTACTTAGATAGCGCTGCTACTTCTCAAAAGCCAGTTCAAGTGATTGAAGCACTTGATAAGTACTATAGAGAATATAACTCAAACGTACACAGAGGTGTTCATACACTAGGCACGATGGCTACGGATGGTTACGAAGGTGCACGTGAAAAAGTAAGAAAGTTTATTAATGCGAAATCAACAGAAGAAATTATCTTTACGCGTGGAACAACTACAGCTTTAAATATTGTTGCTGCTAGCTATGGACGTGCCAATTTGCAACCTGGTGATGAAATTGTGATCACTTATATGGAGCATCACAGTAACATCATTCCATGGCAGCAAGTTGCAAAAGCAACAGGAGCAACATTAAAATATATTGATCTTACAGAAGACCATGCTCTTTCATTAGAAACGGTTAAAGAAACGATTACGTCAAATACAAAAATTGTTTCGGTTATGCATGTTTCTAACGTATTAGGCGCAATTAATCCGGTAAAAGAAATTGCGGAAATTGCTCACCAACACGGAGCAATCATGGTTGTAGACGGTGCACAAAGTACGCCTCATATGAAGGTGGATGTACAGGACTTAGACTGCGACTTCTTTGCGTTTTCTGGTCACAAAATGTGCGGTCCAACAGGCATTGGCGTGCTGTATGGAAAAAAAGAGTTATTAGAAAAGATGGAGCCAGTTGAATTCGGAGGGGAAATGATTGATTTCGTTAACCTATACGATTCAACATGGAAAGAGCTTCCTTGGAAGTTTGAAGGTGGAACGCCTATTATTGCAGGAGCAATTGGATTAGGTGCAGCTATTGATTTTCTAGAGGAAGTGGGCTTGGATAATATTCTTGCTCATGAGCATCGATTAGCCAATTACGCACTAGATCGTCTTTCAGAAGTAGAGGGTATTACCATTTACGGACCGAAAGAGCGTGCTGGCGTCGTTACGTTTAATCTTGATGATGTTCATCCACATGATGTAGCAACCGTTTTGGATGCTGAAGGAGTTGCTGTACGCGCAGGGCATCACTGTGCACAGCCGTTAATGAAATATTTAAATGTATCTTCAACTGCACGTGCAAGTTTCTACTTGTATAATACAGAAGAAGAAATCGATCAATTAGTGTCATCACTAATTAAAACGAAGGAGTATTTCACAAATGTCTTTTAACAATTTAGATACTCTTTATCGTCAAGTGATTATGGATCATTATAAAAACCCTCGAAATCGTGGGTCTTTAGAAGAAGATACGGTTCAAATTCAAATGAATAACCCAACGTGTGGTGACCGTATCGAATTATCACTTAAAGTAGAAGATGGCAAAGTAACAGATGCAAAGTTTGAAGGAGAAGGCTGTTCAATCTCTATGTCATCTGCTTCAATGATGACACAGGCAATTAAAGGGCAAGAGATTGAAACAGCTCTTGAACTTGCGAACATCTTCTCAGATATGATGCAAGGAAAAGAGTATGATGATAGTATAGATTTAGGAGACATTGAAGCACTTCAAGGTGTTTCAAAGTTTCCAGCACGTATTAAATGTGCAACATTAGCGTGGAAAGCGATGGAAAAAGGCCTAAAAGAACAGAATTAAGTCCTGTTAGGCCTTTGTTCATTCCCAATCCTATCAAGTAGGGGGTAATAACAAATGGCAAAAAAGATGCCGGAAATCGGCGATTATAAATACGGGTTCTCGGATAAGGACGTTTCTATTTTCCGTTCTGAACGAGGATTAACAAAAGAAATTGTAGAAGAAATTTCTCGCATGAAAGACGAGCCACAGTGGATGCTTGATTTCCGCTTAAAATCACTTGAGCATTTCTACAGCATGCCAATGCCACAGTGGGGCGGAGACATGTCTAGCCTGAACTTTGATGAAATTACGTACTACGTAAAGCCTTCAGAGAAGTCAGAGCGCTCTTGGGATGAGGTTCCTGAAGAAATTAAACAAACGTTTGATAAGCTTGGTATTCCTGAAGCAGAGCAAAAGTACCTAGCTGGTGTATCTGCTCAGTACGAATCTGAAGTTGTATACCACAACATGAAAGAAGACCTTGAAGCACAAGGAATCGTATTTAAAGATACAGATACTGCATTAAAGGAAAATGAAGAGATTTTCCGTGAGCACTGGGCAAAAGTAATTCCGCCAACGGATAACAAATTTGCTGCGTTAAACTCAGCTGTTTGGTCTGGTGGTTCGTTTATCTACGTACCAAAAGGGATCAAAGTAGATACGCCACTTCAAGCATACTTCCGTATTAACTCTGAGAACATGGGTCAATTCGAACGTACGCTAATCATCGTAGATGAAGGTGCACACGTACACTACGTAGAAGGCTGTACAGCGCCGGTTTATACAACTAACTCTCTACACAGTGCGGTTGTAGAAATCATCATTAAAAAAGACGCATACTGCCGTTATACAACGATTCAAAACTGGGCGAATAACGTATATAACCTAGTAACGAAGCGTGCTGTATGTGAAGCAAATGCAACAATGGAATGGGTTGATGGAAACATCGGTTCTAAATTAACAATGAAATACCCAGCTGTTATCTTAAAAGGTGAAGGCGCACGTGGTATGACATTATCAATTGCCTTAGCTGGTAAAGGCCAACACCAAGATGCGGGTGCGAAAATGATTCACTTAGCACCAAACACATCTTCTACAATTGTTTCGAAGTCTATTTCGAAGCAAGGTGGTAAAGTAACGTACCGTGGTATCGTTCACTTTGGTCGCAAAGCTGAAGGTGCTCGCTCAAACATTGAGTGTGATACGTTAATTATGGATAACCAATCAACATCTGATACAATTCCATACAACGAAATTTACAACGATAACATCTCTTTAGAGCACGAAGCGAAAGTTTCAAAAGTATCTGAAGAGCAGTTATTCTATCTAATGAGTCGCGGTATTTCTGAAGAAGAAGCAACAGAAATGATCGTAATGGGCTTCATTGAACCATTTACAAAAGAACTTCCAATGGAATATGCGGTAGAAATGAACCGTCTAATCAAGTTCGAGATGGAAGGTTCTATCGGTTAATAAATGATTTTTTAAACTCGCTTGTTTATACAAGCGAGTTTTTTTCATGAGTTTGTATTAAAATAATAGTACATAGCTTAATACATATTGGAGGGATTTTGTGATATACGTAGGCGTAACAGGGTGGGGAGATCATTCATCTTTGTATGAAATGGGCGTGCCTGCGCGAGATAAGTTAGCTGTATATGCAGGTCATTTTCCAACAGTTGAAGTAGACGCATCTTTTTATGCGATTCAACCTAAAACAACCGTCGAAAAGTGGGTAGCAGATACCCCTGATTCGTTTCAATTCGTTGTAAAAGCTTATCAGGGTATGACAGGTCATATGCGAAATGAAATACCGTTTGATAGTAAAGACGAGATGTTTGATGCATTTATGGATTCAGTCAGTCCTTATGTAAAAGCTAATAAGCTTGCAATGATTCTGTTTCAAATGCCACCTTGGTTTAATTGTACGAAAGAAAACGTTAATTATTTGCGTTACAGCCGTGAAAAATTCGGTGATCTACCTGTTACTTTAGAGTTTCGTAATCAGTCTTGGTTTACGCCACAGTGGTATGATAAGACGCTTATGTTTATGGAGAAAGAGAAATGGATTCATGGCATTTGCGATGAGCCACAAGCGGGTGAAGGGTCTGTACCGACCGTTTTACATCCTACGAGTGCTGAGAAAACGCTGATTCGATTTCATGGTCGAAACGTTCATGGTTGGAATAAAAGTGGAGACCCTAACTGGCGTAAAATACGCTTTTTATATCGTTATAACCATCAAGAATTACTTGAGTGGAAGCAGCATATTGAAGCATTAAAGCGAAAAACAAAGGATATTTATATCGTTTTTAACAATAACTCCGGCGGAGACGCAGTTGATAACGCTAAGGAATTAATTAGTTTGCTTGATATCCAGTATACAGATTTAGCACCTAAACAGTTAAATTTATTTGATTGACTGGTAAAACAGATTGATAAGCGCATATCGTTTTTAACAATTAATCTAGACACAAAGTATGTAATTTCTTGTATAATTATAAAAAAGTAGTCTAAAGCTCACTCTTTTTGAAAATCATCATATTTTGATTAAGAAAGGAGTGGGAAATTTGATTACATTGGAACCTGTTGTTATTAATGGTCATACGTTTAATGCGGTTACCGTACTGCTTCCCAAAACAACGCTGCTAACTGTGTCTTCGGATAAGGGATATATTATGTGTGGAGCATTAGATGTTGGCCTTTTGAATGAAAAGCTAGTTAGTAGACAGATTATTGCAGGAAGAGCAGTTGGTGTACGTACAATTGACGATCTGTTAAATGCACCTTTAGAGTCAGTTACTGTGGAAGCAGAACATTTGGGCATTTATCCAGGTATGATAGGGCGCGAAGCTTTATTAAAAATGATCTAGTTGAGAGAAAATGTCTTTATGCTCCATTTTTTGTCTGAAAGAATTTAAACGAGAGGTAGTAAAGGTTCTACCTCTTTTATAGCGATTATAAAATAATAGATAGTTAGGGAGTTACTATGAAATTAGTTGCAATTCAATCATTGAGCCCAGGTGTATGTTTGGCAAAACCAATATTAGATGAAGCCGGAAACACGCTAATTAATGCAGGCATACCTTTGACAGAGACTATTATTAATCGTTTAAAGCAGCGAGGTGTTACGTTTGTATACATAGGTGATAAACGAACAAATGATATTGTTGTGAATTCTACTATTCCACTTTCGCTTCGGAAAAAAGCAATGAAATCAGTGGAAGATGTCTTTCAATCTCTTCAAAAAAAGCATGAAAAAACGCGTGTTACGCTTTTAGAACAATCAGTTCGCGAAGTACATAAAATTGGCAATCAATTAGTAGATGAGATGATGAATAATGATGACGTACTGTCATTGTTAACGGATGTATATATATACGACAATTATGTATTTTCTCATTCTGTGAACGTAACTCTTTATGCCCTTTCACTTGGAAAAGAAATAGGGTTAACTCAGCCTGCTCTAGAAAAGCTAGGTGCAGGAGCTATGCTACATGATGTAGGGAAAATGTTAATTCCCCAAGATATTTTAAACAAGCCTGGAAAGTTAACGGATGAAGAATTTAAGTTGATGAAAAAGCATACCACATATGGGTACGAGTTATTACGAAGTACGCCTAATGTCTCTATGCTTTCCGCCACTTGCGCGTATCAGCATCATGAAAGGCTAGACGGATCAGGGTATCCACTAGGAATTAAAGAAGAGCGAATTCATCTATTTAGTAAAATTATCGCAATTGCGGATGTGTACGATGCCGTGACGTCAAATCGCGTGTATAGAAGCGCTCTCCTCCCTCACGAAGGGTTAGAAATTCTATATGCGGGGGCGGGAAGTCAGTTTGATAAAGACATGATAAGCGCTTTTAGACGAGCAATTGCAGTTTATCCTATTGGTCTTTTTGTAACGCTGAATGACCAAAGAAAAGGCGTAGTAAGCCAGCAGAACAAAGGTCTAAGTGATCGACCTTATATTCTTATTCAGGAGGAAGAAGATAGAATATTAGATAAACCTTATGAAATTGATTTAAAAGAAAGTCCGACATTAATGATTATCAGCAGTGATTTAAAACAAACATAGAAAACTTTTAGAAAATAGCGTTAGCCCTCCTTGTTTATGCATACATATAGCTTGTAAGGAGGGATTTTTTTGATTAGGGTTCGCCGAAGAGTATTTAAAAAGGGACCTATACCATTTCGCTATGTCGTACTACTAACAATTGTTTTTTTTCTTTTTTCTACTGGAGCAGGAATATGGTTAATTAATAGAGGAATTGAACCAACTTTAATGAAATATGCAGAAGCTCAGACTAAAGAGATTGCAACGCTTGTTATTAATAAAGCTGTTAATAAACAAGTGGTGGACCAGCTCGATGTGAATGATATTATTAAAACAGAAAGTACGCCAGATGGGCAGGTAGCCAAGATTGATACAGCAGTCGTAAATCGTATTAGAGCTCAAACTACATCTTTAGTTCAGGCTAATTTACGAGAAGCTGAAAAAGGGAACTTAGAAGAATTAGAGATTCCAACTGATATTAATATTGAATCAGATGAAAAGCTTAGGCAGCGGGGGATTGTCTATCAGGTTCCATTGGGGCAAGCTACAAACAATGCTTTATTGGGAAACTTAGGACCATTAATCCCGGTTAAATTTCATGCAATCGGAGATGTGCAATCAGATGTTGTACGGAAAATAGAGGAGTACGGAATTAACGGTGCTTTTTTAGAGATTTCAATTGAAGTTCAGGTTAATGTTCAGGTAATTATTCCCTTTGCTACAAAGCAGACAACTGTTCAAGCGACAGTGCCTGTAGGAATGGCAATGATTCCAGGGAGCGTACCGGATTATTTTAACGGTGGCACTAATTCAGCCTCCCCATCTATTGAACTAAAGAAAAAATAGCCGGTTGATAACTTTATATTTTACCGATATAATGTACTAGATATAATTATATACCATCACCTTATCAGATCGATGAGGTAGAGGATGCAAAAAGTATGAGTATGCTATGTGAGGATGACAACTGTGATCATAGTAAAAAGGATTTTTTGCCGAAGGAAAGAAAAAGAGTCACCTTTTCTTTTCTGGGGTTACCTTGAAAAAGGGTAACACTGTCATTATGAAAATACGTTTGTTTTCATGATGGAGGGCTACTGATCGTGATGGAGGATAACATAACATTACAAAGAGTAATGATAGTTATTTTCTATCATTGCTCTTTTTGCGTTTTTTTCTCTATAAGTAGTTCTCCCGTATGTAAGCAAGCTTATATTAGGAGGATCTCATGGAAGGAACTATTTTTTCGTTATTACCACCATTTATCGCGATACTAATGGTTGTTTTAACACGTAAAGTACTACTTTCCCTAGGAGTGGGAATTTTAGCAGGTGGATTAGTATTAACCGAATTTTCGATAGGTGAAACCATTCAAAAAATTTGGGGAAGCTTTGCTACCATTTTCTATGCCGATGGTGCAATTAATACTTCAAATCTATTTATTTTGCTTTTTCTTTTAATTTTAGGTGTTATTACGGCTTTTATCTCAATCATTGGAGGAAGTCGTGCCTTTGGCGAGTGGGCTTTAAAGCGTATTAAAACACGTCGTGGAGCTCATCTATTAACAGCCGTGTTAGGGATTATTATTTTTATTGATGATTATTTCAATGCACTAGCTGTTGGTCAAGTGAGTCGTCCAGTAACAGATCGCCAGCGAATATCAAGAGCGAAGCTTGCTTACTTGATTGATTCAACGTCAGCTCCTGTATGTGTGATTGCACCGTTTTCAAGTTGGGGTGCCTATATAATTACAGTTGTAGGTTCAATTCTAGCTGCACATGGTATGAATAATGTGTCAGCATTTTCAGCATTTGTACAGATGATACCTATGAATTTTTATGTATTCACTGCATTGATTATGGTGTTTATTGTAAGTGTTTTTGATATTAACATTGGACCGATGAAAAAGCATGAGGAACATGCTATTCGTACTGGTGAAGTAACGGATCCAGAAAAAGGAGCAGTACCAGGAGAATTAAAAGAAGATTTGCCAGTTAGTAAAAATGGTCGTGTATTTGATTTGATTTTACCAATTATTGTATTGATGATTGGGACAATCGGTGCGATGCTATGGACAGGCTACCAAGCAACTGAAGGACAAGCTACAATCTTTACAATGTTTGAGAATACGAATGTTCCTAATTCATTGATGATTGGTGGTTTATCAGGTCTTGTTGTAACGCTATTGTTATTTATTGTACGCACTAGACAATCAAGTGAGTTATCTAATTCTGTGCTTGGTAAAGGTATAGTAGCGGGGATTAAATCAATGCTACCTGCTATTTATATTTTACTGCTTGCTTGGATGATTGGAGATTTAATCGGTCAGTTAAAGTCAGGAGAATTTTTAGCAGGGATTGTCGAAAGCTCTAATTTAAATATTGCCTTCTTACCAGTGGTACTATTTGTTATTGCAGGCATCATGGCATTTTCAACAGGGACATCTTGGGGAACGTTTGGTATTATGCTTCCAATTGCAGGTGACATCGTAGGAAATATTGAACCAGAATTATTATTACCAGCTCTTGCAGCTGTATTAGCTGGTTCTGTTTGTGGAGATCACTGTTCACCAATCTCTGATACAACTATCTTGTCATCAACGGGAGCAGGAAGTCATCATATTGATCATGTAATGACACAGCTTCCTTATGCAATTATTTCAGCTGTGATCAGCATCATTGGTTATGTTGTACTGGGTTTAACAGAAAGTACGTTAGCTGGATTTGGAACAGTAATGGCTTTATTAATGGTATTTGTCTTAGTGGCTCGTAAAAAAGGGAATATAACAGAAACATCATTAGAAAAATAGAAGAATAAAAATAGAGCAGATACGCTTCATAACGTCTGCTCTATTTTTTATTGTTTAATTATCAAAATTTTCTATAAAAAATATTTTGACATACTATAGCATAATAGCTATAATTCTTCGTAAGATAGTTCTAAAGACAGACTATGCTAAATTATCAGAAAGTTTTAACAACTTATCAGGTAATGACAGAGATAAAAGAAAAGAGAGAGTGTAAGGGGGAAACTATGATGGAAAATCGTCCTCAATGGGGTACGAGAGCAGGTTTTATCATGGCAGCAGCAGGTTCTGCAATTGGTTTAGGGAATATTTGGAGATTTCCGGCGACTGCCTATGAAAATGGTGGAGGTGCATTTTTCTTACCATACTTATTTGCGTTATTGACCGCAGGTATTCCAATTTTAATCATGGAATTTGCAATTGGACATAAGTATAGAGGTTCATCACCATTATCGCTAGCAAGATTAAATAAGAAAGCTGAATGGCTAGGGTGGTGGCAAGTTGGTATTTCCTTTATTATCGCAGTTTACTATGCTGCCATTATTGCATGGGCCATGTCTTACTTTATCTTTTCCTTAAAGTTAAGCTGGGGTCAAGATACGGAAGGATTTTTATTCGGTGATTACTTGAAATTAGCTGAAGTGCCTGGTCAAACGGGAAGTATTGTATCAGGTGTCCTAATACCTCTTATCTTAGTTTGGGTAATAGCTTTAGGTGTGTTGCTAAAAGGTATTAAAAAAGGAATTGAAGCAGCAAACAAAATTTTCTTACCTACATTAATTGTTTTATTCTTTATCATTGTACTTCGCGCTATTACGTTAGATGGTGCAATGGAAGGACTGAATGCATTCTTTAAGCCAGACTGGAGTGCTATTGCAAATGGGAAAGTATGGGTAGCGGCTTACGGTCAAATTTTCTTTAGTTTATCTGTTGGTTTTGCCATTATGATTACTTATTCTAGCTATTTACCAAAGAAATCAGATTTAACTAATAATGCTTTTATCACTGGCTTTGGTAACTCAGCATTTGAATTACTAGCTGGTATTGGTGTATTTAGTGCTTTAGGATTTATGGCAATGCAGCAAGGCGTGAGCATTGATGAAGTAGTAGCAGGTGGAGTGGGATTAGCATTCGTTGTATTCCCTCAAATTATTAACGAGTTTCCGGCGTTTAATCAGCTGTTTGGATTACTTTTCTTTGGGTCGTTAACATTAGCTGGTTTAACATCACTTATCTCCATTATTGAAACATTTGTAGCAGGGGTACAGGATAAATTTAATGTATCTCGCACGAAATCTGTCTTAATGGGTGGCGGATTGGCTTCTGTTATTTCACTATTATTTGCAACTCAAGGAGGCTTATACTTCCTAGATGTAATGGATTATTTCATTAATAACTTTGGTGTTGCTTTAGCAGGTTTAGTTGAAATTATCTTAGTAGCGTGGGTTTTCCGCGAGTTAAGCAATCTCCAAAAACATGCGAATAGCGTATCTGATATTATGCTTGGTGCTTGGTGGAAAATTTGCTTAAGTGTAATCACACCAGTCGTTCTTGGATATATGATGTTTGATAATATAAGAACAAATATTTCAGAAAATTATGAAGGTTATGCAACGAGCTTCATTGTTCCGTTTGGGTGGGGAGTTGCAGGTTTGGTCATTGTTGTTGGGATTTTATTATCATTTAAAGGTTGGAAGAAAGAATCATTATCTTCTGTGAAGGAGGATACAACGTATGGAAAGTAGTTCAATAATTATGATGGTTGCCGGGATGATTATCATCTGGGGCGGCTTAGCTGCAAGTATTACTCATGCTGTGAAGAAATCAAAGGAAAGTAAAGCATAAAAAAGAGTGCTTAGAACATTGTTCTAAGCACTTTTTTTATTAAATAAACGTTTGTTTAAATTGTACACTATTTTTTCTTTTGACGATCGATTCTTTCCCATGACCGAAGCTGCGGGTAAGGATCAAAAGACCATTCGTTTCGACCGTTATCCTTATACATACCGTAATGTAAATGAGGAGGGAACTTTCCAGAGGTTCCTGGAGGTCCATAACCTGAACTACCCACTCCACCGATGACCATGCCAGGTTCTACAATTTGTCCCATTTTTAAATCCTTTGCAAATCCGCTTAAGTGTGCCAGGTAGTGATAGTTATTATTTAGGTCTCGAATTCCTATGCGCCAGCCACCATATTTATTCCATCCTTTTAGCTCAATTATGCCATAGCAAGGAGACTTGACTGGAACGCCATAGTTAGCGAAGATATCAGTTCCTTCATGAATTCTTCTTCCACCCCATCCACGAGCGTCACCCCATGTACTACGATAGCTGTAATTTGAACGAATAGGAACGGGAAACGAAGTTCCTTTTAAGTCAATACGACCATAGGTTTTAAAGAGCTTAGCGTTTCCAAGGATAATATCAACCGCTTTAGCTCGATGATAATAACTCCATAGAGCAATTTTAATATAATCCTCGTTTGTTCCAAAAGTTTGGATGTAGTTAGCCATTGTGAAAAGCATGTCCTCATCATTTAATTGATCAGCTTTCCCATCGCCGTTTCCATCTTTTCCTAAACCACCTAATAAAGAAATGGTTGAAGGATTTTGATCATTTAAATTGGGATTTAAAGAACCCGCCCATTTTTCTGGAGAGTAATAAATAGCGATTGCGCCTTTTTCTCTTGGAATATCCTTATGAGAGCGACGGATATTTCTTTCATATTGGTCAATTCCAGCAAAGTAATACCAAGGTATTGATGATACAGCTTCCATCTGTTGATATAATTCCATGCGCTTCGTATTTAAAGCTGCTTCATCATCGGCAGAAAGCGGTGCAGCCTGAGGTGAAATCGAACATGAAAAGCATAGTGAAAAGAATAACAGAAAAAGCACATATTTTTTCAATGAGCTTCCTCCTTCCTAATTAAGGTATAGTGTTAGTTTGTGAAACGATGAAAAATTTAATAAATAATAATTAATGGAAATAAAATGATGTTAAGGTTATATGAACAATAAGTGAAGCGTTATCATTAACGATTATCAAGGGATGAAGAGTAGAGATAAATAAGTGTAGAGCGCTTGTCGAATCACTCTTTTGTATGATAAAGTGACATGTAGTATATTTTTTATTTGACAATTTAAAAATCAGCATATAGGTTACAGACATTTTCTAGATTGATGGAGTTGATACTAATGGCAACAAAGGAAGAGTATGTCCGCAAACCCGAGTGGCTAAAAATTAAGCTAAACACAAACGAGAACTACACGGACTTAAAGAAAATGATGCGTGAAAAAAATCTGCATACGGTATGTGAAGAAGCAAAATGTCCTAATATTCATGAATGTTGGGCAGTTCGTCGTACGGCTACCTTTATGATTTTAGGGCAAGTTTGTACACGTGCGTGTCGCTTCTGTGCGGTGAAAACAGGCTTACCAACAGAGTTAGATTGGGAAGAGCCAGAGCGCGTAGCGGATTCAGTTCAACTGATGAACTTAAAGCATGCTGTTATTACAGTAGTGGCGCGTGATGATTTAAAAGATGGTGGAGCAGGTGTACTAGCGGAGACAATTCGCGCTATTCGCCGTAAAAATCCATTTACGACAATTGAAGTATTACCTTCAGACATGGGTGGAGTAGAAGAGAATTTACGTATGGTAATGGATGCTCGTCCTGATATTTTAAACCATAATATTGAAACAGTACGCGAATTAACGCCCCGCGTGCGTGCAAGAGCTACATACGAGCGTTCATTAGAATTCTTACGCCGTGCAAAAGAAATGCAACCAGATATTCCTACAAAATCGAGCATCATGATTGGACTTGGAGAAACAAAAGAGCAAATCATTGAAACGATGGATGATTTGCGAGCAAATAATGTAGATATCATGACAATTGGGCAATATTTACAGCCGACAAAGAAACATATTAAAGTTCAGAAGTACTATCACCCAAGTGAATTCGAAGAGCTTAGAGAAATTGCTTTAACTAAAGGATTTAGCCACGTTGAAGCTGGTCCGCTTGTACGTTCTTCTTATCATGCGGATGAACAAGTAAATGCTGCTTCAAAACAAAAGCAAAATAATGGGTAATGAAAAAGGCGATGTTTCCATCGCCTTTTTTATTTCATCTTTTCATCGGTTAGATGTTCATTCAGTTCGTTTGTTCCTTCACCATTTGCATTTTCACCATCATTCATCTTACGGCCCTGAGGAGATTTAAGCATCTCTTTAATGGTTAAATGAACCGATTCTTCTACAGAACTGTCTTTTGTATTTGCTTCACTGAAACGTTCTATATCTTGAATATGCTGTGGGTTATCCGATACGTATACGTGATAATAACGGGGCATAATAGACATTGCTGTTCGCTTTACTTGATCAGCGGTAGCATTTCGGTCTTTTGCATCTGTTTTATAAGCAATTAGCACATCTTCATCTGTTACAAGCGTAGCTACGTCATTAACATTAGGAATGGCTGAGCTAAGTTTGCTAATTGAATCGGCTGCTTCCTCACGATCAAGTGTAGCAATGTTTTGTGCTTTTTCTGTATCGTTAGCAACAGGTGATTTTTGATAACGTACGTATCCGTAATCAGTAGCATTATCTTTTTCTTTATTATATAAATCGTTATGATCAGCTACGTTAATAGCATTTGGATTATTAGGTGATAGTGCTTCATTATCTGTTTCGCTGCCTGCTTGACAACCTGATAATGCAACAACTGTTAACATACCGCAATGAATTAAATATTTTTTCACTGTAAACAACCTCCCTATCTATAGGTTGCAGCGATTGATCAAAAAATTGCCTGTTAATTGCTGGTTTTCATCTTTTTTAATCAAACGATTGTTTAGAAAAAAATTTCAAAATGTGGTATGGTAATTTTGAAGAGAAGAGGTGAAACAATGATTTGTGTTAATAATATTTGCTATGAAGTAATCAAAGAAGAAAGAGAAGGGTTTGATGAGGAAGCCTTTCGAAGTCGATACATTGATGTGCTTAGTCGCTATGACTATATATTAGGTGATTGGGGTTATAACCAACTGCGTTTAAAAGGTTTTTTTGATGATCGTAATCAAAAAGCTACATATGATACAAAAATAAGTACAATTCAAGATTATTTACACGAATATTGTAATTTTGGCTGTGCGTATTTTGTACTGAAAAAAGTAAATAAATAAAAAAGGTCAGCAGAAGGTTTACTTTCTTTCCGCTGCCTTTGTAATTAGATGACCTCGTATAAGAACTCTCTAAGTTCTTGACCATCTTCTTCTGAAAGCTTAAATACGTGCTCTAAATAATTTGGTTCCTCTAAATCATCTGAGCCAATAATAGCAAAGCGTCCTCCTTGAATATCTAAAACAAGATGCTTGCCATAATAGCGATCGGACTGAATGATAGCAAGGTCAAAACGTTGATTTTCACCCATAAAGCTAACAAATCGTGTTTTCGTATTTACTACATCATCATATAAATAAAAGCGTTCGCTCATTCTTTCGCTCCTTTCTTCTATCCATGCTTTTATCATATCAAATGAAAAAAAAAGTGGGAAGAAGCGAGTTAGAAAGTTTATAAGCGAAGCGTTAGGAGGAAACATCATGTACTTTGTAGATCGTCAAAAGATTGAACACATACTACGTTTTTATGAGCAGCATTTAGTTGTTTTTTCTGAACAACTTAAGTGGGAAAGTACAATCGAGAAAAAAGCGTTAGAAAGAGTTGTTCACCTCTTAATTGAAAACGTTTTAGATGTCGGCAACGCAATGATTGATGGATTCATTATGAGAGACCCTGGAAGCTATGATGATATCATTGATATTCTTGTGGATGAGAAAGTAGTACAAACTGAGGAAGAACAAGGGTTAAAAGCAGTAGTTAATTTGAGAAAAGTCCTTGTACAAGATTATTTAGATGTCAAACATGATGAAGTGATACATGTTGTTCAAGAGAACAAGGAGGTCTTAAATCAATTTCCAACTCGTATTCGTACATACTTAGAGAATGAATTAGGTCCTGTTTCAGCTTTTCGTAATTAACATGAAAAAATTTTAAGGTGATTTGTGATTTTAGGAAAAATAAGCTATTATCGCATTGTAAACCCATCCGCTTTCTTATAGTAAAGAAGGCGTTTTTATTATCGAATGAATTAGTAGGAGGCAGTTATGAAGCAGTATAAAGGCTATTTAATTGATTTAGATGGAACGATGTATAAAGGGACAGAATTAATTGCAGAAGCGCGTGATTTTGTCATTGGATTAAAAGAAAAAGGTATTCCGTATTTATTTGTTACGAATAATTCAACGAAAAGGCCTGCTCAAGTAGCAGAAAAGCTTGAAAGTTTCGGAATACCTACAACAGAAGATCAAGTATTCACAACAAGCCAAGCGACAGCTAATTATTTATATGACCGTAAACCTAACGGTACAGTGTACGTAATTGGTGCAGAAGGAATTCGTCATGCTCTTACTGAAAAAGGGTTCACAATTCAAGATGAAGATACAGACTTTGTAGTCGTTGGCTTAGATCAAGAAATCACATATGAAAAGTTAGCAAAAGCTTGTTTAAACGTCCGTAACGGTGCATTCTTCGTATCAACAAACGGCGATATTGCACTTCCAACAGAAAGAGGATTGCTTCCAGGGAACGGTTCTATCACGTCTGTTGTTTCTGTTTCTACTCAAACACAACCAGTATTTATTGGAAAGCCAGAGAGTATCATTATGGAACAGGCATTAGAAGTAATCGGTACACCGAAAGAAGATACTTTGATGGTAGGCGATTACTATGATACGGATATCTTAGCTGGAATGAATGCAGGGTTAGATACTTTGTTAGTTCATACTGGGGTAACAACAAAAGAGCTACTTAAGGGGTATGACAAGCAGCCAACTTATGCTGTTGATTCCTTAAAAGAGTGGATGGATAAAATATAATGAGCAAAAAGAGAGTGATTCCATTGGAATCACTCTCTTTTTTTTATTCAACATTTTCAGCTCTGTGTGCCAGACGACTGGAGGCAGCGGCGGCAATAGCACCAACAATATCATCAAGGAATGTGTGACATTTTCCAGATGATTTATCATTTAATTTTTCTAATATACCCGGCTTTTGCTTATCGATATATCCATAATTCGTAAAACCGATTGAACCATACACGTTTACGATGGATAGCGCTAAGATTTCATCTATGCCATACAAACCTTCGTCTTTTTCTAAAATAGATAAAAGCGGCTCTTCAACCTGTTTCTTTTCCGTTAAAATATCTAGTTGAATACCTGTAAGAATGGCATTCTGTACTTCACGCTTTGAAATGACGCGCTCGACGTTGTACTCACATTCCTGAATGTTTAAATTTGGGTGGTATTTCTTTTGTAGATAAAAAACGAGATCAGCAATGTCTCTTACTGTGACACCACGTTTTGTTAGCCATTCTCTTGCTGTTTTCTCCATTTCACTTTGCTGATGCTTTTTCTCCAAGTATCATCACCTAATTTCTTTTTATTTTTTAATGCTTAAAGGGATACAGAAGCATATGTTTAGAAGTAAATCATCTACTTCACGATTTGGTGAGCATATCATTACATCTTCTAGTATGACTCACTCGGAGGAAATCATAATAAATTGTGTAATTCTAATCTATTCGATTGTGCATAAATATTATGACAAGTATTGAATTTCTTTATGGAAAAACTTCAATCAATGAAATGAGGGGATGTACGTGAAGCAAGCAATTTATGAAGGTTATGGTTTACATCCTGATGAATTATTAACTTTAGGCGCTTATCAAGCCTTTCAATATCGGGATATCTTGTATACGATTATTCATTTAAATCAAGTGGAAGAAGATGAATTGAACGAGTTGTATCAAATGAGTCAGTTTCTCATGAGTCAAGGTGACCGCTATATCTCTACATTTATGCCAAATCTAGAGGGAAATATGATTACGGAATCTAATGACCTTAAATTTATGATTTGTCGGTCGATAGCAGCACCGCGAAATGACCAATTTGTCATCGGTTCAGAGTTAGCAGAATTTCATCAGCGCGGTAGAATGTTTCCTTATGAAGTTGAGCATTCAAAGCGATTGGGTCAATGGAAATCATTGTGGGAAAAGCGAGTAGATCAAATGGAAGAGTTTTGGTATGGGCGCTTGAGAGCTTTACCGAATCAAGAAATTGAAAAGAAGTTCCTCGAAAGCTTTCCCTACTATCTAGGGTTAGCAGAGAATGCCATTCAATATTTGGTAGATACAGAAATTGATGATTTGCCAAGAGCAGTGGATTCTGCTACGATTTGTCATCATCGATTTGGAAAGACGACTTGGGGAAGTCAGTATATCTATAAACTCCCAGTGGATTGGGTCTTTGACCATCCAAGCAGAGACTTAGCAGAGTATATTCGTGAACAGTATTTATCATCCTACGAGCTAAATTCCCATCAGCTTCATCATTTTCTAAGCGAATACGAACGTATTAATCCACTCTCATCATTTTCGTGGCGCCTTCTCTATGCGAGGCTGTTGTTCCCTGTACATTATTTTGAAGTGGTAGAAGGATATTATAGTGTTCAAAGCGAAGAACAAAAACAAAGCTATTACAAGCAATTAGAAGCTGTGTTAGATCACTCATCTCATTATGAGCGATTTCTAAAGCAGTTTTATCAATCCGTTGGTATTTCTACTTCACGTTACCATATACCAGAGGTAGGATGGTTATCCAGCGGTGTTTAAGTGGTATAAGTATAGTAAAAGCATATAAAGATAATGTGACGTGACGCCTATTGCGTTAAACAATAAAGCGTCACGTTATGTAATTAAAAATCAATGAGGTGATCGATAATGGACAAGCCGTTTATCTTTATTACAAGGAGTATACCAGAAGAATTTGTAGAACCACTACGCGCAGTGGCTGAAGTGGAGATGTGGCATTCTGAAGAAGAGCCGGTCCCGTATGACTTGCTCACAGAAAAAGCAAAGAAAGCTCAGGGACTTTTAACCGTTTTATCCGATAAGATAGATGAAGAATTATTAAAGTCAGCGACTCATTTAAAAGTAATTGCGAACCTGGCTGTGGGATTTGATAACATCGATATCCAGGCAGCCACAAATCGTCAAATCTATGTTTGTAACACGCCTGATGTGCTTTCAGATACTACGGCAGATTTAGCTATGACGCTTCTTATGACTACGGCTAGAAATATTTTGGAGGCTTCAGCACATATTAAAGAAAACAAGTGGACAAGTTGGAGTCCATATTTGTTAGCTGGTCGCGATATTCACCATAAAACGCTTGGAATTGTTGGGATGGGAAAGATTGGTGAAGTGCTAGCAAAGAGGGCAGCAGGCTTTGATATGAATATTCTTTATCACAATCGTTCTCGAAATGAACAAGCTGAGAACAGTTTACCTGTTACATATGTCTCAATGGATGACTTATTAAAAAAGTCTGATTTTGTTGTGTGCTTAACACCTTTAACAAAGCAAACTAAAAACATGTTTAATGAGCAAGCATTTAAAAAGATGAAGAAGTCAGCGATGTTTATTAACGTTTCTCGGGGTGGTGTAGTGGATGAAGCTGCTTTATTAAAAGCGTTAAATGAAGAGGAAATTGCAGCAGCCGGTCTGGATGTTTTTGTGAATGAACCAATTGATAGTTCTCACCCGTTAGCTATACATCCAAAAGTAGTAGCATTACCTCACATTGGAAGTGCAACAGTGGAAACACGTACAAGCATGATTAAACTAGCAGTCCAAAACATAGAAGGTGTTTTAGCAGGTAATTTCCCATCTACCATTATTAATAGAGAGCTTGTTCCTAATAGCTAAAGAATAAAAGCATTTCTTTTATAGAAATGCTTTTTGTATGTTAAAAAACAGGAACATACATGTTATGATAAGGAAATGAAATATTTAAAAAATTTAAATTTATCTTTTTATTCAACAAATAACAAGATAAATTTAAAGTAAAGTATTGTAAAAAAGAAAAAAAGGGTCTATAATGTCCACTATAAGAAAACAAATGTATTCGTGAAGAGAACATAGAGGTGAATAATATGACAAAAAGTATTTCAGTAGGATTATTAGGATTAGGAACGGTTGGTAGCGGAGTAGTTAAAATTATTGAAAATCACCAGGATAAGTTAAGCCACCAAGTTGGCTGTCCGGTAACGGTTCAAAAAGTGGTAGTTAAAAATATTGATAAGGTGAGAGACGTAGAGATTAGTAGTGAAAAATTATCAACAAACGTAGAGGATGTCATTCATAATCCAGAAGTAGATGTTGTCATTGAGGTTATGGGGGGCGTTGAAGAAACTAGAGACTATATCTTAACAGCTCTTCGTAATAAAAAGCACGTTGTAACAGCAAATAAGGATTTGATGGCGGTTTACGGTTCTGAGTTGTTAACAGTTGCATCAGAAAATGGTTGCGACTTATTTTATGAAGCAAGTGTTGCTGGGGGAATTCCAATTCTTCGTGGGCTTGCGGATGGATTGGCATCAGACCGTATTACAAAAATGATGGGAATTGTAAATGGTACAACAAACTTTATCTTAACAAAGATGACAAAAGAAGGAAGCGCATATGAAGAGGTGCTAAAAGAAGCACAAGAACTAGGTTATGCAGAAGCAGATCCTACTTCTGATGTTGGTGGCTTGGATGCAGCAAGAAAAATGGCAATTTTAGCTACGCTTGGTTTCTCAATGAAAATTGATCTTGATGATGTACAGGTTCAAGGTATCACAGAAGTAACAGAAGAAGATTTACAATATAGTAAGCAATTAGGATACACAGTGAAATTAATTGGATATGCACATCGAGATGGAGATAATGTTGAAGTGAGCGTTCAGCCAACCTTATTAGCAGATACACATCCATTGGCATCAGTTAGCGATGAGTATAATGCGGTTTATGTGTATGGAGAAGCAGTGGGGGAAACA